>JAVBRG010000106.1:0-44234 GCA_031548195.1 Planctomycetota bacterium | reverse complement strand
AACAGTCGTGTGATCAAAAGGTTGCATGGTAAAGGGAATTGCGAGTGGTTTTTCGCCACCGCCCCTTGAGTAGCCGATAACCCTAACTTCATGCGGCATTTGCGGATGCGGTTCCCGCAAATGTCGCGTTGTAGAGTTAGGCTTCAATCCCCATTCCCCCTTATTCCCACCCCACTCCGTACCTCTCCGGACCACTCCTGCTCATGCCGAACCACTCCTCTTCCCGGCGGCGGCGGAGTTGCCGGTAAAAGCGGTGTGGCAGGACGAGTCGGGGCATTGTCAAATTGACATGGCGAATCTGCCCCCAGGCCGGGCCGGGCGTGGAAATGCGTCTTGCCGAAAGGTTTGGATGATATTGTAATTGGCGTAACAATAGAGAATTAGCTAAATTTTGACGCGGCTGTGACAACTTTACTTAAAAATAGGCAAGGCAATTGCATGATAATCTCGCGTTTGCCGTTCAGCAGATGACGTGGCATAGCCGGCAAAACGGTGAAGTTTTTTGGGAAAACCCCCGGCAATCAGCCCGCCGCCGGTAAAAAAACTCCACCCCTGCAACCAGACAATTTACGCTGTAGACTTATATCTCTCGCAGAAGCGCTCTCCGGCCCACTCGCCGCCGCACGCTTCAAATCACAAAAGGAGCTTTGAAGATGGGGAAAATCATCGGCATCGACCTCGGCACCACCAATTCGTGCGTGGCGGTGATGGAAGGCGGCGAACCGAAAATCATCACCAATAAGGAAGGCAGCCGCACCACCCCTTCCGTTGTCGCCTTTACCGCCGACGGCCGGCTGGTGGGGCAATTGGCCAAACGCCAGGCCGTCACCAATCCCACCAACACCATCTATTCCATCAAGCGCTTCATGGGACGGCGCCATTCCGAAGTCGGCGCCGAAGAAAAAATCGTCCCCTACAAAGTCGTCGGCGGCGCCGAGGAACTGGTCAAGGTCGAGGCCTTCGGCAAGGATTACACCCCGCCGGAAGTCTCCGCCATGATCCTCCAGCACCTCAAGCAGTGCGCGGAAGATTATCTGGGCGAACCGGTCAAGGAGGCGGTCATCACCGTCCCCGCCTACTTCAACGACTCCCAGCGCCAGGCCACCAAGGACGCCGGCCGCATCGCCGGGCTGGAAGTCAAGCGTATCGTCAACGAACCGACCGCGGCCGCCCTCGCCTACGGCCTCGAAAAGAAGAAGAACGAAAAAATCGCCGTCTTCGACCTCGGCGGCGGCACCTTCGACATTTCCATCCTCGACGTCGGCGACGGCGTCTTCGAAGTTCTCGCCACCAACGGCGACACCCACCTCGGCGGCGACGACTTCGACGAGGCGATCATCAATTGGATCTGCGAGGAGTTCCGTAAGGATCAGGGCATCGATCTCCGCAAGGACAAAATGGCCCTGCAGCGCCTGAAGGAAGCGGCGGAAAAAGCCAAGTGCGAACTGTCCCAGGCCATGTCCACCGACATCAACATCCCCTACATCACCGCCGACGCCTCGGGCCCCAAACACCTGCAGCTCAATCTCAAGCGCGCCAAACTCGAGGAACTGGTCGACAACCTGATCGAACGCTGCCGCCAGCCCTGCACCCAGTGCCTGAAGGACGCCGGCCTCTCGGCCAAGGACATCGAGGAAGTGGTCCTGGTCGGCGGTTCGACCCGCATGCCGGCCGTTCAGGCCATCTGCAAGGAAATCTTCGGCCGCGAACCCCACAAGGGCGTAAACCCCGACGAAGTCGTCGCCATCGGCGCGGCGATTCAGGGCGGGGTCATCGCCGGCGAAGTCCGCGACGTCCTCCTCCTCGACGTCACCCCCCTGACCCTCGGCATCGAAACCTTGGGGGGCGTCATGACTCCCTTGATTCCCAGGAACACCACGATTCCCGTGTCGAAATCGGAAACGTTCTCCACCGCCGCCGACAATCAGCCGGCCGTCGACATCCACGTCCTCCAGGGCGAGCGTAAACTCGCCTCCGGCAACCGGACGCTCGGAAAATTCCAGCTGGACGGCATCCCCCCGGCCCCGCGCGGCGTGCCGCAGGTCGAGGTGACTTTCTCCATCGACAACAACGGCATCCTCTCCGTCTCGGCCCGGGACAAGGCCACCAAGAAGGAGCAGTCCATCACCATCAAGTCCGCCTCCGGCCTGTCCGAGGATGAAATCAAGCAGATGGTCAAGGACGCGGCCATGCACGCCAAGGACGACGAGGAAAAGGAGAAGCTGGTCCAAACCCAGAACAAGGCCGACCAAACCGTCTACCAGCTCAGAAAAACCCTCAAGGATAACGACGATAAGCTGGACGCCGACGACAAGGCGAAAATCGAGGACGCCCTGAAGCGTCTGGAGGAGGTCAAGGGCTCCCAGAACGCCGGCGAAATCGAAGCCGCCATCAAGGAAGTGGAGCAGGCCTCCCACACCATGGCGCAGAAGATGTACGAACGCGCCCAGCAACAGCAGGCCGGGGCCGCTTCGGACGCGGAACCGCCGCGTGATCACGCGAACGCCGGCCCGGGAGCCGCCGCCGGCGACGGCCAGAAGCGCGGCGACGACGGCGTCGTGGACGCCGATTACACCGTGGTCGACGACGAAAAGAACGCTTAGCGTTTAACAGCTCGGTAACAAAGTCGCTTGTCGCCGATTTCGGCTTGTAGGTTCGAAAGACAAGGCCAAAAAAATAAGCAAATATGGGCATATTGGCGTTTTTTTTGGCCGAAGTATTTCGGACCTACAAGCCGAAAGCGGCGGCAATGGACTTTGTTACCGGGCTGTTAAGCGCCGGTCGGCAAGTCAAGCCCAAATCCGCGCCGCGATCCCTTGGATCGCGGCGCGGATGTTTTTTTGGGTCTGGGGGTCATAGCGGATTGTCTAGAACCGCACTAGACCTGCCGGGGCCTGCCACTGTTATTGTATTCCCGCGCCCTTCTTTGCCGCTTTCCCTCCAAACACTTCCTTGACGAAAATTCCCCTCCTGATAGGCTACAAAGTAAACAAACACGATTTAGGCAAATCGTGCGTCGCTGGCACCGGCTTTAGCAAGTGGAAATTGGCGGTGCAAACAACGCCATTACAAAACTTCGCAAATGAAAGGACTTCCTTATGGCTGTTGCGGAAAGCAACAAAATCGGTCTTATTCCGGCAACATTAATGGTGGCCGGAAACATGATGGGCTCGGGGGTGTTCATGCTCCCGGCGAATCTGGCAGCCATCGGCGGCATCGCCATTTTCGGCTGGATAATCACCATCATCGGTTCGATAAGCCTGGCGCTCATCTTCGCCAAACACGCTTCCCTCGACCCCGCCGCCGGCGGACCCTACGCCTACACCAAGAAAGCCTTCGGCGACTACATGGGCTACCAGACCAATCTCGTCTACTGGCTGGCGAACGTGGTCGGAAACGTCGGCCTGGCCGTGGCGGGCCTGGGTTACCTGACCCCGTTCCTGCCGGCGTTGAAAGACCCGGTGGTGTTGGCCCTGGCGCACATCTCCATCATCTGGATTCTCACTTACGCGACCATACTCGGGCCGAAGGTGGTCAGCCGCATCCAAGCCCTGACCACGATGTGCGCCCTGCTGCCGATTGTCGGCATGGCGCTCCTGGGCTGGTTCTGGTTCTCGAAAACCACCTACGCCGCCGGCTGGAACGTCTCCGGCAAGCACGACGTCGCCGCCATCGGCATGACCCTCAACTTCACCCTCTGGGCCTTCATCGGCGTCGAGTCGGCGAGCGTCTCGGCGGCCGTGGTCAAGAACCCCTCGAAAAACGTCCCCATCGCCACCGTCGCCGGGGTCATTCTCGCGGCGGTCTGCTATATCCTCAGTTCCTCCGCCATCATGGGCATCATCCCCAACAAGGAGCTGGTCGCCTCCTCCGCCCCCTTCGCCGACGCCATCCGGATCGCCCTCGGCGACGGCGCCGCGAAAGTGGTCGCCCTCTGTGCGGCGGTGGGCTGTCTGGGTTCCCTCGGCGGCTGGACCCTGTTGGTCGGACAAACCGCCCAGGCGGCGGCGAAGGACGGCCTGTTCTCGAACGTCTTCGCCAGAGAAAATTCGAAGGGCGTCCCTTCGGCCGGCCTCGCCATCGTTGCCGGCATCATGAGCCTGCAGGTTCTGGCGACCATGTCCCCCACCGCCAGCCAGCAATTCGGTAAAATCGCCTCCATCGCGGTCATCATGACCCTGCTTCCCTACATATATTCGGCGGTGGCCCTGAACGTGCTCGGTTACCAGAAAATGCCGAAGGACAGTTACATCTTCTATGTCTTTGTCGGGGTGGTGGCGGCCATCTACTGCCTGTGCGCCATGGTCGGCTCGGACGGCGAGCAGACGCGCTGGGCCCTGATGTTCGTCATCGCCACCATCCTCTTCTACGAATTCTCGCTGTCCCGCAAACGCGACATCGAGGAGGAGCACGCGGAGGTCGGCGGCGGCGTTCCCCCGTGGGTGCGGCGGCTGTCCCTCGCCATCGCCATCTTCGCCCTCTGCGCCACCTTCTGGATGTCCGTGGGCCGCCATTCGAACGCCCTGGTTCACATGCGTGAATACCTGCACGGGATAAGCTCCCCGGCGACGCATCACGTAGAGAAAGCCGGCGGCACCCCGGCGGTGCCGGTGACGAAGCCGTTGCAGGAAATGAAATTGAAGGACGCCCTGCATTACTCCGAGGAGGCGACTCCGTGGTACGGGAAGAAGCAGCCGGCGGCGGCGCAGTAGGCGCTTGCCGGTCCAGCCTGCCAAATGAATCTTTGGGCATCTCCAAAAAGACTTTTTTTGAGGTGCCCTATTTCTTATAAGGAAAACGAATATGCCCAACACCATCACCAACACCTTCCCCATGCGCATCCTCCTCGTGCACGACAAGGCGGATTCGGAAACCGCCATCGGCAAGGCCGTCGACGCCCTGGCCCTGGAAATCCAGAAACGCGACGCCACCCTGATCACCGTCCACACCTGCGCCGACGCCATCGCCATCGTCAGTTCCGACCCCTCCATCGAATGCCTCCTCCTCAAGTGGGACTTCGAGGAAAGCCTGAACAACGAATCGGCCAAGAGCGTTCTCGACGCCATGCGGTCCCGGAACGCCCTCGCCCCCATCTTCCTCCTGGCCGACCGCGAGTCCGCCTCGAACGTGTCCATCGAGGTCATGCAGAAGGCCGACGACTTCATCTGGATGCTGGAGGACACGGCGAACTTCATCTCCGGGCGCATCTTCGCCGCCACCGACCGCTACCGCGATCAAATCCTGCCGCCGATGTTCAAGGCGCTGGTCAATTTCTCCCAGGTCTACGAATACTCCTGGCACACCCCCGGCCACACCGGCGGCGTTGCCTTCCTGAAAAGCCCGGCCGGCCGCGCCTTCTTCGACTTCTTCGGGGAACAGCTCCTCCGCTCCGACCTCTCCATTTCCGTCGGGGAACTCGGTTCCCTCCTCGACCACTCCGGCCCCATCGGCGAGTCGGAAAAGTACATGGCGAAAGTCTTCGGTTCGCACCGCAGCTACCACGTCACGAACGGTTCCTCGACCTCGAACCGGGTCATCCTCATGTCCTCCGTCACCCGCGGGCAAATCTGCCTCTGCGACCGCAACTGCCACAAATCCGCCGAACACTCCATGACCATGTCCGGCGCCACCCCCACCTACATGCTCCCTTCGCGCAACCAGTACGGCATCATCGGCCCCATCATGGCCAATAACCTGACGCCGGAGGCGATTCGCGAATCGATCCAGTCAAATGATCTCGTCAAGAACAAAGGCGACAAACCCGTCCACGCCATCATCACCAATTCGACCTACGACGGCCTCTGCTACAACGTCAAACGCGTCATCGAGCTTCTCGGGCAGTCCGTCGACCGCCTGCACTTCGACGAAGCCTGGTACGGCTACGCCCGCTTCAACCCGATGTACAAGGATCGCCACGCGATGTACGGCGACCCCGCCGAACACGACGAAAAGCGTCCCACCGTCTTCGCCACCCAATCGACCCACAAGCTGCTGGCCGCCCTCTCCCAGGCCTCGATGATTCACATCCGGGACGGCCGCAATCCCATCCCCCACAACCGCTTCAACGAATCCTTCATGATGCACGCCTCGACCTCCCCGCTTTACACGATTATCGCCTCCAACGACATCTCCAGTGCCATGATGGACGGCCCGGGCGGCGAAGCCCTGACCGGCGACTGCATCAAGGAGGCGGTCGCCTTCCGCCACATGATGGCCCGGATGAACGCCGAATTCGCCCAAAAGGGCGAGTGGTTCGCCAATTGCTGGCAGCCGGACGCGGTGGCCCTGGGGGGCAAGAACGTCCCCTTCCACGAAGTTCCCACGGAAATGCTCGCCTCCGGTCCCGAGGCCTGGATTCTCCGGCCCAACGCAGCCTGGCACGGTTTCGGCAATGTCGAGGACGGTTACTGCATGCTCGACCCCATCAAGGTCTCGGTCCTCACGCCCGGCATGGGCCTGGACGGCGAGCTGAAGGACTGGGGCATTCCCGCCAGCGTTCTCACCGCCTGGCTGGACGGCCGGGGGATTGTCGTCGAGAAGACGACCGACTTCACCATCCTCTTCCTCTTCTCGGTCGGGGTGACCAAGGGCAAGTGGGGGACGCTCGTGAACGCGATTCTCGATTTCAAGACCGACCACGACGAGAACGTGGCCCTGGAACGCTGCCTGCCCGGCCTCTGGGAGGACCACGGCGCCTTCTACGCGAAGAAAGGGGTGAGGGGCCTGAAGGATCTGGTCAATTACATGTTCGCGGTGATGAAGGAAGCCAAGACCACCAAGAATATGGCCGCCGGTTTCTCCCGCCTGCCGAAGCCCGACTTCAGCCCGGTGGAAGCCTACGAGTATTTGGTGCGGGGGGACGTCGAGTCCCTGACTTTGGATCAGGCGGCCGGCCGCACGGTGGCGACCGGGGTCGTCCCCTATCCCCCGGGGATTCCGCTGCTGATGCCGGGCGAAAATTTTGGCGCCGACAACGAACCGTTCCTCGGCTACCTGAAAGCGCTGGAGACCTTCGACTCGAAGTGCCCGGGCTTCGGCCACGACACCCACGGGGTCGAGGTCGAGGACGGCAAGTATCACCTTCTCTGCATCAAGAAGTGACTGGCGCAGGATCCGCGGTTTCCGTTTTCCGGTCACGTCCGTTCAGCGCTTGAACGGACGTGATTTTTTTCTGCCCCGATCCCGGTAGCCGGGAAAATTGTTTTTTTCTCCGGCGCATGGTAGGATAGGATTGGGATAAGATGTCACGATTCACGGCGCGGGAGGGAGGCGGGAACATGCTGGATGTCGCGATACTGGGAGCCGGCGTCATCGGTTCGGTCGTCGCCCGGGAATTGTCGCGCTTTAAACTGGAGGTGGCGGTTTTCGAGCGCGGTTTCGACGTCGCCTCCGGGGCTTCGAAGGCGAACTCCGGGATTGTGCACGGCGGCTACGACGCACTGCCGGGGACCTTGAAGGCGAAGTACAATCTCGCGGGAAATCCCCTTTTCGACGAACTCGCCTTCGACCTGGATTTTCCCTTTAGGCGGAACGGCAGCCTGGTCGTCGCCTTCGCAGGTGACGATCCCGCCGGACTCGATCGGCTTCTCGAACGGGGCAAAAGTAACGGGGTGCTGGGTCTCAGGATTATCGACCGTACGGCAATACGCCGCCGCGAACCGCACCTCGGCGACACGGTGGTTCGCGCCCTCGATGTTCCGACCGGGGGCATCGTCTGCCCCTATGAAATGACCATCGCCTTCGCCGAAAACGCGGCGGCGAACGGGGTGAAATTCCTTTTCGGCCATCAGGTCGACGGCCTGGAAAATTCAGGCGCCGCCGGCGGGAACGGGGGCTTCCGAATTCTCGCCGGGAACCGTGTTCACGAGGCGAAAGTGATCGTGAACGCCGCCGGCATCTATTCGGACTTCTTCCATAACCTGTTTGCCGATGATAAACTTCGTATCCAGCCCCGCCGCGGCGAATATTTTCTGTTGGACCAGAGCGAAAACGGCCTGGTCCGCCACACCATTTTTCAACTCCCCGGCGAGAAAGGCAAGGGGGTGCTGGTGACTCCGACCGTCGACGGGAACATCCTCTGCGGCCCGACCTCGGACGACATCGCCGACCGGGAAAATGTGGAGACGACGGAAGACGGTCTCAGGAAAATTCTGGAACTGGCGTCACGGGACCTCGACGCCATGCCGCGGGGTAAAACCATCGCCGCATTTGCCGGCCTACGCGCCCATGAAACGAGCAAACGCGATTTCAGCGTCGGCGCGCTAATTCCCGGCCTCCCCAATTTCTTCGACGCCGTCGGCATCGAATCGCCCGGCCTCACCAGCGCCCCGGCGCTCGGGGCCGATCTGGCGCAGATGGTGGTCGAATATCTGCGTCCGCAAGTTAATGAAAAGTTCCAGCCCCAGCGCCGCGCCACCCCGCGTTTCCGGCATATGTCCCTTGAAGAAAAACAGGAAGCCATCAAGCGCGACCCGAACTACGGCCACCTGGTCTGCCGCTGCGAAATGGTGACCAGGGCGGAGGTGCTTGGGGCCCTCCGTTCACCTTTGGGGGTGTACAGTTTGGACAGTATCAAGCGCCGCACCCGGGCCGGCATGGGCCGCTGCCAGGGCGGTTTCTGCTCGATGCGCCTCCCTGAAATCATCGCCGGGGAAATGGGCGTTCCGCTTACCGGGATAACGAAACGCGGCGGGGCGAGCCGGCTGCTCCTGCAGGAAAACAAAGCCGCCTGGCGGGAGGTTTGAACCGATGGAAAAGCGCGAACTGGTGATTGTCGGCGGCGGCCCGGCCGGTATGGCGGCGGCCCTGGGAGCCCACGAGACAGGGCTCCGGGACATCGTCATCCTCGAAAGGGATCGTCAGTCACTCGGGGGAATCCTGAATCAGTGCATCCATAACGGCTTCGGCCTACATCGGTTCAAGGAGGAGCTGACCGGCCCGGAATACGCCGAACGGGACATCGGCAAACTGCGGGAACTGGGTATCGAGGCCAAATTGGGAACGATGGTTCTGGAAGTGTCCCCGAACCGCATCGTCACCGCCGTGAACGAAGAGGGTGTCCGGCAAATCGCAGCCGGGGCGATTGTCCTCGCCATGGGTTGCCGCGAACGTCCCCGCGGCGCCCTGAATATTCCCGGCACCCGCCCCGCCGGCATTTTCACCGCCGGAACCGCCCAGAAATTCGTGAACCTGGACGGCTACCTGCCGGGGAAGGAGGCGGTCATCCTCGGTTCCGGCGACATCGGCCTGATTATGGCCCGGCGCCTGACTCTCGAAGGGGCGAAGGTGAAAGCGGTCGCGGAACTGCTCCCCTTCTCCGGCGGTCTGAAAAGGAACATTGTCCAGTGCCTGGACGACTACGGCATACCCCTCCTTCTCTCCCACACGGTGATGCGGGTCTACGGGAGGGATCGGGTCGAAGGGGTGGACATTGCGGAAGTCGACGCAAAGCTCCGCCCCATCCACTCGACCGCCAAACATTATCCCTGCGACACCCTGCTTCTTTCCGTCGGGCTTATCCCCGAGAACGAGCTTTCGAAAACCGCCGGCGTGGAACTGTCGCCGGTCACGGGCGGGGCGATTGTCGGCGAGAGTTTCCAAACGAGCGTCCCGGGAATTTTCGCCTGCGGAAACGCCCTGCACGTCCACGACCTGGTCGACTTCGTGTCGGCGGAAAGCCGCCTCGCCGGCCGGAACGCGGCGCAATTCGTCCAGGGGCATGCCTATAGGCGGGACGGCATCCCGGTCCGGACCGGGAACGGCGTGCGTTACAGCGTGCCCTTCATGATCAATCCGGTGAACCTCGACGAGGATCTGGCTTTGCGTTTCCGGGTCGACGGCGTTTACCGGGATCATTATCTGGCGGTCCATTTCGACCGGGAACGGGTGTATCGCCGCCCGGTGCGGATTCTCGCGCCGGGGGAAATGGAGACGGTGGAACTGAACCGGGGTTTGTTCAGGGAACGCCCGGGCGTCAGGGAAATCCGCATCGCCGTGGAGGCGCCGTAGTCATGGAAACGCTAAACCTGACCTGCATCAATTGCCCCGTGGGCTGCAGCCTCGCCGTGCGGATGGAAGAGGGGGAAGTCGAGGAAGTCTCCGGCAACCAGTGCCGGCGCGGATGGATTTACGCCAAAATGGAATGCACCAATCCGACCCGGATGGTCTGTTCCACCGTGCCGGTCACGGGCGGAGGTATCGCCCGGGCGCCGGTGAAGACCCGCTCGCCCATCCCCAAGGGGATGATAATGGACTGCGTGCGGTCGCTCGCCGGAGTGAGCCTGACGGCGCCGGTCCAGACCGGGCAGGTGGTGATGGAGAACGTTTGCGGCAGCGGCGTCGACATCGTCGCGACGCGGTCGATTCCCATCGAGGGGAAATAGCCGGAACGTTCGCGGCAATCATGTCGAGGGGAATGGCTTGACCGTTCGCGGCAAGCATGTTTCGGGCGGCAAGCATGTTTCGAAAGGAAAACCCATGTCCCAGTACATCATGGCGCTGGATCAGGGAACCACCAGCTCCCGCTGCATTCTCTTCGACAAGGGCGGCAACCTCAAGTCGGCGGCGCAAATGGACTTCAAGCAAATCTACCCCAAACCCAGCTGGGTCGAACACGACCCGATGGAAATCTGGTCCTCCCAGGCGGCGGTCATGGCCGAAGCCCGGGCCCGCATCGGCGCCGGCGCCGCCGACATCGCCGCCATCGGCATCACCAATCAGCGGGAAACGACGGTGGTGTGGGACAAGCGCACCGGGGCGCCGGTCTACAACGCCATCGTCTGGCAGTGCCGCCGCACCGCCGAATATTGCGACACCCTGAAAGCCAAAGGCTTCGACGAAATCATCCGCGCCAAAACCGGCCTCATCGCCGACGCCTACTTTTCCGGCACCAAGATCCGCTGGATTCTCGAGCATGTCCCGGGCGCCCGGGCCCGGGCGGAAAGGGGCGACCTCCTCTTCGGCACCATCGACAGCTGGCTCATCTGGCGCTTAACCAAGGGGGCGGTCCACGTCACCGATTACTCCAATGCCTCCCGCACCATGCTGTTCAATATTCATAAGCTGGAATGGGACCAGGAAATTCTCAGGGAACTCGGCATCCCGAAGGCGATGCTGCCCGAGGTGAAACCGTCCAGCCACGTCTACGGATTGACCCACCCGGAAATTCTCGGCGGCGCCGTCCCCATCGCCGGCAGCGCCGGCGACCAGCAGGCGGCCCTGTTCGGCCAGTGCTGCTTCGAACCGGGGATGGTGAAAAACACCTACGGCACCGGCTGCTTCATCCTGATGCAAACCGGCACCAAGGCGACGCTATCGAAGAACGGCCTCCTCACCACCATCGCCTGGGGGGCGGAGGGGAAAGTCGAATACGCCCTCGAAGGGAGCGTTTTCGTGGCCGGCGCCGCCATCCAGTGGCTCCGCGACGGACTCGGGATTATCGACAGCGCCGCCAGCACCGAAGCCTACGCCGACCAAGTTCCGGACGCCGACGGCGTCTACGTGGTTCCCGCCTTCGTCGGCCTCGGCGCCCCCTACTGGGACCAATACGCCCGCGGCGCCATCGTCGGCCTGACCCGGGGGGTGAAAAAAGAACATTTCATCCGGGCGACCGTCGAGTCCCTCGCCTACCAATCCTCGGATGTCATCAAGGCCATGCAGGCCGACGCCGGCGTGAACCTGAAGGAAATCCGCGTCGACGGCGGCGCCGCCGCCAACAATTTCCTCATGCAGTTCCAGGCCGACATCCTGAACACCGACATAGTGCGGCCGAGGATGATCGAGTCCACCGCCCTGGGGGCGGTCTACCTGGCCGGCCTCGCGGTCGGCTACTATGAAAACAAGGCCGATATCGTCAGGAATGTGCCGGTGGACCGGGTCTTCAAACCGCGCATGGACGGGGCGAAACGGGCGGCTTTGCTGGCCGGCTGGGCGAAGGCGGTGAAGTGTTCGTTCGGCTGGGCGAAGGCTTAGCGGTCCGGTAACGCTTGCGTTGCAGCGTTACTCTTCCAGCCCCACCGGGGCGAAACTTTCGTCGGTGATGGCGCCGAAAATCCGTAAACGATCCCGCAATTTATCGGCAATCGCCTTGAGTTCCGGCGGACTGTCCGCCGGCAGCGTATTCAGCATTTGGTTGAAGGCCGCCTGGTCGTCCTCCAGGACCCGGGCCAAATCGCCCCGGCCCAGCAGCCAGGCCAAAACCGACACGTAGGTCCTTTCCATCACCCCCCGCAACTCCGCGTTCCTGAGCTTCAGGGCCTCCGCCGCCTCCCCGGGGCTCGCCGCCGCATCGAGGCCGGCGGCGCAGGCCTCCTCGATACGCCTCACTTCCCAGCGGCAAAAGGCGGGGATGTCACCGCAGGGCTCCGCCAAGGCGGGGGACGTCTCCGGAATAGGCGCGCGCCCCCCTCCGGCGGACGACTCGGCCGCGGCCGGTGGAAAACTCCACAAAAGAACGCAGACGATAATCGGCAGGACGGCGGGCATGGCATTTTCTCCCTGCAAATCGCGGCGGCCGGTCCGCAACAGCCCGGTAACAAAGTCGCTTGTCGTCGATTTCGGACCTACCAGCCGAAAGCGGCGGCAATGGACTTTGTTACCGGGCTGTCAAGGGTCGACCGCCGAAGCGGCGGCGCCCAAGGCGTCCAGGGTGTTTTGTTCACCCGGATACACCGCGCCTTTGTTTAATAGTTCGCGTTCGAGATGGGCGATGCGGCTGCGGGCCGCCCGGGCCTGGGCCGTTTCCGCGTAGTCCCTATTGGTGGCGATGAGCCGCAGGGCGAAAATCGCCCGGCGGATATTTTCAATGCTCGGCACCTGTTCCGCCCGGATCATCAGCCGCATCGAGTTTTTCCACAAGACCTGCACATCGTCGCCGATGCCCGGCGGCAGGACCCCCGCCTCAACCACCCGTTCCTCCTGGACCAACGACGGCGGCATCGGCCCCACCAATTCCCTCCCGTGCATGCCCCCGTACACGGCAATCAGCGCCAGAAAGAGAATGCAGGAATAGATCAGCCAATTCCACCGGAACGGCCACAGCATCTTGTCGATGCGGTCGATGACACCGCCGCTCCCGAAGGAACTCCAGGCCAGGGCGTGGGGTTGATTGCTGGAATTCGCCAGGGTCATTTTCGCGTACTGGGGGCGCTTTCCTTCGACGAGCCGGTCGAAGTCGCCCCGGAGTTCCGCGAACGACTGGTATCTGCCGTCCGGGGATCGCGACAGCATTTTGGCGAGGACGGCCGAGAAGGCTTTCGAGGCTTTTTTGTGCCCGGTCTTCCAGGCCGGTTCCGGTTTTTCGAAGAAGCGTTTCACCAGGATGTCCGAGACGCTTTTCCCCTGAAACGGCTTGATGCCGGTCACCGCCTCGTAGAGGCTGGCGCCAAGCGAGTACTGGTCGGTGCGCCAATCCAGTTTGCCCCCTTCCACCTGTTCCGGCGCCATGTAGTAGGGGGTGCCGACGGCTTTCCGGGACGCCTGGGCGACGCCGGGAGATTCGAGGATCATCGCCAGGCCGAAGTCGGTGAGTTTGGCCCGGCCGTCCTTGCAGACCATGATGTTGGCCGGTTTGACGTCGAGGTGGATGACGTGGTGATTGTTCGCGTGTTCCAGGGCCGCGATGACCTGCAGGCCGATGGAGACGACCCGTTTTTCCTCCAGGGAAATCATTTCCGACAGCGGCTGGCCGTCGACGAATTCCATGGCCAGAAAGAAGCGGGATTCGAATTCGCCGAAGTCGATGGCCGAGACGATATTCGGGTGGTTGAGCCGGGCCGAGGCCCGGGCTTCCCGGATAAAACGCTCCACGAACTCGGGGTCGCCGGCCAGGGCCGGGGAAAGGATTTTCAAGGCCACCGGCCGGGCCATGGAAGTTTGTTCCGCCAGGTAGACGCTGGACATGGTGCCCCGGCCCAGGAGGCGGATAACCCGGTAGGAACCGCCTTCCGAACCGGAAACGGTCGGTTCCTGGGAGGTGACGATGATGGGGCTGGATTTGGTTTTGCGGTCGTAATTCATGTTTTATCCGAAGCTTTGCAAGCCCCCCCTGCCCTCTCACAACGCGCCCTGGTAAACTTTCGCCAGGGCGTTAAGGCGATCCGCCATTTTCCTGGTCGCGCCGCGTTCCTTCAGAAGGGCCTCCCGCGCCCGCAGGCCCATTCGCTCCGCCGCGCGGGGGTCGGCGAGTATCTCCTCCAATGCCCCCGCCAAACCTTCGCCCGACTCGATGACTTTCAGGCCATTGACTTTTTTAAGCAGTTCCGCCGGTTCCGAGAAGTTCCACAAATTCGGTCCCACCAGGGTCGGCCGGGCCAAACCGCACGGTTCCAGGAAATTCTGTCCGCCGTGCGGCCTCAGCGTCCCCCCCACGAACACGACGTCGCCGGCGGCATAGATTTTCGCCAGTTCGCCCATGGTGTCAACGAGAACGATGTCCGGGCCTTCGCCCGCCGCCGCCGCTTCCGGCTCCGCCAGTTTGCTTCTTCGGATCACTTTGCCGAACCCTTTCGCCATTTCCTCGACTTCACTCAGCCGTTCGGGGTGGCGGGGGGTCAGGACGGTGACGGTCCGGCCGGTACGGTTCATGCGGGCTTTACGGACGGCTTCCAGCAGGGTTTTTTCCTCTCCCGGATGGGTGCTGCCGCCGACGACCATGAAGTCCCCCCCTTCGGCGTAGCGTTTCCCGCTTCCGCCGAACAGGCGGCGGTAATAGTCGACCATATCGGTGTCCAGTTCCATGGGGAGGGCGTCGTACTTGACGGATCCGGTGACTTCGATGCGGCTGTCAGGCACGCCGAGGGACTTCAGCCGCGCGGCGTATTCCTCGGTTTGCGCGAGCCAAAGCTGGACCGATTCGGCCATTTCCCGGGCGAGCCAGGGCACGAAGCGGAGGCGTTTCAGGGAGCGTTCGGTGATGCGGGCATTGGCGACGACCACCGGGATTTTTCTGCTCCTCGCTTCGGCGAGGAAGTTCGGCCAGATTTCCAGTTCCATCAGGACGATCATGCTGGGTCGGATGGCTTCGAAGGCGCGGTTGACCATCCAGGAGAAGTCCAGGGGATAGTAGAAGACGGCGCGTTCGCCCCATTTTTTTTCCGCCACGGCGCGGCCGGTGGCGGTGGTGGTGGAGACGAGGAGGTCCCAGCGGGGGTTTTCGCTGGTGAAGGTGTCGGCGAGTTCGCGGGCGGCGAGCGTTTCCCCCACGGAGACGGCGTGGAGCCAAAGGCAGGGTGGGTCGGAGTAGGGGTTCCTGGAGCCGAGGGCGACGGTGTCGGAGGTTTTGAAGCGGTCGGGGAGGCGGCCGGTTTTCTCGGGGGTTTTTGGGCCGTATTTTTTGGTGATTAGTTTGTGGTAGAGGTAGTGGGGGCCGATGGTGAGGGCGTAGGCGGCGTCGAGGAGGTTCATGGGGGGCCTCTGGGGGAAAGAAGGCGATAAATGGCAGTGGAAGTGCGAAAAAAATGTTGCCCGCGCGTGAACGCGGATACAACCCAGCTTGAAAGTGATGCCGATCGCGAGGGCAAAACTTTTGCGGCAGGTGCTGGCAGTACCCGTTCGGAAGCCCGGTTGCACGGGGTCCGGAGGGCTTTTTGAGGCGCGCAGGTGCAATTTTACCGGTCACGGGGAACGGCGGGTGGTTTGGCCTCCTAACGTCGCGCCGGGGTTGTCCCGACCAGGCAGCTCCAACAAATTCACCCTCCGGGCCCCGGGAAGGATCCGCCGGGCTTCCGTTCCTTGATACTTTTTAAGGAGCGGGGTCGCCCATGCCAGAAAATTGATGAATCCGTCCCGGATGCAGCGTAAGCAGCGCGAATCGAAAGGTGGTCCTGATAAGTGGAAATACTCCAGGGAAAACCGGCGTTAGCGCCCGTGGCACTTCTTGTACTTCTTCCCGCTTCCGCAGGGACAGGGATCGTTCGGCTTCACTTTCTTCCCATCGTTGCGGATCGGCGCCCGGCCGCCGCCGCCGATGTTCGCGCCAATCTGGTTCGCCTCGTTCGCATGCGCCTCGAAATCCTGCTGCACCGCCTCGTTCACCTGCACCTTCTCCTTGACCTCCATCTCCTCCGCCGGATTCACCCGCATGGCGAGCTGCGCCACCTCGTTCTCGAAATTCTCCCACATCTCCCCGAACATCTCGAACCCTTCGATCTTGTAGCGCACCTTCGGATCCTGCTGGGCGAAGGAACGCAAATGGATCGCGTCCTTGAGAAGATCCATCGCGTACAAATGATCCATCCACTTCCGGTCCACCGTCTCCAGAAGAATAAGCTTCTCGATTATCCGCATGGTGTCGGAGCCGATGCGCTTCTCCTTCTCTCCGTATGCTTTGTCCAATTCCTCCTCGAGGTACTCGTCGATTTTCTCCTCGCCCTGCGGCTCCGTGGACAACGCCTTCATCTTCGCCGCATCCGCCTGGTACAGGAAAATATCATGGATGGCGTCCGACAACGCGCCGAAATCCCACTCGTTCGCCGGCTTCTCCAGCTCCTTCCCCACCAATCGCTGGATGTAATGGTGGCAGTACTCCAGCATCGACTCCTTCAGGTTCTCCCCCTCGACCCACTGCTGGCGCCGGCCATACACCACCGTCCGCTGCTCGTTCATCACCGCGTCGTATTCGAGAAGATTCTTGCGGATTTCGAAATTCCGCTCCTCGACCTTCCGCTGCGCATTCTCCACCGTCTTCGTCACCATCTTCGATTCAATCGGCACGCCGTCCTTGAGGCCGGCCCACTGCATGAAACGCTTCACCTTGTCCGCCGCGAACATGCGCATGGTGTCGTCTTCGAGGGAAAGGAAGAAGCGGCTCGAACCCGGGTCGCCCTGACGGCCGGAACGGCCGCGGAGCTGATTGTCGATGCGCCGCGCCTCGTGACGCTCGGTGCCGACAATGTGCAGGCCGCCGAGACCGGCGACATTGTCCGTCAGGGCCGGGCCGTGCAAGCCCCATTCGCCCCAAAAAGTGCGGAGTTCCTTCTCCCACTCGTCCAGGCTCTTCGCCTCGAAGGGGACGTCCTTCACCTTGCTTTCGTCGTAGCGGAGATAATGCTCGACCCAGTCGCGAAGGAGTTCCCGGCGGAGCTCCCCCGCCGGCATCGCGGCGTCAATCCCCTTCTTGGGGGCAATGCCCCGTTTCCGCCAGTGTTCGAGAAGATCCGCTTCGGTGAAAGTTCCCAGCTTGATGTCGGTGCCGCGGCCGGCCATGTTCGTCGCCACCGTCACCGAACCCATCTTGCCGGCATCGGCGACGATCAGGGCTTCGCGGGCATGGTTCTTGGCGTTCAAGACCTCGTGCTGGATGCCCCTTCTCTGCAGCATCTCGGATATCACTTCCGAACGCTCGATAGAAACCGTGCCGATGAGGATCGGCTGGCCGCTGGCGTGCACCTCGGCGACGTGCTCGATAATCGCCTTGTACTTCTCGGCCAGGGTCCCGTAAATCAAATCGGGGTAGTTTATCCGGCGCAGCGGCCGGTTGGTGGGAATGGCGATGACGCCAAGATTATAGATCTTGTCGAATTCCTTCGCTTCCGTCATCGCCGTGCCGGTCATGCCGGCCAGGCGGTCGTAGAGGCGGAAGAAGTTCTGGTAGGTGATGGTGGCGACGGTCTGGGATTCATCCTTGATGGACAGCCCCTCCTTCGCCTCCACCGCCTGGTGCAGGCCGTCCGACCAGCGCCGACCCTCCATGACCCGGCCGGTGAATTCGTCGACGATGAAAACCTCGCCGTCCTTCACGATGTAATGATGATCCTTCTTGTACAGGGCGTTGGCCCGAAGCGCATTGTCGATATAATGCGGCATGTCGAGGTTTTCGCCCGAATAAATGTCCTGCATGCCGAGGAGCCGCAAGGCCTGGTGCATGCCGCGTTCGGTCAATTTCGCCGTGTGATCCCGCTCGGAAAAGACGTAATCCCAATCCTCTTCCGCCCGCATGCGGGCGTCCTCGCGCTGCAGGCCGTCCTGTTTCATGAGACCGAGGATGCGGTCTTCGACGACATTCTGCCCGCCGCCTTTCAGTTTCTTCGCGACCCGGTCCGCCAGATAATACTTGTCGGCTGTCTGGTGGGTCGAGCCGGAGATGATGAGGGGGGTTCGCGCCTCGTCGATGAGCACCGAGTCGACTTCGTCGACAATCGCGAAATTGCGGTCGGCCTGAACCTGGTCCTCGTGCCGGACCTTCAGGTTGTCCCTGAGATAATCGAAGCCGAATTCCGAATTGGTGCCGTAAACGATGTCGCCCCGGTAAATCGGGTAGCGCTCCTCCGAGTCCATGCCGGATTGAATCGCCCCGACCCGCATGTCGAGGAATTCGAAAAGCGGGCGGTTATAGTCGGCGTCGCGCTGGGCCAGATAATCGTTGACCGTCACCACGTGGACGCCACGGGACACCGGGATGATGATTTCCGGGGTCTGGAAGGCGACGTCCTCGGGGCCGGACCGCCAGAGGTGGTCCATTTGCAGGTAAATTTCCTTCCCCTCCGCGTCGTGGTAGCGGCCGTAGGGCTTGAAGACCCATTTGTCGACCTCCTCTCCCTGAAGCTCGCGGGCCAGGGCGGTCCATTCGGCGGTGGGGCGGAGCGCATTCAGGTAGCTGGGCAGGGTTGCGACCAGGGTCTTGCCTTCGCCGGTGACCATTTCGGCGATCTTCCCCTCGTGGAGGACGATGCCCCCCAGGACCTGAACGTCGAAATGGGCGAAGAGGGGAATTTTCCCCACTACCGGTTTATAGACGAAACGGCCGTTTTCCATGGCGATTTCATCGTATTTGGCCTCGATCATGCGGCCGCCGCCGAGAGTGCGGTGGCTGGCTTCGCGGGCGGCGGCGAAGGCTTCGGGGAGGATATCCGCTTCCGTTTCGCCCTTGATCATGCGGCGGCGGAATTCGGCGGTCTTGGCCCGGATTTCCGCGTCCGACAAGGCGCGCATTTGTTCCCAGGCTCTCTTCACCTCGATGACGCGGGGCCAGACGCGTTTAAGTTCACGGTCGTTCGCCGAACCAAAAAATATGGCGAATACCTTGCTCATTCCATCCAATACCGAATCGCTGATAGACATGTAGCTTCCTCGATGCGACGGCGGAAATACTCCAGCTGTGTCCCCGCCCTGCCAACAAAAATGCGCCTTCCCGGACTGGAATGGGCGCATTGGGTATTATATGATTTAAGGATATATGCGTCAACTATTAGCGATTGGGCCCCCAATCCACCGCAGCCCTCTTCCATGCGCAACGTAATGCCGGTTTGGTCTTATTCTCCCGTATCACGTTCCATATGCCGCCGCGATATTCCGTTGCATCAAATCGGAGAAATTGAACTGGTTGGCCCGGCCGGCGTCGGAATAGCTCTTCAATACCTCGTTGAATATGCTTCTGCCGGGGGAGGCGCCGGCATCGGCGCCGGAGGGGGAGGCGGAGGCTTCGGCACTGGTTATGGAGTCGGAATTCTGATAAACGCTGCCTTTCGACAACATGCCCATGAGGTAATCCGCCGAGGCGGCGTAGGAATTACGGCTGGTGTAGGACTGCCGGTCGTCCTCGCCGGCGGCGCGGGAGGAACCATCGACCGAGGGAACGGCCGGAGCGTCCGGCGTATTATATGCGTTCTGATTGGCGCCGATGTTTCCAAAGTAACCGTTGTTTCCGGCATGCCCGTTCGCCAAAGCGGCATTCACGCCGGATCCGGCGCCAGCGCCGTGTTTCGAATTGTTGGGCAAAGCATTGACCTGGAATTGGTCAAAGTCCATGCCGCCAGCATCCATTCCGCCGTCGGCCCCGCCCACTTCCATGCCGCCGCCCTGCCCCATACCGGCGCGCTTCTTGCCGCCCTTGGCGGCAAGCTGCTGCAGATAGGCGTTAATGCCGGCGGAACCGGCGGAATTGATGTGCATGGCGGTTACCTTGTCGTGTTCACCCTACGACGATTACTTCGATGCAACTGTAAATACTATATCTTATGTCGACTGGAAAGTAAAAGCCTTTCCTTCCCAGCATTCGAAAAAAAAAGCGGTCCCCTGGTTTCTTTGCTTATGCCCGCTGCAATAATCCCTTCTGTGGCAATTCTGATAAACGCCTCACTTCCGACCCTGCATATCCTGCTGCCTAATCTCCATCCGGCGAATCTTGCCGCTGGTCGTCTTCGGGAGTTCGGCGACGAAGTCGACCACCCGGGGATATTTGTACGGCGCCGTCACCTTCTTGACGTGTTCCTGCAATTCCTTCTTCAGTTCTTCCGTACCCTCCCAGCCCTTCGCCAAAACCACCGTCGCCTTAACCACCTGACCCCGCACCGCATCCGGAACGGCGGTAATCGCGCACTCCACCACCGCCTTGTGGGTCAGGAGCGCCGACTCGACCTCGAAGGGGCCAATCCGGTAACCGGAACACTTGATGACGTCGTCGTTACGGCCGACAAACCAGAAATAGCCCTCGGAATCCCGCCAGGCCGTGTCGCCGGTCGAATAGGTGCCGTTCCGCCAAACCTTGGCGTTAGCCTCGGGGTCGCGGTAATATTCGCGGAAAAGCCCGGTCGGATGCCGTTTATCGGTGTTCTTGACGACGATGGTCCCGACGATGCCGTCTTCGCAGGACTCGCCGTTCTCATCCACGATGTCGATGTCGTACAGGGGCGACGGTTTCCCCGTCGAACCGGGCTTGACCGGAAACCATTCGAAATTCGCCAGAATGACGCTCGTCTCCGACTGGCCGAACCCTTCGGTGATGTCGAGCCCGGTCGCCTGTTTGAAGCGTTCGTAAACCTCGGGGTTAAGCGGTTCGCCGGCCGTTTCCGCGTGCTTTATCGAGGAAAAATCGTGCTTCGCCAAATCCTCCTGAATCAGGAAACGGTAAATCGTCGGCGGCGCGCAGAAGGTGGTCAGGCGCAAATGGTCCATCGTCTTCAGTAAATGCGCCGGGGTGAATTTGTCGGTGTCGTAGGCGACCATGACCGCTCCGCACAGCCACTGGCCGTAAATCTTCCCCCAACCGAATTTGGCCCAGCCGGAATCGGCCATCGTCAAATGCAAACCGCCCCGCTCCACGTGCTGCCAGTATTTCGCGGTGGTGAGGTGCCCGAGGGGATAATCGAAGTCGTGGAGAATCATCTTGGGCATGCCGGTGGTGCCGGAGGAGAAGTAGATGAGCATGCCGTCCCGGTTCGTGGTCCTGTCCCCCCCGGTTGGACGCGTCCAGCGGTCCGTTGCGGCGTCAAGGTCCTGCCGGAGCGACCGCCAGCCGGGCGGGATGTCCGACCCGAGTATGCTGGTAATCAGCTGCGGATCGCAGTCCGGCCGGGCGGTGTCGACCGCCTTGACGATGTCCGGATCGTCGGCGGCGCAAAGCATCTTCACCCCGGCCAGCTTGCAGCGGTAGACGATGTCCTTGGCGGTCAATTGATAGGTGGCCGGGATGACGATGGCGCCGAGTTTATGCAGGCCAATCATGCAGAACCACACTTCCGGCCGCTGCTTGAGCATGAGGAGAACAGTGTCCCCCTTACGGATTCCCCGCTCGCGGAACATGTTCGCCGCCTTGTCGGACCAATGCTTGATGTCCGCGAAAGTGAAGCGCCTTTCCTCATCCCGGTCGTTTACCCAGACGAGCGCCGGCAAGTTTCCGTGTTCCCCGGCCCATACGTCGATCACGTCGTAGCCGAAATTGAAATCCTTCGGAATGACCAGACGGTAATTGGCCTTGAAGTCCTCGTAACTTTCGAACTTGCTCCGTTCCAGAAAACGCTCGTACATGGTGAATTCCTCTTTAATACGGATTGACTCCGACTTATCGGTAAACCGCTCCGGCGTAAAAGCCCCCTTCGCCGCCGGCGTCTCGGGCGGTCGATGCGAGGGCGGCGGGCAATTCTCTTCGGGGTTATTCGTTGATTACGGTCAGGAACTTCGCTACCGGGGTTACCGCGTTCTGGCCGTGGGGGAGGGTGGGATTGAAATAGATGCTGTCGCCGGGCTCCAGGGTGACTTCGCGGCCATTGACATTGACCTTGATCGTTCCTTCCAGAACGAAATTGAATTCCTGGCCGCTGTGGGTGACGAGCTCGGGGTGGTCGGTGTGGGCGATGGTGACGATCATCGGATCCATCTGCCGGTTCTTGAAATTGAAGGCCAGAGCCTGGAAGGAATAGCCGGCGTAACGCTCGACCTTGATGCCGTGTCCTTTCCGGACCACGGTGTAATCGTCCATGCGCGGGCCGTCCCCGGTCAGGAGGACGGTGGGATCGACGCCGAAGTGGCTGGCGAGGCCGTAGAGGACGCCAATGGGAATATCGGCCTCCCCGGATTCATAACGTTCGTAGGTCGGAATGTCGAGGCCCACCTTGAGGGCGGCGTCCGCCACCGGGATTTCGAGGATCTCGCGGAGTTCGCGGATGCGGGCGCTGATTTGGGCGATTTGCTTGTTCATGGCGCATAACCTCGACTGCCAAGGGAAATTATTTACCAAACAACGACCTGTCATTATAGCGATTCGCCGCAACAAGAACAGAAATTTCTCCATAAACCCGGGTGCTCACTCCACCCGCATACAGCGCGCCGGATCCGCCAAAGCCAAACGCCGCCGCAAACCGCCCCGCAATTCCTCCTCCCCTTCGCCGTCGCCCAAAACCCCCAGCATCGCCGCCAGCGCCTGGCCCGCCAAGGGAGCCTCCCAAACGTCCAAACCGTGACGATCCAGAATGTCCAGGAGCGGCGCTAGCTGCGCCCGCGCCGCCTCGGCCCGTCCCGCCGCCGCAAAAGTGCGCATGATTTCCAGGCGTAACGCCAATTGCTCCCGGGGGTGCCCCGCAAACCCCAGCGCCTCGGCCAGCGTCCGGAACGCTTCTTCCGGATTCGCCCCTGCGCCTTTCGCCTTGTTAAGCGCCTCCGCCACCGTCGGATTCAAAACCGCCCCGCCGCCGCCGCCGGCTTTCGCCTCCTGTAAACTCTCCAGCCAAGCCTTGGTTTTGACGTTCGCGAACGGCGTGCCGTCGGTAAAGGCCAAACGCGCGAGGGCGGGGAAACGTGCCAGATAGGCGGAGACTTCCAGTTTGACCGCGTTCAAGGCTCCCTGGTAAGGTCCCCCCAAAGCCGCCAGCGCTTCCGCCGAAACCCGCTGGGGGTCCAGCCAAAACAGGTACGCCCCCACCTGTCCCTCGCTGGCCTTCAGGGCCCCGGCATAATCCCCCGCCGCCAATAGCGCCTCCAGCGCCGTGCCGACGTGGCTTTCCGGCGGCGGCAGCATGGTCCGCCCCTCTTCCGCCGGCGGCGGAGCTACGACCCCGGCCCAGGCGGCCAGCCGCCGCAGACGGTACGGCAGGGGATTGGTCGGTTCGGCGAGGGCGACAATTTCGGCCGCGCCGGCGGCTTGACCAAGCAGGGACAAAACCAGGCGCTTGGCGTCGGCGGCATTGCCGGGAACCGCCGGCGCGCCGGCCGGGGTCTTCGCAAAATCGGCATTCGCCGGAACCGGGGCCGGATGGGCGCTTGCGGCCGGTGCCGGCGCGGGCGCCGGGGCGTTTCCGGACAGCTTCGCCTCCGGCGCATGCGGTCCGGCCGGGAGCGCTTCCACTGCGATTTCCTCCGCCTCCACCCTTTCCTCCGCTTCAGGCGGCCGGGGGATGACCGCGATACGGAGGATGTGCTGTTTCAATTCCCGCAGATGCGGCGCCTCGTCCCCGAAATTACCGTCCAGCGCCTCCTGCAAACGGTCCGCATTACTGACCAGTTTCTCGTGCAAATCGGCCTCAATCGGCAGGATTTCCTCCCCGCCCAGCCAGGCCACCGCCTGCTCCAGCCACCATTGAACCGCGTTCAAGCGGGCGCGCTGGCGTTTCTTCGGGGGAAAAGCCGCGTCGGAATGCAGGGTAAAAATGTCGGCGAGAATTTCCAAACCCCCCGCCAAACCGAAAATCCCCGAGCGGTGCAGCAGCCCGACCGCCCCGTAACCGGCGACCTGGATGTCCTTGATTTTCCCACCTAGAATCGCCGCCGCCTTGTTGACGACCAGCTCCCAATCCGGCGGCGCGGCGGCGCTCTCCGTCACCGACGACATGCGGGCGATTTCGTCGTTCAGGGCGGTGTAGTCGGGGTCGAGGTCGCGGGAGGCGTTCCAGTCCGGTGCCGGATTGGTCGGCGTTACACGTCCCAGTTCTTCCAGTTCCATGGCTTCACCTTGTTTGCAAAATTCCACTACTAAAGCGCCCCGTAATGCGTCAGGTCAATCCCCTGCAAGGCCGCCCGAACTTTCGGGGAGACGAGCGCCTCCAGTTCCCGCACCCGGCTTTCCCCCAGCCAGCTCCGGCCCATGCCCGCTTCAGAATCCACTTCCCGTTCGCCCGGGTGGGTCATCACCTCGGTCACCCCGGCCGGCAAACCCTCGGCCAAACGCAGCCAAACTTCTTCCGTCATGCCGCCGATATGGCATTGGCCGACAAAACGGTCCGCCGTTCGCAAAACCGTGCCGCCGCCGCCCCCAAAGGCAAAACCGACCCGCAGCAAACCGGCCAGCGCCGCCGGGCGAAACCCGGGCCAGCCCATATGCCGAAACGTCCATACTACCGGTTCCCGGAAAGTTCTCGCCGCCGCCACGCCGTATTCGCCCGCCAGGCGGCAGGCCAAAAGGTAAAGCGGGCCCTGCCAGGCATGGTGCTTTTCGAAATCGATATGGGTGGGGCGAATCCCCGCCGCCAGCGTTTTCTCGAATTGCCGGCGGTACTCGCGTTCCGCCGCCGCAAGGAAAGCCCCGGTCAGCCGCCGCAGACGGAACCGCCGCAGACTGCCGTCCGGCCGGGCGATGGGGCCGATTTCCCCCGCCGGGGACAAGGCCCGCCCCCGCACCAGATTCAGGTGCAGCCCCACGCCCAGGCGGGGATTATCCCGGGCCAGCCCCACCGCCTCCTCGAAGCCCGGCGCGTTCGCAAGGAGCGTCGCGGAAGTGAGAATCCCCTCGCGGTGGGCGCGGATGATGCCGGCGTTCACGGCGGGACTGAAGCCGAAATCGTCGGCGTTCACGATGAGGGCGCGCCGGAGGCTTGCCGGAGCGGGGCGTTCGGGGGCGTCGGGCATGGGTTCACTTCTTGATTTCAATGTAGGAAATGGCCGCGAAGGGGACCAGCATGCTGTTTCCGTAAATATCGGTCAGGACCAGGAAGTCCTCGCCGACTTCGGTGATGGTGCCGGCGGCGTTCACCAGTTTACCCCCGGACGAGGCGGGGAAAAAAACCGACACGACTTTCTTGGCGGCGGCGATCTGTTCAATGCGGGTGCGCATGGGTTACCTTCCCGATGAAATGAATGTGAAGATAGATTAGTAAACTGAAGTTTTACAAAAGGGCAGCTCTAAAGCGAATTATTCCTCGTACTTCCCCACCACCGTGACGGCGTTGATGCCGAGCATGCCGAAGGCATTGTTCAGGATGGTCCGAATCGGCCGCGCCGCCTTTACCGCCTGATTGACGACCAAATGCGGGACCGCGCAGGCGGGGTCGAGTTCGCGGATGTTTATGGCCGGATGCACCAGGCCGTCCGTGAAGGAGGGCAGGTTCCCGGCCAGTTCCAAAGCCCCCGCCGCCCCCATGGCGTGGCCGTAGAATCCTTTCGAAGCGTTCAGGTAAGCAGGGCAGTCGTCGCCGAAAACCGCCCGAATGGCCTCGATTTCCTTCGGATCCCCTTCCGGAGTCGAAGTGGCGTGGGCGGAAATCAGGTCGATGTCCCCGGGTTCCAGGCCGCTTCGCTTAATGGCGAGGCGCATCGCCTCGGCCTGGCGCTGGGGATTCGGGAGAACGAAGTCGGTCGCATCCGTGTTGACCGCCCAGCCCAAGAGTTCGCCGATGATTCTCGCGCCGCGCTTCTTCGCGTCCTCGAGACGCTCCAGGGTGTACAGGCAGCCACCTTCGGCGATGACGATGCCGTGGCGGGTAAGGTCAAAGGGCCGGCTGGCCGCCGCCGGATTGTCCCCGACCGGCGCCAGGGCGTTCTGGGCCAGGAAGCTGGCGAAAATGCCAAAGGTGTGAATCGATTCGGAGACGCCGCCGGCGACGGCCAAATCGACTTCGCCAAGAATCAATTGTTGCGCCGCGAAGATTAGCCCGTAATTCCCCGCCGCGCAGGCCGCCCCGACGCAGCAGTGGGGGCCGGTGATGCCGGCGTTCAGGCACAGTTCCCCGGCGGGATTATTGGCGATGGAACGCGGGTTGTGGTGGTGCGACCAATACTTGACGTCGTAGCCGTATTCCTTGATGTTCGCAACTTCGTTTTCCGTTTCGACATTGCCGTGTTCGGTCGTCCCTATGAAAACCCCGACCCGGGAGCGGTCAATTTTTTCCAGGTCTATCCCGGCGTCGACGAGCGCTTCCCTGCCGCAGTAAATCGAAATTTGCCCGGCCCGGGTGCCGCGGCGGGCGTCTTTGCGGCTTTGGTGTTTCTGCACCGGGAAGTCGCAGATGCCGGCCGGCCATTCCTCCATATAACGCGGCTTCATGCTGGTGACCCCGCCCTTACCGGCGAGGAGGTTTGCCCTGAGAGTCGGAAGGTCGTTCCCGATAGGTGAGGTAAGGCCGAGGCCGGTGAGGACGATGCGTGGGGGCATGGGGAGGTTCCTTTGGGGGAAACAGAATTTGTGGTACAGAAAACTAATCGCCGTGGTCATCTTTCGAGAAGTTCGGAATGGCTGCCGATTCTATGCAGGCGCAGCTCCCCGGGCGGCTTCGAGTAGATAAGAACAACATCCGGTTTTATGTGACAATCCCTAGTGCCCCGTAAAGTCTAAATTTACGGGGCACTAGCTTCAATTGTCTTCCATTGACCGGACAGGGGATGGTCATGAAGACGTTCCGGCAATGGGGAGTCGCATCGCAGCAGCGCCAAGACATGTTCAAGTTGTTCCGATTTGAATTTTCCAGAGCTATACAGCCTCTTCACTTCGCGGCTGAATACCTTGGTCGCGTGTATCACTCTCATGGCTCTTCCCACATTTTCCGGAGTTCAGAAATCGTTACAGGTTTAAGCTCCTCCGCCATGCCCTCTTCAATGGCTTTAATGGTTTCTGCATTGGGAACATGCGGCAAATAATCATCCTCCATAGCCTGATCCAGAAGAATGCGCACGCCGTTGCTGGTGGACACTCCGCGCTTCTTGAAAAATTTAGTAACCTTGACTTTGGTCTTGGCGTCCAAATGGACCAGGATAGTCGCCTGCTTGGCTCCGCCCGCCTTCTTGACCGAACGCGTCTTCTTGACTGTCGTCGTCATAATAATTCCTCCAAGGTTGCAACCTCGCGCCCTCAATCCGCCGCCGCCACCACCTCCAGCCGGCGAATCCGCGACCAGCTGTGGAACGATTCCAGGGCCGCCTCGACCCGGGTCAGATAACCCGCGTCCGCCCCGTGGCCGTCAAACTGGAGGCACAGGTACGGCTTACCGACCCGGTTCATGATTTCCTTGAAATAGGTCAGGATATAACTGTCGGGGCCGCACATGAAATTGGTGAAATAAACCCCGAACAAACGCGGATGCTCGGCGACATACGCCGCCGTCGCCAGAATCTTCTGCCCGTAATGCCAGTACATGTTCGAAAATTCGGGGAGAATCGCGTTCAAGTCATACGGCAGCATGTCGAGGTAAAACACCGGGTAACCCAGGGCCGACATCTTGCGGGGCAGGTCGAGGGTGAGCCCCGCGTCCAGCGTATTGTACGGCCGGCCGATACACACCAGCCCCAGGCCGTCATGCCGGTCGAGCCAATCCAAGGCTTCCCTCCCGGCCACGCGGGACTTTTCGAAAAACGCCGCCTGCGCCTCGCGGCCGGCCTGGAGCGCAGCCAGGGTCTCCGCCGCCGTCACCTTGAGGGGCTGGAGACCGGCAGCCAGCGACTCGGCAATCTCCGCGTCGGGGCGATTAAACAGGACCACCGGATCGAGAATCCGCTCCCGGTTCCCCAGACCCGCCGCCGCCTTCAGGACGCCCGGGTGGGCCTGCACGTAGCAGCAGAAATGCGCGTCCGTGAAACCGGCCGCGACCGGCTCCCGGAGCATGTAGGGAACCAGGAGCCAATCCACCTTGTCCCCGGACAGCATCTCCAGGGCGTGGCCGTGGCTCGCGACCACCGGCGCGCAATACTCGGCCGAGGTAATCGCCGTGCCGTCGTGCATGGTCTTGTCGCCGGTGCGGGTGGAGAGAACCGGCTGGTAGCCGAGCTTTTCGACGAAGCGTTTCCAGAAGGGGTAATACCCGTAGGTCCCCAAAGCCTGCAACAGGCCAATCCGCCCCTTCGAATTCTCCGCCAAAACCTTCGGCCCCTCCAAGGAAAGCCAGGCGTTGTGCCGCTTCCGCCACCATTCGTAGGTCGGGTTCTCCCTCACCTTCACCTTCTTGTCACCGTAGTCGCGGCCGCACTTCAAGCCCCAGGCCAAGGTCCCGCCGTCCGAACGGATGAGGGAAAGATTGCACTTGTTATGGCAAAGTTCGCAGGTTTCGTAATCGACCTGGACCGGGGTGTCGGCAAAGGCCAGCCCCTTGAACGCCTCCGACTTCTTCGCCTCGGGAATCCGCTCGTCGACCATCAGGCACATCCCCAAGGCGCCGGTCAGGTGGCAGTAGGGGCTGACCTTGATTTCCTTCCCCAGTTCCACTTCGAAAGCCGCCACGAGCGCCCGGTTCCGGGCGGTCGCGCCTTGGAAATAGACGTGGTCGCCGATGAACAGGCCGCCCACCACCTTGTTCAGGTAATTGTCCCGCACCGAATGCAGGACCGCCGCCGCGACCTGGTCCTTGTTCCAGCCCCGGGCCAGCAGCAGGTCGAGGTCCCGCTCCATGTAGACGGTGCAGCGGTCGGAGGTGAGGGGGCAGGTTTTGCCCATGGCCCGGTCGGCGTATTCGGCCAGGGGAATCCCCAATTTCAGGGACTGCTCCTCGATGAACGAGCCGGTGCCGGCGGCGCAGACGTAGTTCATGATGGAATTGTAAACCATGCCGTTCTGCAACTGGGTGAATTTCGCGTCCTGCCCCCCGAGTTCGATAATCGTGTCGACTTCGGGATCGATAAACACCGCCGCCGCCGCGTGGGCGGTGATTTCGTTGGTGGCGAGGTCGGCGCCGATTAACGCCCCAATCATCCGCCTGCCCGAACCTGTGGTGCCGACGCCGCGGATGTCCAGGCTGAAGCCGCCCCGCTTCTCCATTTCCAATGCCGCCTTCATCAGGAGCTGCACGGCGCGAATCGGATTGCCGGCCGTCTTCCGGTAAATCCAGCCGACCACCTTGTGGGAGCGGTCCAGGAAAACCGCCTTGGTCGAAGTCGAACCGATGTCAATCCCCATCGACACCGTGACCTTGCCGCTGCGATTCTCGACAATGGCCGTCTCCGAACCGTCATCGTTCACCCAATGGTCCTGCCAGACGAAGTCGGGGTAATGCGACAATTTCAAAGCCAGGGGCGGGCGGAGGTCGCCCCGGCCGGCTTCGGCGCCCAGGCCGGCCGAACTCTGGTCGAACAGGGGCAAAAAATCTGCCGGGGTCACTTCCGGCCGGGTGCGGTGGCGCTCCCGGGCCAGACAGGCGGCGCCATAAGCCCCGACCAGCTGCGGATTGTCCGGAACCACCACTTCGACGCCGAGTTTGTCCCGCACCGCCCCCACCACCACCGAATTCATCGCCACGCCGCCGATGACGGCGGTTTTGCCATGGAGAGCCCGGCCCGACAGGAGTCCGTCGACGGTGGAATTCCCCAAACCCGCGCAGAGCCCGGCCGCGATGGCGTCGACGGTGAAGCCCTCCTGCTGGAGGTGGATCATGTCGGATTTGGCGAAGACGGCGCACCGGGTCGCCACCGCCGGCGGCCGCTTGTCGTACTGCATGGCGCGTTTGGCGAGTTCGGTGGGTTCGACCTGCAAACGCAGGGATTGCTGATCCAGGAAGGCCCCGGTGCCGGAGGCGCAGGCGGAATTGTTGGTGCTTCTTTGGTAGGAACCGTCGGGGGAAAGCCGGGTGAGGGAAAAGGAGCCGCCGCCGATTTGGATGATGTTCCGGGCGTCGGGGACCCGCACTTTCACCCCTTCCAGGCCGGCGACGACCGGGTCGATGTAATCGCCGCCAAGGAGCTCGGCGGTGCGGCCGCCCGAACCGGTGCGAACCAGGTTCAGGACGCGGTCGAGGGGAAAGTCTTCCAGGATTTTTCTGACCGTGGGGAGGACGTCCCCGTGATGGCGGCGGTAGTCGGACTTGACAGTGACGCGCTGGTCGTCTATGAGGACGGCAGCCACCGAGAGGCTGCCGATGTCGAGGCCAAGATAAAACATGATTTGCTGTCTCCATTTCGGTAAGTGGGGCCGAGCCCGTAAAAGCCCCATATTTTACCGGTGGAGAGGGAAGGCAACAAGCTTTTTCGGCGGAGGGTGGCCGATATGCGGTCAACCGTGCGGAAAAAAACCGGGGCAAGCAGGCGGCGGCGGCCCCACTTGCCCCGGAAAATCACAGCATCACCGCCGTGTCCACCCTGGGAATCACCCAGCGGAAATTCTCACCGCCATAAGGCCGGAGCCGCTCCTCGATTGCCTCCGGCGCCACCGTATTGAAGTCGAACATGCCGAAATGGTGTGGGATCAACACCCGCACCCCCGCCGCCAAACACAGTTCCGCCGCCTCTTCGATAAGAAAATTCCCCGGCACCCCCTTCTCGGCACGATAACGATCCCGGCCGTTCACGGGGAGTAGCGCCACCTCCACTCCCCGCTCGGCGAGGAGGTTCGCCAAACCGTCGAAGGGCACGCAGTCGCCGGAGTGGTAGAGGTTCAAGCCGCCGAAATCCCAGATAAAACCGGCGAACAGGCTGTTTCCCTTGCCGTCGTCCTTCAATTCCTCGTGAGCCGACGGGAGCATGGTGACCTTGAAAGCTCCGAACGCCTTCTTCTCCAAACTCGACATCAGGATCAGCCTATCCCGGTCCGCCCCGCGCGCCAGAGCCGTGTCCCTAATCGCCCGGGGACAGATCAATTGACAGCCGGGGTTCAGAGCCATGATTTTGCCGACGCCGCCGGGATCGAGGTGATCCGAATGGGCGTGGGTGGCGAAAAGGTAGTCGACGCCCCGGAGTTCGTCGGGGGTGATGGGGGGGGGCATCATGCGGATATGCTTGAACTCGGCGTCGCGGTATTTCTCGGCGAGGGAGTTCGAGAGATAGGGGTCGACGAGCAGGAGTTGGTCGGGAGTCCGCAGGGCGAAACCGGCCTGGCCCAGCCAAAAAACGTTCAGGCGGCCGGTTTGCGCCGGGACGGCGAGTTCCTCGAAGAGGGGACGGGCAAGCGGGCGGACATGAGGGTCGATACGCATGCGCTCTCCTGGTTCTACCGGGTCGAGGCCGCCAGTTCGGAAATCTTGTCGAAGCCGGGACCGGTGACCGGAATGTCGACGTGGAACACTTCCGCCACCACCCGGGTCCAGCCGTAGATGAAGTAGTCCCAGCCGTCGACGATGCGGAGGCCGCGGCGTTCCTCCTGCTCCCGGGCCTGTTCGAGGAACAGCAGTTCGCCGCGATAATTGAATTCCCAAACCAGACCGTCCTGGGGGAAAACGCCGTCGTTCGTCAGGGGGGAGCCCGGGCCGTCCTTTCCCAGACCGGTCGCGTTCACCACCATCGAGCCCGGTTTCAGGCTGGCCATGATTTTGTCGTTGTCGGTCGCTTTGGGGCAAAGGTGGTATTCGATCGGGATGTCAAAGCCGATTTCCCGGTGAATTTTCTTCATTTCGTCGAGGCGGGGCTGACTGCGATTGTCGACGATGATGCGGGCGGGGACGTCGCCGCCGTTATCCTTCTTTTCCTTCAAATACATGGTTAGGGCGAGGGAGGAGCCGCCGGCCCCGAGGAGCAGCAGGTCGGCGCCGGTTTTCTTCCAGTAGCCGGGGGGGGCGATGCGTTCGAGGGAAAGGCCGGAGGTGATGGGGTCTTTGGCGTGGCCGCAGAGTTTGTCGCCCTGCTTCGATATGGAACTGATTTCCCCGAGAACTTTGGCGTAGGGGTCGAGGAATTCGAAGCGGTCGCGGGCGGCGGTGAGGAGGTCGATTTTGTGGGTGGTCACGAGGGCGCCCAGGGACATCGGGTCCCGCTTGATGAAGTCTACGACTTCGCGATAACGCTCGGGGTCGTCGTGCCAGGCGAAGTCGAAGCCTTCGATATTGGCGTTGAGGCCGAGATAATCGGCCCATTTGGGAAATACCTTCATGATGGAGGACTTACCGGTGGTGACGCCGATGAAATACATGGTGCGGGCGGTGCGGGGCGCATAATTATTGGCCATAGTTTCCCCCGGGGAAAGAGTTTTGGGGGCAGCTCCAAAAATGCTGTTTTTAGAGGTGCCCGTGGGTGGGAACCGCGTTCGTTATTACCTTATAAATGCAAAATGCAATCCGCTTGCCATACTGTCGCGAAACCGGCGCTTTGCCGGCGCCGCCCCGGTTAACGCCGGTCCTTCGGGCGATTTTTCGGAAAAAACCGCTTACCCAAAACCGGACAAAAAACCGCCGCTTACCCATCTGGTGTAAGCGACGCTTTGAACACACATTTTGAGTAACGCCGTTTACCCGACGCGCTGGCGATTCCTGCCATTCTGTGGAAAGTATAACATAGGTGATTTATTGGGCCACGTCTTTGCTCCGTTTCCCGGATCTACGGGTGGGTGCTTTTGCTGCGCGTTTCTCGCGGGTGTTTTGTGCCGGATCTTTTTTCTCCAGTGCTCGTAAATACTTCATGAGGCCGGCAGGGGTACCGCCAGCTTCCGCCAGTATTTTCCGGCGTATTTCGTGCAGATCCTCGATGGGGTCGATGTCTTTCACTGTATTACCTCCATAGTTCTTCCGGTGTGGCGAGGACAACTTCAGCATACCCGGCTTTTGTCAGGATCTCAGCAATTTTGCTTTTTTGCGTGGCGTTGTTGATGTGCTTGCAGTTCCAGGTCAGCAAATAGGCCATGTCGTGAACAGCCGCCATCGCGATATGATATGCATCCAATACTACACCTTTCGGCACTACCTTGGCCGAAAGTAATTGGTCAAGTAAAGCGTCCACCTTGCCTGTCGTGTCAAGCCGGGTGATTCCAGCCACCGCGTCCATTCGCAACTGTGCCGCTTCGGGGTCACCTCTCCTGATTTCTTCGATTACGGCGATGGAAACGTACAGGTCGAAATAGTGCCGGCTTGTCGCCCACCACTCCCGCGTCAATTCTTGTTTTGCCAGTTTGACGACATCCCGGCTTGGCCGAGCCGTCAAGTAGCTGATGACTGAGGTTTCGAGATAGACTTTTGGCTTGGCCATTCGCTGTTACCCTTGGCTTTTTGTTCAACTGTCCCGGAAACCGCGTCATTCCCCATAACCCAACAAATTATGCTTGCGCATTTTATTGTATAATGTCTTACGCGATACCCCGAGAATCCGCGCCGCCTGCTCCCGCCGCCAGGCGCAACTCGCCAGGGCCGAGATGATCCGCGCCTTCTCATCCGGTTCCGAAATGGGGCTGTCGTCCGCCCCGGCCGCGTCGGGGGGCGTGGCGGCGGCCGGCAGGGGCGCCGCCGCCGGGGTCACCCCCCGGCCGGATTCGCATAAGGCGTTTTGCATGGCCAGGGGCAGGTCCTTCACCCTGATGGTGAAGTCGGAACAGAGAATGGCGGCGCTTTCCAGGGCGTGTTCGAGTTCGCGGACATTCCCCGGCCAATCGTAACGCTGCAGCGCTTCCAGCGCTTCGGGGGTGAGGCGACAGGGGGGCTGGGCGAATTTGGCGGCGACCCGGTGGGTGAAGTAGGAAATCAGGAGGGGCAAATCCTCCTTGTGGCTGCGGAGGGCCGGGGTGTGAATGGAGACGATATTCAAGCGGTAATAAAGATCTTCACGGAATTTCCCCTTCGCCACCATGTCGAGAAGATTCACGTTGGTGGCGGCGATGAGGCGGAAGTCCGATTTGACGACCCGGTCGGAGCCGACCCGCTTCAGCTCCCGCTGTTGAATCACCCGTAAAAGCTTCGCCTGGGTCCCGAGGCCCAATTCACCGATTTCATCCATGAACAGGGTGCCTTTGTCGGCGAGCTGAAAGAGGCCCATGCGGTCCTCGACCGCGCCGGTGAAGGCGCCCTTGGTGTGGCCGAAGAGTTCGCTTTCCAGCAGCGCCTCGGGTATGGCGGCGCAGTTCACCTTGATGAAGGGCTGATTGCGCCGGGGACTGTTGAAATGAATCGACTTGACGACCAGCTCCTTCCCCGTGCCGCTTTCGCCGTGGACCAGCACGCCGACGTCCTTGTCGGCGACTTTGCTGACCACTTCGTAGAGATCCTGCATGACCCGGCTTTGGCCGACGATTTCGTCGAAACCCTTTTTCCGCTGGAGCTCGCGGCGTAGCTCCTTGTTCTCGTGGCTGAGGTGGATGATCTTCCGGTACTGGCCGGCTATTTCCTCCATGGCCGCGGCGGTGGGCAGGCGCTCGAATACGGAGCCGCCGACATAACCGTCGGCGCGGGTTTCCTGCATGACCTTGTCCAGGGCCTCCGGCGTGGAGATGGGGCCGGCGCAGTAGAAGACGGTGAACAGGCCGGGATTGATTTTCTTGGCCGCCTTGAACATGCGGCCGAAAGCGAAGGAGGCGTCTTCGGGGGTGATGATTTCGGCGCCGGCGCCTTCGGGATTGACCGGCAGATTCAGATTGGCGCAGATCGCGCCGACCCCGGCTTGGGCCATGAGCTGGGCGTTTTCCTCCGAGTAGGCGAAGGCGAGGGTGAAGAGGCCGAGATGGGCGGCCTCGGCCAGAAATTCGGCTTCGCGGGCATAGGAAAGGCCGGCTTTTTCCATGGCTTTCCGGAGCGCCCCCTCGTAAAAACCGATGGAGGGGAAATTATTGATGCCGTGAAATCCGGCGTCCTGGCAGCGGCGAAGCAGGTCGCGGGGATTGTGGATGGGGTCGGTGGGACAGAGGCCGATGATGACCGGCCGGTCGCCGGCGCGGGGGAGGACCTCGCGCCGGGCCAGATCGAAAATCATCTCGTTGGCGTTTCCCATGGGCAGAAAAGAGGCGAGCGAGGGAATCCCCGCCGCGCGGAAGCGTCCGCCGACGGCGATTAAGAGGAAATCGGCCCCGCCGGCCAGTAGATGCCGGCTGGCCATGCCGGAACCGACGGCGGCGCCGGTGAGTTTGTCGCCGAGATCCAGGCGGTTTTGAAAAAGTGAACGGACATATTCGGTGGACATGCGTTAACCTCGCTGGAAAAGTGCCCGGCGGAATAATTATTGTACCCCCCGCCGGCCCGAAAGACAAGGTGTCGCCACTTTCCTGTGAATTAACAGCCCGGCAACAAAGTCCATTGCCAAACAAACCCCAATCCTATATTCTGGATATTGGCAGTTCCGGGAACCGGCTTGAGGATTTGCATATGGAAATGGGATTGGGTTTTATGGTCGGCCTCCTGGCCGGGACCGTCGTCGCGATGGTCGGAGCGGTAATCATCATGGTGGCCCGCCGGACGGTTCGGAGCGCCGCCGTCCCGGCCGGGGTCGCGGCGGAAATGCGCCCCCTCGTCGACACCTCGGTTCTCCGCACCGCCCCCGAACCGCTGAAGGCGGCCGGTCCGGCCGCGGGAAAAAATTCTCTGAACGGCTCCGCCGCCGCCAAAGCCCCGCCGCCGACCCCCGACGTCTCCGCCACCCGCGGCAACCCCTCCCGCCGCAACACCATCGTCATCGACCAAATGGACCTCCGCGACCGCCTGTTCAATAAGAACGTCCAGGACGTGCGCGAATTGCTCCTGCGTCTGGCCGACGTCATCGCCTCCACCGAAACGGCCAGCGGCGAAGCGGCGGCGGCCTTCACGAACGCCCGGCAGACCATCGACAATCTGGATTCGGACGAGCACTCCGATCTCTCCAATGCGCAACAGGTGCTGATCGGGGAAATCGACCGGGTCATCAAGTCGAACGCGAAGCTGCAGGGCGAACTCGACAAGGCGAACCAGGGCATCGCCGAACAGCGGCGGCAAATCGAGGAACTCCGGGTCCAGGCCCGCATCGACGCCCTGACCCGCATCAATAACCGCACCGCCTTCGACGAACGCCTGCAGGAATACATCGCCCTCCTGAACCGCACCGCCCTCACCTTCACCCTGCTCCTCATCGACATCGATTTCTTTAAATCGGTCAATGACGAACACGGCCACGTGAACGGCGACCGCATACTCCGGGGCGTCGCGTCGCGAATATCCGAGGCGGTGCGGAGCAATGATTTCACCGCCCGCTACGGCGGCGAGGAATTCGCAGTCATTTTCCCCGGCACCAAAGTGGACGACGCCTACCTGGTCGCCGAACGGATGCGCAAGGACATCGCCAAAACCAAATTCCGCCTTGACGACAAGACTATTCAAATGACCGTCTCCGGCGGCATGGCCGAGTGCAAGCACGGCATGAAGCCGGAACAGATTATCGAAAAGGCGGACAGCGCCCTGTACCAGGCGAAAAATGGCGGGCGGAACCGGGTAATTGCGGTCGGGGTGGAAGCGAGTGAAAAAGCGCCTCCGGCGACGACGCCGCCAAACTGACGGCCGCTCTAGAGCACCTTGCGGATGTCCTGCCGCAATTCTTCCAGGAGCTGACGCCGCTCCGCCTCCGATTTGGCGGGTATTTCGAAAAAGAAACGCCGGAGAATGATGTCGAAGCCGACAAAGCTGTAAATAGCCTGGTCGTTCAATTTGGTTATGGCGTTCTTGAAGCCGGTGGCGTCGTAACTCGGCGCCTCGGCCCCGCCGGCGGTATTGATGATAATCGCCTTTTTTCCGGCCAGAAGCGGCTTGACCCCCTTTGAATCGTGTCCATAGGCGAAGCCATAGGAAAAGACCCGGTCTATCCAGCCCTTCAGAATGGCCGGCATGGCGAACCACCACAAGGGATGGATGTAAACCACCACATTGGCGGCGCTTACTTCATCCTGCATCCTCTGGATTTCCTTGGGGGTTTTGCCGCGATTGAATTCTTCCATGTCGGCGTCGCTTAAAACGGGATTGAACTTCAGGGCGTACAAATCCAGCACGCTCACCTCATGGCCTTTAATCCCGGCCTCGTCGAGAACCGCCTCGAGAATGTTGCGGTTGAACGATTTGGGGCTGGGATGGGCGTAAACAGCCAGTATACGCATGCAAACCCTCGCTTTACCGGTTCGGACGCCGGTAGCGGCGTCGAAACAATTGAATAACGTTTAAGAAAATCCGGCGAACATCCGACTGTGTCATAAGCGGGCTTTTGCAAATAATGGGTATTTTGCAAAATTGAAAACCCCTGAAATTCCGACGAAAACGAATTTTATGAAGTGACGATTGGCGGTTCGATCGTCACTTTCTACAAAACTTCGGTAATAATACGGTGTAAATTGATTTAGGTTGATTACCCCCCGCTTTTCGACGATTATAGTTGCCGGCACGGGGAATGCAAAATAAAAGCGGGAATTTACCAGGAACGGGGACAGCTTTCCGCTTGCAATTGTTTTCAGGGTCTGGTAGGATGCACGTTTTGCCATAGCGCCCGGCCAGGTCGGGCGCGGTTTGGTTTTATGGTAATTTGTCAGTTTATTATGACGTAAAGATTAACCGTTGCCGTCACAGGTCAGGAGCGCTCCATGAACCCCATCATCCAGGAACTCGAACAGGAATTTTCCAAAAAGAACATCGATGACTTCCGCGTCGGCGACACGGTTGACGTCCACGTGCGCATCATTGAAGGCGAAAAGGAAAGAATCCAGATCTTCAACGGCGTCGTCATCGCCCGAAATAAAGGCGGGATTAACGAAAACTTCACCGTTCGCCGCCTGGTGGCCGGCGAAGGCGTCGAACGCGTCTTCCCCCTGCACGCCCCCCGGGTCGAAAAGGTCGAGGTGAAAAGGCGCGGCCGCACCAAGCGCGCCAAGCTTTATTTCCTCCGCGAGCGGGTCGGCAAGGCAACGCGGCTTAAAGAGGAGACGCGTCCTTCGCGCTCCCTCGCCAAGGAAAAGAAGGCGGAAAAGTAACCGCGTTTTCATCCTGTTTCGCCTACATCTGGAAATGGATGATTATGGTCGGGCTACGGTCCCTGGTTATCACGTTGGCATTCCTGTTCGCCTGCTGCTTGGCGCGAGCCGCCGAGGATACGGCGGGGGAATGGCTGAACCGGGCGGCGGATGCCGGAGCCAGTATGCGAAGCCGGGAATATGCGGCGGGTCGGGTCTTAATGCTTGCCGATAAATCGGCAAGCATTCTTGTTTCCGCCCTCAGGGGCGAGGGATCGGACCGGGCTTTAAGGCGGCAGGTGGCGGCGCGGCTCCTGGGCGAATTGGCCCCGCCGGAGGCGGAAAGCCCCCTCTTGGAGGCGGCTTTGGGTCAGGATTATTTCCTGGCCGAAGCGGCCGCGGAAGCTTTGGCCCGTTTTTACGCCAGAAAATCCGACGGCGAATTGTACACCCTCCTGACGAAAGGCGCCCGGGCTATAAGTTTGCTGCAAGGGATGAAAGGTTCAGCCAAGGAAACGCCGCTAAAAACCGGCGACGCGACGCTGCCGGATGCAATCGGCGGCGTTCCCGAGTGGGTGGCGCTCAGTTTGGACCAGGCTAAATACCGGGGGCGGTTTCAGGCCCTGGTGATGCGGGGTTTAGCGCGGAAATACCGCGGTTCCGGCATGGCCCTGCCGGAGCCTTTGGTGTGGTGCGTTTGGCAAGCCCTCCTGGACAACGACGCGGCTTTACGCCGGGCGGCGGTGGAGATGACCCCGTATGTGGGAAGCAGCCAAGGTCCAGAGCGCCTGGCTGCTTTTTTGTATACCGAGACCGACCCCGGCATCCTGGTCGCCGCCCTGAGGGCGATGCGGGAGATGCGGCCGCCGGAGTATGGCGAGGCGGTGGAAAGGTGTGTCGGACACGCGAATCCGCTGGTCGCCCTGGAGGCTTTGGGGGCTTTGGACGCCATGGGTTACCGGGGGGCGATGTTTCCCTTGGGCGGGGTCAAGCCGGCGGCGGGACGGACGGTGGCGGGTTTTGTGACCCATCCCTCGACCCCGGTGCGGCGGCGGGCTATTGAATTATTGGCGGAAAAAAAGAATCCGGCGGCTTTGCCGTATCTGGAGGCGGCCTTGTTCGACCGGGTGGGGGCGAACCGGGCGGCGGCGGCGCGGGCGCTGGGGGAAATGGGGCTGAGCGCCGGAGTGGGTTCGTTGTCCCCCTTGTTGCATGACGGCCGGCCGGAGGTGAGGTCGGCGGCGGCGGTGGCTTTGGCGAAATTGGGGGTGATCGGGGTGGCGTCGCGGCTGGTGGATGAGTACCGCGAAGGAGAGATGCCCTTTCGTCTGGCCGCGGCGGAGGCTTTGGGGAAAATTGGCGACAAGCGTTCGATTGGGGCGCTAACGGAGGGTTTGCAGTCGCGGGACGGGGAGTTGACGGCGGCGTCGGCGGAGGCGTTGGGGGAGATTGGCGACCAGGCGGCGGGTCCGGCGCTTTTCGAGGTCCTTACAAAAACGGCCGACCCGGTGCTGGTGGATACGGCCCGCAAGGCGCTCGGGACGATCTATTCGGACGACCCCGGCGGAGATTCCGGTCAATGGGAGGCGTGGGGGAAGCGTTTGTTGCCGAAGGCAGAAGATGGCTTAAGCAATTCAGTACCTCAATAATATTATTCGCCATTGTGCCATCCGGAGAGCGGTCATGTCCGATTCCCATATTCCCCATCCCCACGACGCCCTGGCCAGATATTTTTTGTCCGATGTGGAAGTCGCCGCCGATTTTCTGCAATGCAATGTCGATGCGGACCACATCAATCGCCTGGATTTGACTTGCTTGATCTGCGACAACACGGCGGTGGTGAATCCGACCTTGACCGAACGCATCAGCGATTTCCGTTATCTTACGAAATTCAAGGATTGCGATCAGGAATCACAGGTGTTCATCTTTCTGGAACACCAATCCAGCAAGGACCCGCTCATCTGTCTCAGGATACTCCGTTACATCGTCGATGCCTACGAGAATCGGGCCAGCGCTTTTGCTCGGGGTGACTGCGGGCGGATTTTGCCTTATCCCTTGGCGGTGGTGCTTTACCACGGTAAAGCCCCCTGGAAAGAATTTCGGCAGATGCCCGACCTAATTCAATGCGCACCTGGAATCGATCCGAAAGTTTTGCATTTTCCCATCACTTTGATAGATTTGGCCGCAACGCCAACAGATCAATTGAAAGGCGGTCCCGCCACCCAGTCGCTACTGTTGGCACTGCAAGCGGCGGGAAGAGGCGAAATGGGTCAATGCTTCGACAAGATTACCGACACCATCGCCAAGGCGAAGAACGACCTGCGAGTCAAGGATTGGGCCATGGCATTGGTCCGTTATGCGGCGACACAATTCGATTTTGCAAACCCGCTGGCGGTTTTCGCTCGGGCGTACCGAAAAATAGTTGGCGAAAAGGAGGCGAAGATCATGGCTACCACTACTGCGGACAGACTTTGGGAAGCAGGCAAGGCGGAAGGCAAGGCGGAAGGCAAGGCGGAAGGCAAGGCGGAAACGATTCTCACCATTTTGGCGTTTCGTTTTGGCACTGTTCCCCCAGCGATGGTAAAATCCGTAAAGAGTTGTACTGATCTGAATATTCTCGATACCTGGATATCAGTTGCCATGAATTGCCAATCAGCCGACGACTTCCAGAATAAACTTACTTTGAATGCCCGGCTACCGATGAGTGACAACCAGCAAACGGAATAACCATGACTCATTCCACCTCAACCCCGGCGCCGAATCCCGATTCCGAACCGGAAGATGACGGTCTGTTCGATTCGCTCCAGGATTTTTCGGAGAGCGCTCCCCCGACGCGAAAATCGACCGCCGTCAGGACTCCAAGACGCAAGCTTGACACGGCCATTTCCGACCGTCTCGACCAGCTCACCGATAGCGTCGAGGATGAAACGGAAAAGGCGAGGACGGCTTCCGGCCGCGCCACCCAGGTCGACTCGCCGACCGGTTCGGGCCGGACCAGCATCTCGAACCGCGGCGCGCAAATAACCGCCCGATTGCAGGCGCTCACCGACACCTTCCGCAAAAACACCCTGGCCCGGACCCAAACCATCATCCGCAGCCGCAACACCATCCTGATGCGGCAGAAACCTTCACAATGGGAATGGATCCCGGTGGGGGTTTTGGCGCTGCTGGTGATGGTCTATTTTTTTGTCGCCAAACCGGACGGTTCCCTGGCCCGGTTTTGCCTCTTTGTCGGGGTCAGCCTGGTGCCCGGTTGCGCCCACTGGATTTGGAAACGGAAGAATTCATGGCACATCCACCGGATTTGTTTCGCCCTGGGTCTGTTGGCTTTTGTTCTCAACAACCCCGGGCTCCGACCCGACCGGCAGACCCTCCTGAAAATTGTCCGCAACTGGCCGCTGGTCATATTGGGGATTGCCATTTCCTTCACCCAGCCGCTGTGGGGCGCTCTGCGGACCTGGCGGCTGCTTGACGATTCGGGCATCCGCATCGGCGGCCGCAATGTGTTGAAGATGAGTCTGACCGGGAATTTCTTCAACATGATTCTCCCCGGCTCGACCGGCGGCGACGCCTATCGGATTTTCGCCATCAAACAGGGCGCCCGCGCCAAGCTTGGCGCGGCCATTGCCTCCATCACCCTGGACCGCCTGCTGGGTTTGCCGGCCCTGATTTTCGTGGTGGTGATTGGCATGTTTCTCGACTACGAGTTCTTCAAGTCCAACCCAACCCTGTCGAAAATGATTCCCTTTATCGAGGGTGTGGGGGCGGTTTGCCTGGTATTGCTGCTTTACCTCTGGCTGGCCGGCTGGCTGCACCGGAAACAGTTGCGGCAAGTCAAGGCCGAGGAAAACACCGACGAGCCGAAGCAGGGCAAACTCAGCCGCTTGAACGCCGTGGTCGCGACCAACGTCAAAAGCCCGGCCACCCTGCCCCTGGCCCTGCTTTACGGTTTCCTTGCCCACCTGGCCTGCGTGGCGTCCTGCCAGACCTTCGGGGCGGCTTTGGAGGTCGAGGGGGTGCCGCCCCTGGGGTACCTCCTGATTGTCCCGATGGTGATGACCATCAACGGCATACCCGGCGCGCCGGGGGGAGTGGGGCAGGGCGAACTGGCGATGGCGGCTTTGTTGGATTTGGCCAGTCCGGGGGTGGACAACGCCCAGGCGGGGGTGATGGTGATGCTGTTGTTCCGCTTGTCGAATTTGCTCATCGGGGTGGTGGGAGGGGTGCTATATGCCTTCGGCAAGGTCGATTTCCATCCCGAGGACGCTCCGGAGCCGTCGGCATGGCCATAGATCCGGCCAAACCGTTTGATTTGGAATATGCGGTCGATCCGCTTTACGATCGCCAGCGCCTGGACAAGTTCATCAAGGCGATGGTCCCCTCGATGAGCAGGACGCGCATCCAACTGCGGATTGGCGAGGGCCGGGTGGTGGTGAACGGCACGGCGCGGGCCAGCAATTGGCGGGTGCTGGCCGGGGATCGGGTGCTGGTGCGTTGCCGTGAACCGGAAGGCGGGGCGGCGGAGGCGGGGCGGTCGATTCCTTTGGACATAATATATGAGGATGACGACGTCATCGGGGTGAACAAGCAGCCCGGATTGATCGTGCATCCGGTGGGCAAGCATCGGCACGACACCTTGTTGAACGCCTTGTACTGGCGGTACGGGGAGGTTCTGCCGGAGGGAGGGTCGGTGAATTTAGCGAACCGGCTGGACCAGTACACGTCGGGGGTGGTTCTCGCGACCAAGAACACGTCGGCGAAGCGGATTCTGCAGGAGGATTTCGAGGCGAGGATACCGGAGAAAACCTACCTGGCCCTGTGCCGGGGGATACTCGCCGGGGACGGGGGAGTCGTGGATTTGCCGATTGGGCCGGAAAACCGGCCGGGGCGGGATCACTGCAACATGATGGTGCGCCACGATGCATTGGGCAAGGATTCGCGGACCTTTTACGAAGTGCTGGAAAAATTTTCCCGGGGGTTCAGCCTGGTCAAATTGCGGCCCATCACCGGGCGTCAACACCAGTTGCGGGTGCATATGTCGGCCTTGGGGCATCCGCTGGTCGGCGACGGGCGGTACGGCGGGGGCTATAGGCTGGAGGTTGAGGCCGGGGGCGGGCCGATTATTCTGGAACGTTATGCCTTGCACGCGGCGGAATTGACTTTTCGCCATCCGGCGGACGGCCGGTTCCTGACGCTCCAGGCGCCACTGGCCGGCGACATCGAGGCGATGCTGGCGGCGTTAAGATCGGGGGGAAACGAGGTGGTGGGGGGGATGGCGGTTAAATTACCTAAAGATTGACCGATTCCCCTCTTTGTGGTATAGTCGGGAGACTCAAAAGCAATGGGCAATTTCCCACATCTGCCGCATCGTCTTCGACCAGGAAGAGCCGCGTCATGCCTAAAAAACGTCTGCCGCTTTTCAATCTCCCCAATGTCCTCACCCTCTCCCGTTTCGTCTTTGCCCCGATCATGCTGATACTGGTACAAAACCTCCGCGATCCCGACACCCAACCCGCCGCCTGGAAAACATCCCTGACCATCCTGATCATCCTCACCCTCACCCTCCTGACCGATCTCTTCGACGGCATGGTCGCCCGGGCCAGAAAAGAAGTGACGAATTTCGGCAAAATCATGGACCCGGTGGCCGACAGCACCTTTTTTATGACCCTTCTGTTCAGCCTTGCCGATTGCCTCCGCTTCGGGGCTTTTGTGTCCATCTGGTTTCCGATGCTGGTTCTTTACCGGGAAATCGCCATCCAAATCCTCCGCCGCTACGCCGCCCTCAAGGGTCATGCCATGCCGGCGAAGCGTTCCGGCAAAATCAAGATGTTCACCCAAAGCCTGGTCACCGCCGCCTTTTTCCTGTTCGTCTTTATCCGCGACTGGCAAACCGCCCACTCGCCCGGGGGCTCGCCCATCAGCGAAGGCTTCCTGCAGTCTTTTGTTTTCTGGATGGCGGTTTATACCGTTTTGGTGACCTATTGGAGCCTGGTCGAATATTCCAAGGATGTTCCGGAACTGATCGCCGAGTACGCGAGCGATCCCAAAGAGGACGGCCCGGGTGCGAGTGTGGAAAAAAAATCCTCTTAGCAGCTCGGTAACAAAGTCGCTTGTCGCCGATTTCGGCTGGTAGGTTCGAAAGACGAGGCCAAAAAAATAAGCAAATATGGGCATATTGGCGTTTTTTTTTGGCGGAGTATTTAGGTACTACCAGCCGAAATCGGCGGCAATGGACGTTTTTTACGGGGGGTTGAAC
>JAVBRG010000164.1:0-12267 GCA_031548195.1 Planctomycetota bacterium | reverse complement strand
TCTCATCGCGTCATACTTCGTCAGCTCGGTCGGAAATAACTTTTTCTGCCTAGCCGCCGGCTGAAAAAGTGATTTCCGCCCTCGCTTCCTCGTCTGACACGATGATATACATTTTCACAATTCCAATAGACGTTCGGTATAGGCTCGTAACAGCCACCATGCAAAACCACCGTCGCAACAGTTCATTTTTCCACATACAGCAATCCCGGCGGCGGCTGCAGTCTTTCCGCAATCACTTCGTCCGGCAAAAAGTCCGGCGCCTTCCCCTCCCCCATCGCCACCAGCGCCAAGTCTACGTCGGCGGTGGCGTAACGCACCACCCCGAACGGCACCAAAGGCGAATACCAGCGCACGAACCCGTGGAGGTCGTGGTGGCGCCGCACCACGGTGATTTCGTAATCGCTGTCGCCGAGGCGGTAGGAAAGGGTGACGTCCTCCGGCTGGGGGGGATCGTAGTAGAATTTGGCGATGTAGCGGTCCAGGGCCGAATCGCTGGCGTGGTCGATGGTGACGGTGTGGGAGGCTCCGGCGAGGGTGAGGAGGATCTGGATGCCTTCGATGCCGATTTGCCGGATTTCCAGCCGCAGGGGCAGGACGCGCCAGGAAACGGGCGGATCGAAATCGGGTTGCACGATGTAATATTCCGGGTCGTTTCCCTTGCCTTTTTTCTGGTCGTTTTGCGGCGCGATTTGGATGCGGACCGGTTCTTCCTTGATGAGGGGCGCAAGCGGCTTGCCGCTCAGGGCATTTTCCATGGGGTCGACCGGAAAAGCGACGCGGTATTCCAGCCACTGCCCGGCTTGGGGCTTGGCAGCCGCCTCGGGGTCGAAGAGGTCGAGGACGCCCGGTTCGGCGTCGAGGGCGGCGGCCGGGAATGAAACCGCCGGCGCCGTCAACACGATTAGAAGCGCCAGAATCCGCAACGGCGCCGAGGCGGCGACGGCCAGAAGGAATGGGCTGATGCGGCGGTGGTTTGTCGCCATGTCTATCCTTTGAAGCGCAGGCCGACCACGTAGTGTTCGATGCTTTCGTCGCGGCAGGCGTCGGGTTTGCGGATTTTCGTCTCGGCGAAATGGTTTCCCGCTTCGCGGCGGAAATTTTCCGTCTCCGGACCGTAAAAAATCTTGCAGACGAAAATCCCGCCCGGTTTCAGGAGTTTTAACGCCAAGGCCAGGACTTTTTCGCACAATTCCAGACTTCTGGCCTGATCCACCAGGCGGATGCCCGAAGTGTTCGGCGCCATGTCGGAGAGGATGACGTCGAAGCCGTCCGGCGCTTCCCGGGCAAACTCCTCCCCGGTCATTTCCAGGACGTTCTTCATGATGAAAGCGGCCCGGCCCTTGAACTTCCGGTGAATCGGCTGTAAATCGACGGCGCAGGCCACCCCTTCCGGACCGATGGCGGCGAGGGAGTATTCAAGCCAGGAACCCGGGCTGGCGCCGAGGTCGAGGATGCGGTCGCCTTTCCTGAATAGGTGGTCCCGGTGATCCAGCTCTTCCAGTTTATATACGGAGCGGGCGAGTTTCCCCTCCCGCTTGGCTTGTTTGAAATAACGATCGTGCAGTTTGCGCATGGCTTGGGGTCCCGAAGTGGTCGCGGAATAGGGTCGCGGATACAAAATATCGGACGTGATATTTGCCGAAGGCGGTTTCTTGGTGTATGGTATGAATGGTAGCTATTAGTGCGGGCGGGATAAAGTAAAATCGCGGTGGAACTCCAGGGGCGGCCGGGCGGAGGTCAGGGGCGTCCGATCCCACGGGGGGTTGAATGAATTGTTTTGACAGGCATACATTGTACCGTATAGAATATGAGGGGTCCGTTTCGTCATGGACCCCGATACGGTAACGGGTTTAGTCCACCGCCGACTCACGCGTCCCCCGCGTGGGCGTTTTCATTTGATGGGTTTTCCAGCAGCAGGACCGAAATGCCGTTTTTTACACCAGATTTCATCGACCGGGTGCGCGCCGCGAACGAGCTTACCCAGGTGGTGTCGGGTTACAACGTGCAGTTGAAACGCGCCGGCGGCAACATGTTGGGGCTTTGCCCATTCCATAACGAGAAAAGCCCCTCCTTCAACGTCAGGCCGGCGGAACAGTATTTCCGCTGCTTCGGTTGCGGCGCCAAAGGCGACGTTTTCGGCTTTGTCCAGAAAATGGAAAAGGTGGAATTCCCCGAAGCGGTGCGCCTGCTGGCCGAACGGGCCGGCATCCCCCTGGAGTACGACAGCCCCGAGTCGGCCCGTAAAGCCAAAAGCCAGGGCCGGGCCAAATCGGCCCTCCTCTGGTGCTGTTCGCAGGCGGCGGATTATTTCTGCGAATGCCTGGCGGGACCGGGAGGGCAATTGGCGCGGGACTATTTGGCCCGGCGCGGCTTTGAAAAGGAGACCGTGGAACGCTGGCGCATCGGTTGGGCGCCGGACAGTTGGGACGGCCTCGCCGGATTTTTACTGAAAAATGCTAAAGACCCAGAGGTAAAAGCGAAAGTATTGGATTACGCGGTGCGCGCGGGCTTACTGCGGGTCAAGGACGGTGAAAATGCCGTTAATTCCGGCGATAGTCGTAAAGCGGAAGTAAAAAAACGCGCCTACGACGCTTTTCGCGGCCGTGTGATGTTCCCGATTGTCGACTCCCAGGCACGGCCGATCGCCTTTGGCGGCCGGGTGTTGGTGGAACAGCCGAACGTGGGGAAGTACATCAATTCGCCGGAAGGGCCGCTGTTTTCCAAACGGACGGTGCTGTTCGCCCTTACCCAGGCCGCCAAGGAAATCGCCCTGACCGGGGAGGCGGTGGTGGTGGAGGGTTATACCGACGCGATCATGTGCCACCAGTACGGAATCAGAAATGTGGTGGCGACTTTGGGGACGGCACTCACCGGCGAGCATATCGATTTGTTGCGGCGTTATTTGGGGGGGAAGGGCCGGGTGGTGGCGTTTTTCGATGCCGATAACGCCGGACGCATGGCGACGCGCCGGGCGATTGATCTGTTTATGGAGCGGGATGTCCCGCTGGCGGTGGCAACGGATCTGGAGCTTAAGGACGCGGGGGAGTTTCTCCCCAGGTACGGCGCGGAGGAATTCCGGAAAAAGCTCCTGCAGGCGGAGGATTCGTTCGCATATTTGGTCAAGCGCACCCTCGGGCTGGCGCGGGATCGCGATCCCCAGGCCATGAGTGTGGCGGTGCGCGAGGTGATGGCGACGGTCAATCTGTGTCCGGAGCCGGTGACGCGGTCCTTGATGCGGCAGAAGGTGGCGGCGGCGGCGGGCATAGGGGAGGAGACCTTGCCGGAACCGGTGGAGAAAACGCCGCCGGCGGTGGTTGGCGTCAAGGCGCCGGCGCGGCCGGGCGAGAAGCGGGGTTTGACGGCTGGTCCGGCAGGAGCGGGTTTTTTGGACGCGGAAGCGCTGTGGCGGCGGAGCCGTCTGGTCAGGATTAAGCGTGAGGCCCGGCTGTTGCGGTACATGTGGGAAAATCCGGAATGGTGTTTGGCGATTGCCGACGCGTATCCCCCGGACGAATGGAAGGACGGGGCCTTGTCCGAAGTGGCGGCGCTGACCCGCGACGAATGGGATGCGGGCCGACGGCCGGTGTTAACGGAGATCCAGACCCGGACGCGGCATCAACAGGCCGGGGATCGCCTGGCCGATTTGGCCTTCCCCGAAGCCGAACCGTTGTCGGAACGCGACATGCGGTCGGTTCTGGCCCTGCTCCTGGACGAAAACCGCAAAGAGGAAATCGAGTTTCTTAAACGTGACATGGAAGCAGCGCAGCGGTCTGGCGATAGCGAGAAGGCGACTGCACTTTGGGCCAGTATACTCCAATTGAAGCGCAGGGGAGGGGGAACCGGCGGATAGGTAACAGGTATTTAGCAAGAACGGGAAAAATTCCACTTGTCGCTTATTTTTGGGCAAGGGGTTTCGCATCAGTTCGGTTCCGCAGGCAATAGGACTAGTCATGACCAAGAAGAAGACCGTGAAAACCAGCGAAGCGGCGGCGAAGAAGTCGGGTGCCGGAAAGAAAGCGCAGCGGCCGGCGGATGAAATCGACGATCTGGACGAGCTCGAGGACGAACTCGAGGATCTGGACGACGAGGACGAGCTGCCCGCCGCCCCCGCCGGAAAAGCCGGAGGGAAAAGCCGCAAATCCGGCGGCAAAGCCGCTTCCGGCCGCCACAAGAGCCGTCCCGCGAAAGCGGTGGACGACGAAGAGGACGACATCCTGGAACTTGACGGCCCGCTCCCGCCGGAGAATCCGCCGGAAGAGGCGCCGCCGGTGGTTCTGGACGAAAAGGCCATTCAGCTGATCCTCAAGAAGATCAAGGGCCGCAAGAGCATTACTTACACCGAGTTCAACGAGCTCCTCCCCGAGGACGCCATCGATCCGAAGGAGATCGACGAAATCTTCACCCGCCTGGCGAACGAAGGCATCACCGTTCAGGAAGTGGCGGAGGAGGAGGAGCCGGTGGTCGACCTGGACGAGGAGGATCTGGTCGAGACGGACGACCCGGAAGCGGACGCCCTGGTGGTGGGTTCGAGCCTGATCCCCGAGTCGGACGTCGGCGACGTCCACGATCCGGTGCGGATGTATTTGTCGGAAATGGGTTCGATACCGCTCCTCAGCCGCGAGGAGGAGGTCATCCTCGCGAAGAAGATTGAACTGTCGAGTTCCCGCTTCCGCCGGCGCACTTTGGAAAGCCCGGTGGCGATGGCCTACGTGTTCGATCTCTACGAAAAGGTCAAGCAGAACCGGGAAAGCCTCGACAAGATCATGCGTAACTCGCATCCGTCCGGCAGTGACAAGAACGACGTCTTCACCCGTCTCCCCGGGCACATGGAATCGTTGAAGAAAATCTACGAGATTCTTTCGACCCTGTGGCGGAAGATGGAGGATTCAAACCTGTCGCAGGTGAAGCGCGCCGCGCATTTTTCGGAAATGCGCGCCCGGCAGCGGCGCATGGCGAAGCTTCTCGAGGAACTGGGTCTGAGGACCAGCAAGATGCTGGTGATCCGCGACCGGATAATCAAGCTGGCCGGCGACGCCGAAAAGCTGCTTAAGGAAGAAAACGGCCTGAAGGCCCGGCACGACCGGCTGTCCCCCCAGGAAAAGCGCCGCCTGGAAATCGCCCGGGACAAATTGCTCCGCATCCGCATGGAGGCGAAGGAACCCCTGGGCCGGCTGCTGGTGCGGGCGCGTCACGTCGAGAAGCGGTTCAACGAATATCAAACCGTGAAACAGAAGCTTTCCAGCGGCAACCTCCGTCTGGTGGTGTCCATCGCCAAGAAGTACCGGCATCGCGGGTTGTCGTTCATCGATTTGATTCAGGAGGGGAACACCGGCCTCATGAAGGCGGTGGAGAAGTACGAATACCGGCGCGGCTACAAGTTCTCCACCTACGCGACCTGGTGGATCCGCCAGGCGATAACCCGGGCGATCGCCGACCAGGCCCGGACCATCCGCATCCCGGTGCACATGATAGAAACGATGTCGAAGCTGCGGCGCATCACCAAGCAATTGGTGCAGGAAATCGGCCGCGAGCCGACGGTCGAGGAAATCGCCGCCCAGGCGGACATTCCGGTGGCCGAGGCGCGGCGGGTCCTGCGCATTTCCAAACACCCGATTTCCCTGGACCGCCCCATCGGCGCCGGCGACCCCGACGACAGCCATTTCGGCGATTTCATCGAGGACAAATCGGCCGAGAGTCCGGTCAATATGGCCAGCTACGAAATGCTCAAGGACAAGATCGGGAATGTGCTTCAGAGCCTGACCTACCGCGAGCGGGAAATCATCAAGCTTCGCTACGGCATCGGCGACGATTACACCTATACTCTCGAGGAAGTCGGCCGCAAGTTCAATGTCACCCGCGAGCGCGTGCGGCAGATTGAGGCGAAAGCTTTACGGAAGCTCCAGCATCCGGTCCGCGCCAGGCGTCTGGAAGGCTTCCTGGAGGACGCGGCGCCGGCCTCGTGAGAGACTGGCCAGAGGTTTTTCGGAATTTTACGGTATGGATTCCCGCCGGGTTTTGCCTTATGATAGGGGCGAAACCCGGTTCTTTTGTTTGCTCTGCGGAGGGGTGAAATGTCCACCACGATTACCTTGGATGCGAAGTCGGAAAAGCGTCTCGAAAAGCTGGTCGCCGCCACCGGCAAGAGTAAGGACTTCTACCTTAAGGAAATCCTCAAGGAAGGTTTGGAGGATGTGGAGTATAGTTATCTGCCTGACGAACCGAATATGAAAAAATCACCAGTGAAGTCGGTCCGCGCGAAGTCGATTAAGCCCGCCGCACCGAAAAAGCCGAAATTAAGCGAAGACGAAGTATCCGACATTATTCAACAAGCCAATGCCGCCTGGAAAGCCGGAGACCGGAAAAGATACCGTGAATTAGGCAAACAGTTGCCTATACCTCCTTTGCTTGCCGATAATTTCAAGCGGAATTTTGGGCTTGCGGTTTTGCTTGACGGCGGCTTCGATTTATCCGAAGCGGTGGAGGAATTTGGTGAGGAGTGGCTGGATGAATAATGAACGTGTGGAAGATTTCGTCACTGCTTATGTACTTATGTACAATTCAAAACGCCAAAAGAACTTATCCGGGAGAAAATACAAGGAATATTATGCCAATATTGATAGCGTGACGGCATTGTTGCGTGAAATCACCGCACAGGGAGACTTTGCCGAAGCTTGGGCGGTTATCAAAGCCAGTATGCAGCACGATCTGGAATACTTGGCCGACACTCCGGAGATCCGCGCCAACATCCAGAAGAATCTCGACAATTTGTTGCGCGGCGAAGTGCATTACCACACCCTCCGCGACCAGCCGAAGATTTACCGGAAACACCTCGCCCCCGGATTTATCGCCCGCGATTGCCTGCGCGGCGGCAGTTTGCCGAAGGACGGCATGCACAAGGCGCTGGCGAGCCATCGGCAACACATCGTTTCGCGGCAATCGTCATGGCTGGAAACGGTGGAAAGGGATTTTATTGCGGCGCAATTGGAGTTGTCGACCGCGCTCGGCGACAAATATGCCAAACTGCAAGGTTCGGTGTTGCGGGTCGAGGTATAAACAACCACCTTCGACCGGAAGTCCCGGCGGGAAAATGCTTGCACCTTGCCGACGCCCCGCTATAATCGGAAATTCGTCTCTCTGTAAAGCCGGGAGATTCTCAGCGTGCGGCCGGGCCGCAACGCTTGTTTTTTTATTGTGGAACGTGTACCGCATAGGAATGTGAAATTTTCCCTTATGTGATAATCCTAAATCCAAACAACTGCTGACAAGGAACATGAACCATGGCCAAGCACAAATCCGCCGATATCAGGAACATCGTCCTCTGTGGACACGCCGGAGCCGGTAAGACCATACTCGCCGAAGCCATGCTCTTCAAAGCCAAACTCGTCACCCGTCTCGGTTCCATAGCCGACGGTTCCACCGCGTCGGATTACGAGAAAGAGGAGAAGGATTACCAATATTCGCTATCCTCGTCGGTGGTTCACCTGCCTTACGCCGGCAAGGAAATCAACGTCGTCGACACCCCCGGGCAGGTCGATTTCCAGGGCGGGATGATTTCCGGCATGGCCGGGGCCGACCTGGCCGTCATCTGCGTCAATGCCCAGCGCGGCGTCGAACTGATGACCCGTAAAGCCTGGGACCTCGCCGGCCGCTACGGTTTGGGGCGGATTATCGCCATAACCCGCATGGACGGCGAAAACGTCAATGCCCAGGAAATCGTCGCCGGCATCCAGAAAACCTTCGGCAATAAATGCGTCCCCTTCACCGTGAACGACGGCGAAGGCACGGCCTTCAAGGGGGTGAAGCCGGCCCTGGTGGACAGCCCGGACGCCGAGGCCGAGGACCTGAAGCAGACCGCCATCGAGAACGCCGTCGAGGCCGACGACGCCCTGATGGAAAAGTACATGGAGACGATGGAACTCTCGAAGGAGGAATTGGCCGCGGTCATGCCGAAAGCGGTGATGTCGGGTTCGGTGACCCCGATTTTCATGCTGGCGGCGGAAAAGGACAAGGGGGTGGCGGAACTCCTCGACTTCATCGCCGCCTATGGCCCCAATCCCCTGATGTGCAAGCGGAAATTGATCAAGGAGGATTCCGAGGATACGTCAGTAATGACGCCCAAGGAAGACGGACCCTGTCTCGCCCAGGTTTTCAAGGTGGTGTCGGATCCGCACCTGGGCAAGCTCTGCTATCTCCGGGTGTTTACCGGGAAATTGGAATCGAAGACGCAGATCAACGTCTCGGCGACCGGCAAGCCGGAGAAGATCGGCCAATTGGTGCGGCCGCAGGGAGAGAAACGGGAAGACGTCGCGGACGCGGTGGCCGGGGATATCGTCGGGGTGGCGAAGGTGGACAATCTGCATATCGGCGACACACTTTACTCCAATGGCGATTGGCGCTTCGACAAGCTGCCCCTGCCCCACCCGATGACCGGTCTAGCGGTCGCCCCGAAGAACCGCGGCGATGAACAGAAAATGGGTCTGAACCTGGGCCGCCTTTGCGAGGAAGACCCCACCTTCATTTTTGCGCGCAGCGAACAAACCGGCGAGCAGGTCATTTCCGGCATGGGTTTGGTGCATTTGGACGTGATGCTGTCCCGTTTGAAGACCCGTTACGGCATGGAACTGGACACCAAGCCGCCGAAGATTCCTTATCTTGAAACAGTCACCAAGGAGGCGGAGGGGAGCTACCGCCACAAGAAACAGTCGGGCGGCGCGGGTCAGTTCGCGGAAGTTCACCTGCGTATCAAGCCGAATGAACGCGGCAAGGGTTTCGAATTCGTCAACGCGATTGTCGGCGGCGTCATTTCCGGCCCCTTCATCCCCTCGGTGGAAAAGGGCGTGAAAAAGGCGCTGGATCGCGGTCCGGTGGCGGGGTATCCGCTGGTCGACGTGGTGGTGGAGCTGTTCTTCGGCAAGGAGCACCCGGTCGACTCGAAGGACATCGCCTTCCAAATCGCCGGCGAAATGGGTTTCAAGGAAATTGTCGAAGGCACCAAACCGGTTTTGCTGGAGCCGATTGTCAACCTGGAAATTGCCTTCCCGGCCCAGTATTTCGGCGACATTTCCGGGGACATTTCCAGCCGGCGCGGCCGCCCCACCGGGACGGACCAGATGGGTGAAATGCAGGTCCTGAAGGCCCAGGTGCCGCTCGCCGAAGTGGCAGACTACGGCTCGACCCTGAAGGCGATTACCCAGGGCGAAGGTTCCTACACCATGGAACTGTCGCATTACGAAGGGGTGCCGTCGAACATCGCCCAGCAGGTGGCGCAGAAGGCAAGGGCGTCCCAGGAGTCGGGGAAGAGTTCCGCCCGGATGTAACAAAAGGAAGATCGGCTTTTGGCCGACAGCTATGGGCTTGTTACGAAATAACTGTAGCAAGTTCAGACAAGGAATGGCGTTCGCGACAGCCATTTGTGCCGGCGGTTCAGGCACAAATTGCGGACGCGGACGCCGTGACGCAGTATCAACTTGCTACAGTTGTTTCGTAACAAGCCCTATAAAACTAATCTTGAACTTTTCGGGAATCCGTCGTCAATACACAAGGAACCAGTATCATGAAACAGGGAATTCACCCCAAATACGAGGAAACGACCATTACCTGCGCCTGCGGCAATGAAATCAAGACCCGTTCGACCAAGCAGGACGTGAAGCTGACCCTCTGCAACGAATGCCACCCCTTCTTCACCGGCAAGCAGAAGTTCGTGGACACGGCCGGCCGCATCGAAAAATTCCAGAAGCGTTTCAATCTGGCCGAAGGCACGGCGACGGCGGAGATTGTGAAGACGCAGAAGGCGAAGACCAAGAAGCAGGCCCAGTCGGCGGCGATTCAGGAAGAGAAGCGCCTGAAGGCGGCGCGGCGCCTGCCGAAGAAAGGCGCGGACGGCGCGGCCGGGGGCGAGGGGGAAGCGGCGGACGGCGAGGCTGCCCCCGAAGCGTAGCTTGGCAATGTACAGGTGCATTTGGCGGCGCCAGCCTTGGCTACAGGGCTGGCGCATGTTTGATCCGAAGTTTTACACAGTGAAGAAGACCCACTCCCATGCTCGACCCCAAAGTCAAAGCGAAACTGGATGAACGTCTGGCCCGCTTCCATGAACTCGACGCCAAACTCGCCGATCCCTCGGTCGGGTCGGACCCGAACATCGGCGATTACATGCGGGAACGCGGGACCCTGGCGAAGTCGATGGACTTCTACCAGAATTACCTGGCCGGCGAAAAGGAACTGGCCGATAACCGGGAAATCGCCGGCGATGCGAATCAGGACAGGGAACTCCGCGAACTCGCGGAAATGGAAATCCCCCCGCTCGAAGAAAAGCAGCACAGCCTCGAAACGGAAATTATCGACATGATTCTCGGGCAGGGGGCGGACAATAACCGGAACGCCATTCTGGAAATCCGCGCCGGCACGGGCGGTGAGGAAGCGGCGCTGTTCGCCGGGGACCTCTACCGCATGTACCAGAATTACGCCCACGCCCGGGACTGGAAATGGGAAGTGATGACCATGCACGAATCGGAGCGGGGCGGCTTCAAGGAGGTGATTGTCTCGGTCGAGGGCGAGAACGTGTTCCGGGATTTGCGGATGGAAGGGGGCGGGCACCGGGTCCAGCGGGTCCCCGAGACGGAAGCCCAGGGCCGGGTCCACACATCGGCCGCGACGGTGGCGGTGATGCCGGAGGCGGAGGAGTACGAAGTCGAGATTAAGCCTGAGGATTTGCAGATTACCATCCAGTGCTCGGGCGGCCCGGGCGGGCAGTCGGTGAACACGACGCAATCGAGCGTGCGGATTATCCACGTTCCGACCGGGATAACGGTGTTCATGCAGGAGGAGAAGAGCCAGCACAAGAACAAGGCGAAGGGGATGCGGGTGCTGCGTTCGCGGCTGTACGAATTGAAGAAGGCTGAGGAGGAGGCGAAGCGGGCGGCGGAGCGGCGAGGCCAGACCGGCTCCGGCGACCGTTCGGAACGGGTGCGGACCTACAATTTTCCCCAGGACCGCTGCACGGATCACCGTCTCGGCAAAAATTTCCCGCTGGGGGATGTTATCGACGGCAAGCTGGACAAGCTTATCGGCGAATTGGTGGAGTATGCGAAGCAGCAGGATTTGCAGGGGTGATTACCGGAAGCGATAACCGTCATATTTGCCTCCGTGGGGCTTTTTTTGAAAGAAGTGGATGGAAACGCGCAAATACGATATGCATGATTATGTCATATCAGGGCGGATCCGTGCGGGGATTTTGGCGGGCTGCCCATCACAGAAAGGAAAATCATGAAGCGCATCTTCTCTTCCCGGGCATTTCTTCTGGCGTTGGCGTTGACCACGGTGATGACTTCCGCTTTCGCGGCGGGATTGTTCCGCCGGGCTCCGAAACCCGAACCGGCCCCGGCCCCGACTCCGGCTCCCGTGGCCGCCCCGGCGGCTCCGGCGGCGGCGGCGAAGGCTCCGGCGGCGGGAGGCAAGGCGGCGGCGGCGGCGATTGCCAATATTCCGCTCCGTTCACCGAAGGTGCAGGAAGGGGATTGGGTTCTGTACCGCAACGACGAGGGCCTCAGGCTGGAGACGGCGGAGAAGATTGAGCCGCAGCCGGGCGGCGACTTGATGATTTTCTATACCATGCGGGACGTGCTTCCGAACGGCAAGGTCGAGGAAGGCAATGAAGTGGTGCGGATGGCGTCGCAGGAGAAGGTGGATTTGACCGCCCTCGCCGGCACTTTGCAGAATCCGAAGGTGGAACGGCGGCAGGCCAATATCGACGGCCGCAAGGCGAACGTGTTCGTCATCGCCGATGTGCGGGACGGTTTCTCGATGGAATACTGGTATACCGACGAATTCACCATCGACGGCCAGGTGCTGTCGCAGGTGATTATCGCCGGGGTCGAAGATCAGCCGGCCCAGACCGAGAAGCTTTTCGAGGCGGTGGCGTTTGGAAACGTCAAGCAGCCGTTCAATCCCCGGAATGTCAAGAAATATGTAAAATAATGGCAGAAGAGAAAATTTGGCAGCCGCTGGAATTGGTGAAGGTCACGGCCGATTACCTGGCCGGCAAGGGCATACCCGACGCGCGGGTCGACGCGGAGATCCTGCTGTGCGAGGTGATGGGTCTCAGGGGTCGGGTGGACTTGTACGCCGGGTTCGAGAAGGAAGTGACCCCGAAGCAGCTGGCCGCTTATCGCGAATGGATCCGTCGTGGGGCCCCCCCGGGGGCGGGGAACCCGCATCTGGGGGGGGGGGGCGGCGGGGTGCTGGGGTGTGGGGTGGGGGGGGGGGGTGTTT
>JAVBRG010000137.1:0-4529 GCA_031548195.1 Planctomycetota bacterium | reverse complement strand
AAATGCCGAGGCCGCTTAAGCTGGGACGTTCGACCAAATGGGTGAAAGAGGAACTGCTTGCCTGGATTGCCGCCGGCTGTCCGGCGCGGGCGAAGTGGGAAAATATGCGGTCGGTATTGCCCAAGCGCAAGAAATAAGTTGATTTCGAGTGATACGGGTATATAGTGTCTTCATGGATACCAAAGACGACAAACCCAAAAAGACTTGGCGGCGCGGTCGATACCCGGAAGGGCCGACGGCCAAAATCGTCACTCTCACGGCGCGGGTGAGCGCCCTGGAAATGGCGGAATTGAAGCGGCTGGCGGCCGAGAAGGGTGTTAGCCTCACGGACTTGGTATTGACGCCGGTGCGGCGAATGCTGGCGAAGGAGGGGTTTAAGAATGAGTGTATTCAAAAGACGGCGGACAAACCGGGCCGGAAAAAAAACCGCTGATAATACTTGGACGGTGGAGTTTGTCGATGCGGCTGGCGTCACCCGTCGGCTGCCGGCGTTCACGGATAAGAGCGCCAGCGTTGAACTTGAACGCAACCTGAAAAAGCTGGTGGCGCTGCGGATGGCCGGCGCGGGACCAGATGCGGAGTTGTCACGGTTCCTGGAAGCCTGTCCCTATGAAATTCGGGAGCGGCTTGGCGAGTGGGGAATTATCGAGGGTGTGCGGGCGGCGGCGGGGAAAGCTCTGGCGGACCATATCGGGGAATGGAGAGTGTCGATGCGGGCGAACGGGGTATCCGACAAACAAATCGTCGGCAATGCCTCGAAAATGGAACGGGTGGCGAAGGAATCCGGGTGGAAAGGACTTTCCGATATTAACACTGCCGGTATGGAGAAATGGCGATTATCCGCAATAGGCGGCGGCATGGCTCTTATGACGACGAATCATTATCTCGCTGCGGCAAAGGCATTTTGCAATTGGCTGGCGAAAGAGCGGCGGATTACCGCGAATCCCTTGGAACACATGCGGAAGTTGAACGCGGCAACCGACCGGAGGTATGAACGGCGGGCTTTTGTCCTTGATGAACTCGGGCGCATCTTGGCGGTGGCTATGGCGGGGGAAGAAACGCATGGATTGACCGGGTATGAGCGGTATTTACTGTACCGGGTTGCGGTCACCACCGGTTACCGTTGGTCGGAAATCCGGAGTTTTAAGCGGGCGTCCCTGAACTTCGATAGCAAACCCGTCACTTTGGCAATCAAGGCTGAAGATGCGAAGAACGGAAAGGATGACGCTTTGCCTTTGCCGGATGATTTGGCGGCGGAATTAAGGCTTCACCTTGCTTTGCATATGCCGGATGCGCGGATTTTCCCGGGTATGAGCGGACAGGGACGCGGCGCGGAAATGTTGAGGGTGGATCTGAAAGCCGCGGGCGTGGCGGTTGTGGATGAATATGGACTGGTGGCGGATTTTCATTCGTTCCGGCATACATTTGGGACGCTCGGGGCGAAGGCCGGCATTCCGCTGGCGGTCACGCAAAAGTTGCTGCGGCATTCGGACCCGAAGCTGACGGCGAATTTGTACACCCACATTCTTGTCGGTGACAAGGCGGAGGCTTTGAAGAAAATGCCGGTGATTGTTCCAACAGCTCAGGAAAAAGAAATTGCTTTGAAGACCGGAACGGACGATACGCCGTTCATAGAAGTCGGGAAAAATGCGGACAGGCAGGGGGACAGTTTCAGTAGCGATTGCGACCGACAAATAACGACTTATGGCGATACACAAACAAGCGGAAAAGCTATGGTTACCGAAACACAAGATACAAATAAACCCCTTGTAGGGCAAGGGGTTAAATATGGCGGAGAGAGAGGGATTCGAACCCCCGCTGGGTTGCCCCAGAGCGGTTTTCAAGACCGCCGCCTTCGGCCGCTCGGCCATCTCTCCGCATGCGATGCTGTTTGAAATCAGGGCTGCCCTAAATATGCCTTCCCACGATTCCGTTTCAATACGCGTTCGGTATATCAGCCGCCCGTGACCTTTTCTATCACGTCCTGCGATACGTATATCGGGCAGTCGGCACGCGTCGCCATCGCTATCGCGTCCGAGGGGCGGCAGTCGATAACCAACTCGCCGCCGTCACGCTCGATTACCAAAAAACCGTAGAAAGTGCCGTTGCCCTCAGCGTCTTCGCGAAGGTCGGAAATCGCCACCCTGAGAAGCCGGCCGCCCAACGCCGACATCAGGGTCATCAGGAGGTCGTGGGTCAGGGGGCGGGGCATTTCCTCGCCATGCACCTGGCGGTTGATGGCCAACGCCTCGAAAAGGCCGATATGCACCATGAACGAACGCTCCCGGCCGCCCTTCTCGCGAAGGACTATCACCTGCGGGCTGGTTATGCTGTCCGTCATCAGCAAAATCTGCGCCAATTCGCATTCTATCCATTCCGGCATGCACCAACCCCTTTTATTCATCCCCTACCGGTATCCATTCCTCGCCCAAGAACGTTTCATTCCTCGTTCAGGAACGCGCTCAATCGCGACGAACGCCGCTGCCGGCGCTGATCGTCAAGGCTCATGCCGAGCGTCCCGGCCCGTTCCGCCTCGCTCACCGCCTTCGCCACTTCCGGATCGTAACGCTTGCCGGACTCCCTCACCACCCGCATGACTTCGCGGGACAGGGCCGCCGGGGCATTGTCCACGCCCAGGTTCGCCTCCATATCCCGAGCCGCCTGGAAGATGCGCGCCTCCAGCGGCAGTTCCGCCCCCAACAGGCCTTTCGGGCCGCTGCCGTCGTAGCCCTCGAGCTGATAGGCGATCAGTTCCTCGATTTCGGGGAAAAACACTTCCTGGCCCAGCAAATCCACCGTGTCGGCCACCCGGTCCTCGGGCGTTCCGCCGCCGGGGGTGCCGACCATGTCGGCGTAATTATGCAGCATGCCCGCCAGCTGTAATTTTTCCAGGGTCGACGGCCCCAGATGCAGGGATTTCCCGATTGCCCGCATGTAGCCGGCTAGGCGTTCGTTTTTCGCCTTCAGGCCGGGGTTCTGCACGTCCGCCACCTTAAGGAGCATCCGTACCGCCGAAGCCATGTACTCCCGCCGCTGCAATTTCGAGGAAATGTGGGACAGGGCCAGACCCATCTGGTCCGCCATCGCCGCCACCAGTTCCAGTTCCTGCTCGGTAAAGGAAATCGCCGGGTCGTCGCCGGCCAGGTACAACGCCGCCTCGACTCCCTCGTACAGGGTCAGGGGGGCGCAGATGACCGCGTGGATGTTATGCCGCATCACCGATTCGTTCGAGGAAAAACGATCGTCGCGCATCGCATCGGTGACCAGGAGCGCGCGGCGGTCCTGGAGGACCTTCCGGATAATCGTCCGGGACAATTGCCCCGATCGCCCGCCGCCGGGGATGTGTGAGCCGAGGGTGACGATGCTCCCTTTTTGCGAATCGCGGCCGAACAGGTAGGCGCCGTCGGCCCTTAACGTTTCGGTGATGAAGGCCAGAGCCTTCTTCACCAGTTCGTCTTCCACATCCTCGCTCGCCACCAATCGGGACAGGCGGTACAAAGCCCGCAGATGGATTTCCGACGAGGCGTCGCCTTCCCCGACATTCACCGCCGTCAGGTCTTCCAGCCTCAGTTCGTAGAACGCTTCCAGTTCGTCTTCGGAGAAATCCAGTTCCTCGCCCGGGCGTTGACCGGCCAGCGGTTCGAAGACCATGACCGTGCCGCCAATTTGGATGCGGTCGCCATCCCTGAGCATTTCCTCGGTAATACGATTATCGTTAACGAAGGTGCCGTTTTTGGATTCCAGGTCGCGGACAAAGCACATGTCGCCGATTTTGAAGATTTCCGCGTGTTGCCGCGACGCTCCCTTGTCCTGTAGGGAGAGGGTGCAGGTTTCGTCGCGACCGATGGTGATGGGTTTGTCCCCTATGGAAAATGTCTGACCCTGACTCGGGCCGTTTTTTACCCTAATGCCTGCCATGGTATTCCTTTTCGCTTTTTTAGCCGCTTCCCGAACGCCGCGGGTGGGGCGGCAACTCCCACGTATTGTCACGATTCGCCCCGCAATTGCAAGCGTTATGCCTTCGAAATCTGTTGGGGGGTGGCGGGGCATCCGGCTTGGAAACGATCGCCACCCGTTTTCACCCACTCGATGAAAACGGACGGCTTTGCCGCTGTGGTTCCGTATGAACTGCAAGACGCCGCTTGAGCATCCGTTCGGAAGACAAGGGCAAAACCGCCCGGGACCGCAAGGTAACGCAATTTGCTTCGGCCGAAGCTTCACTACGGCTTTGAGGATAACCGCGTTCAGGCGGAGGCAAGGGAAATTCTTCTTTTTTTTCTGGATTTTTGCATAAGCACCATGCACACAGGCGCATCTCAATTCTGTTCGTCAATCCGCATCCTGTTACCCCGGACACCACCCCACCCGTCATTCCGGCGCCGGGAACGTCGAACCGGGGGGAAGCGTGACTCGCCGGAATCCAGGCCGATAACCCGTCGCTCGGTGGTCCCACTAAACGCCCAATCAGGGTCGGAACCTACCCCTCCGTAAGACACGGAGCAAACGCCTCGGTAGCGGTCGTTTATCGG
>JAVBRG010000180.1:0-29098 GCA_031548195.1 Planctomycetota bacterium | reverse complement strand
AAGGGCACGAAAACGAAAAATCACTCGCAAATTTAGGCTTTACGGGGCACTAGCCGCCGGCTGAAAAAGTGATTTCCGCCCTCGCTTCCTCGTCTGACACGATGATATACATTTTCACAATTCCAATAGACGTTCGGTATATACCAATAACGTAACAACGTTGAGATGCGCCCTAACGTAACGAATCACCATTTCGAAATGTGAGCGGTATAAAGATCTGTTTGGTCCAGGTCCATCAGGCGCCCGCTCAGGCGGGCGCCTTGAAATGGCGTAATACATAGCAACGAACAACAGCCGTGTGTTGCATCCAGATCTTTCCAAAAGGGAGGAGGGGATTATTTCTGCTTCCCTACCGTCCCCCGGATCGCGAGATCGTAACAGATACAGACGCGTTCTTGATTACCGATTCGACTCCGTTTGGAGCACGCTGACGCTTTGCTCCGTAGAGGAAATTTTTTAATGGGATAACTGCGTTATCCATTAAAAAACTATAACCGCGTTTCGACAAGGGGGCTGGTTGCGCCCCCTTTGAAACCCCGCAACCAGCCATTCGGCTGGATTTTATTGAACCGCTATTTTACTGACCGCCTCTTTACCGCTATTTTTTTGACGCTTGACTACATATCCCCGGTCAAACGCGGCTTCCGCGCCGCCGCCGTCTCATCCAACCGCCCCACCTTCGTCCGCACCGGCGCCGCATGCAACGCTTCACTTCCCGCCTCCGCCTCACGGGCAATCGCCAACATCGCCGCCACAAAACCGTCCAAATCCTCCTTCGTCTCCGTCTCCGTCGGTTCAATCATGATCGCCCCCTCCACCACCAGAGGGAAATAAACCGTCGGCGGATGATAACCCAGGTCAATCAAACGCTTCGCAATGTCCAGGGTCGTCACATGGTGTTCGCGCTGACGCTTGTCGTTTAAAACGCACTCGTGCATGCAACGCTGATCGAACGGCAAATGATACGCCCCCTTCAGGAGCTCCTGCAGGTAATTCGCGTTCAGGACCGCCAAACCGCTCACCTCCGCGATTTTGGAACCTATCGTCAACATATAGGCGTAGGCGCGAAGGTACACCCCGAACTGGCCGTAAAAGGCGTGCAAGCGGCCGATGGACAACGGCAGGTCGTCCCGCCAACGATATATCCCATTTTCCAAAACCACCCGGGGACCGGGCAAATACGGTTCCAGGGTCTTCCCCACCGCCACCGGCCCGGAACCTGGACCTCCGCCGCCGTGCGGCGTGGACATCGACTTGTGGAGATTATAGTGGATGACGTCGACCCCGACTTTCGCCATGTCCACCCGGCCCATCACCGCGTTGAGGTTCGCGCCGTCCCCGTACACCAGGGCGCCCCGCTCGTGCAGGAGCCGGCTGATTTCAGCCAGTTCCGATTCGAACAGCCCCACCGTGTTCGGGTTCGTGACCATGATGCCGGCGACCTCGTCGTCGAGGAGCCCGGCGACCGTCGCCGCTTCCATGCGCCCCTTCGGCCCCAAAGGCACCTTGACCTCACTGAAGCCGCACATGGTGGCGGTGGCGGGATTGGTCCCGTGCGAAGTGTCGGGCATAAGAATCTTCCGCTTCCCCGTGCGGTGGTGCCGGTGGTAGGCGGCGATCATCAGCATGCCGCAGAGTTCGCCGTGCGCCCCGGCCGCCGGCTGGAGGCTCGCCGCCTCCAGCCCGACCACGGCGGCGAGAAGGCGTTCCGTCTCGTAAATCAGCCTGAGGGCGCCCTGGCTCGCCGCTTCGGGCAGCAGGGGGTGGGCGGCATTGAAGCCGGGGAGGGCCGCCACCGTCTCGTTAACCTTTGGGTTATACTTCATGGTGCAGCTGCCCAGGGGGTACATGCCGGTGTCGACCCCGAAGTTCCAGGTCGAGAGCCGGGTGAAGTGGCGGACCACCTCCGGTTCGGAGAGGTCGGGCCAGTCCGGTCCCGGGCCGGCGAACCGTTCCGGCACCGGCAGGGCGGGGACGTTTTCCTTGGGGACACTCATGCCGGAGCGGCCTTTGCGGCCGCGTTCCCACAGGAGGGGTTCATTGAGGATCAGGCCGCTGGTTCCCAGGGGCGTTTCCTTTTTATTTTGCGTGGACATTTACCTTCTCCTCGTCCTCTATTTCAATTCGTTCAGGAGCATATCAACCCCATCCTTCCCTGCCACCTCGGTCACCCCGAAGAGCCACGCGTCCGGGCCGAGTTCAGGGTAATGCGGCTGCAGGGATAGACCGGCGAGTATCCGCTTTTCCATTAGCGCCCGGCGCTTCGCGGCGAAACCGGCCGGAGCGATGACGGTAAATTCATTGTAGGTCGGCGCCGGGGACAGGGGTTTGAAACCGAGTCGCGTCAGTCCGGCCTTCAGGTATTCGCCCAGGTTCCGGTTCAGCTCCGCCAGTTCGCGGAAGCCCGTCCCGCCGATGGTCGCCATGAATATCGCCGCGGTCAGGGCCGCGTGTCCGGCGTTCGAGCAGATGTTCGAGACCGCCTTCCCCCGGCGGATGTGCTGCTCGCGGGTCGACAAGGTCAGGACAAAGCCCCGCTGCCCCCGATTGTCGGTGGTCTCGCCCACCAGCCGGCCGGGGATCTGCCGCATGTATTCCAGCTTCGTGGCGATAATCCCCAAACCGGGCCCGCCGAAATTCTGCGCCAAGCCGAGACTCTGCCCTTCGCCGAAGGCGATGTCGGCACCGCCGGCGCCGGGCGCCTGCAACACCCCGAGACTGAACGCCTCGGAGAAGCCGGCGGCGAGGAGCGCCCCCGCCCCGTGCGCCGCATCAGCCGCGGCGGATAGGTCTTCAATCACCCCCAGGAAATTCGGGCTCTGGAGAACCAGGACCGCCGGTTCCGCGAGTGCAGCGAAAGGCGCCAGGTCGGTGCCTCCTTCGGCGTTAAGCGGCAGTTCCAGCAGTTCGACTTCCTGGAGGGGCGCGAGGTAGGTCGCCAGGACTTGCCGCCAGTGCGGATGCACCGCCCGGGATACCGCGACCCGGCGGCGCTTCGTCACCCGCATGGCCATGAGGACCGCCTCGGCGAGGCTGGTGGCGCCGTCGTAGAGGCTGGCGTTCGCGACCGGAAGTTTGCAGAGCCGGGCGATCAGGGTTTGATATTCGAAAATGGCCTGGAGCGTCCCCTGGGAGATTTCCGGCTGGTAAGGGGTGTAGCTGGTGAGGAATTCGGAACGCCCAGCCAGCTGGGTGACGACGGCTGGTATGTGGTGGGGCTGGGAGCCGGCCCCGAGAAAGACCCGCCAGTCGCCGCCGGCCTGGTCGGACAGGGTTTGGAGGTGTTTACGGAGCCGCCATTCGTCGAGCGGTTCCGGCAGCGGAGGCGGTTTGGAAAACCGCACCGCGGCGGGGATTTGTTCGAAAAGCGCTTCGACCGACGGAGCGCCGACGACGCGAAGCATGTCGGCGAGGTCCTCGGGGGTGTGGGGAAGGTAACGCATGCGGTCTCCAAAGGGATTTATAAAACGCTCTACGTTCGGCTCGTTTATACGGGCGCATCTCAAGTTTGTGTAGACATAAGGCGTCGTCACAAAATTTTGTGACAAGCCCTAACTCTTTGTCCTGCCACGTCGGACCTAATCCCACCCGTCATTCCGGCGCCGCAAGCGTTGAACCGGGGGGGAAGCGTAACTCGCCGGAATCCAGGCCGATAGACAATCGCTACCGTGGCGTTTGCTCCTTGTCTTACAGAGGTGTAAGTTCCGACCCTGATAGGGTGTTTGGTGGAACCACCGAGCGACGGTTTATCGGCCTGGATTCCGGCGAGTTACGTTTCCCCCCGGTTGAACGCTTGCGGCGCCGGACTGACGTGTGGAGAGGAGTCAGGCGTAACAGGATGCGGATTGACGTAGCGGCGTTGAGATGCGCCCCCTCACCCCCTCACCTTCCTTCCCATCATCACCCCGATGGACTGCATCAGCCGGTAGCCAAGGTTGCGGATGAGCATTTCCCGCTCGTCCTGGTCGAGGTCGCGGTACATCCGCTCCTTGTCCAACAGTTCGATGCGGGGGCCGAAGACCACTTTCGCGCGCGGGGCCAAGCGGGGAAATTTCCTGCCGCGGGGAAGGATGCGGTGGGTGCCGATAATCGCCGCCGGAATCAGGGGCCGCCCCGATTCCAGCGCCAAGAGGGCGGCGCCGGGGCGGGGATTATTGAGGAGCGGCCGGTGGTTGATGTGCCCCTCGGGGAAAATGCCCACCGCCTCGCCGGCGTACAGCCAGCCGAGGGCGGTGTGCATCATCTCCGCCTGGCTGTCGCGGTCGCCCCGCTTGAAGGGAATGCAGTTCGCCGAGCGGAGCACCCAGCCCATCAGCCAATTGCCGAACGGCTCGGCGTAGGCGATCATGTGCAGGGGCATGAGACGCGCCTGGCAGTAGGCCATGGCGAGCATGGGGCCGTCCAGGAAACTGGAATGATTGGCGGCGATGATGCAGCCGCCGCTTTGCGGCAAATGCGCCGCCCCCTCCACTCCCCGGTAAAACGGCAAAAGCCCCGTCCCGACCGCCCCGGCGGCAAGAAAAAAACTCTTGTTGGCCATGCGTCAGAACTCCCCCACGCTTTTCCAGCGGCGATGCATCCAGAACCATTGCTCCGGCGCTTCGAGAATCAGCCGGCATAAATCGGCATTGACCGCGTCCACCAGCCGCCGGGTCTCGGCCTGCGGGTCCGCTTCCGGATTGGCCCGATGCGGGGTCGGATTGAAAAGGATTGAAAAACGCCGGTCACCGCCGCCCCGGCGCATGATCACCACCAACATCGGGCAGCCGGTGCGGATGGCCAGTTCGACCGGCACGGTGATGGTGCTGGCCGGCTTACCAAAAAAGTCGGACATCATCCCCGCCGGACCGGCGTCCTGATCGAAGAGAATCCCGACCATCCTGCCGGCGCGGATTTCACCCAGGGCGTGGCGTATCGCCCCCCGCTTGTCGAAGACCCGCATGCCGCCCCGCTCCCGGATCCGGCGGACGTAAGCGTCGAGATAGGGATTGTCGAGAGGCCGGGCGATGACCCCGCCTTCGATACCCATGGCGTGGGCGGAGCGGTTGCACCATTCCCAATTGCCGAAATGGGCGGTGATGAAAATCAGCCCCTTCCCCTCCCCTTTCAGCTTCAGGACCAGTTCCCTGACCGGGGCGGCGTCGACGTATCCGGAAAAATCGGCGTTGTCCATCCGCCCCAGGCGGGCGAATTCGGCGAGGACCATGCCGTAATGGCGGAAATTTTCCTTGACGAAACGGTCCAAATCCCCGCCGGACAAACCCAGGCGTTCCCCGGCTTGATCGTGGACCCGCCGCCGGTGCCGGCGGTCCAGCAGCCGGAATAAATCCCCCAAACGTCTCCCCACCCAGGTTGCCCAACCGAGCGGCAAACCGGCGAGGCCGCCAAGCAGGACCCGGGCGGCGGCGTATTCAATACGGTGGCGTATGGGATGGGGTTTGGCCATGGCGTCCCTGGGCGGTTTTACGGCGGTTTACCGATCTATTAACGCGTTTTCCGGTCTTTCACAGCGTTTTGCCGGTGAGGATGCGGTATGCCTCCAGATAGCGTTCGCGGGTGGCTTTGACGACCTGGTCCGGAAGTTCCGGCACCGGCGGCTGTTTCGACCAGTGGCACTCCCCCTCCAGCCAATCGCGAAGATACTGCTTGTCGAACGATGGCGGATTCTCCCCGGCCTTCCAAGACTCCTTCGGCCAAAAACGCGATGAATCCGGCGTCAAAACCTCGTCGATGAGGATTACCCTGCCGTCGGAAATCCCAAACTCGAACTTGGTGTCGGCAATAATGATGCCTTTCCCCAAAGCGTGCGCCGCCGCCCGACGGTACAACCCGAGAGCGTGATTCTGCACTTCATCCGCCAAATCCGCCCCGAGATCCCGGCGCATCACCTCGAAGGAAACGTTTTCGTCGTGGCCTACCTCGGCCTTGGTCGAAGGGGTGAAGATGGGTTCGGGCAGACGGTCGGCCATTTTCAATCCGGCCGGGAGACGAATGCCGCAGACTTCGCCGGTTTTCTGATACTCCTTCCAGCCGGAACCGATGAGGTAGCCCCTGACGATGCACTCGTAGGGAATGACCCGCGCTTTTTTGACCAGCAGGGCGCGGCCGGACAATTGGGCGCGAACGTCCGGGGGGAGGTCCAGGGAATCCGGTGAGGCGCTCAGGAGATGATTGGGGACCACGCCGGACAGGAGATCCAGCCAAAAAAGGGTAAGCCCGGTGAGGATGCGGCCTTTGTCGGGAATCGGGGTGGGGAAGACGAAATCGAAGGCCGAAATGCGGTCGGTGGCGACCAGAAGGATTTTATCGCCCAGATCATACACATCACGGACCTTGCCGCGTTTAGGTTCGGGCCATCCGGGTACGTAACTTTGTAGAACGGCTTCCGGCATCAGTGGGTCTCCCTTGCTGGAAAATGAAAAGCGCATACAATACTTGGCAGTGCTTTTCCCGAAAGCTGGCCCTATCCGGGATGCGCCGGTAATTTTGCCGCAATTCGGGTTTCTGTCAACCAAATTACCCCCATTTACCCCATGAAACGCCGTTTTTACGCACTGACCCGGGAGTCTCGATGCCGACTGTCTGCCTGATGGTTAAACTGCCCCAAGGATTGCAAATCCTCGAACTCACCGAGGGTTATCCCCTATTCATAGGCCGCAGCGTCGAATGCGACATTCACCTCCCTTCCCCGGCGGTAAGCAAGCGCCACGCCGTGGTCCTCGCCCGCAGCGGCGAAGTGGGCCTGAAAGATCTCGAATCCACCAACGGGACGTTCCTGAACGGCAAACGAGTCAACCGGCCGTTACGGCTGAAACTGGGGGATGTCATCAAAATCGGACCCTTCAGCATCGAATATAACGATCGCCTGGTCCTGGGAAAAGGGAGGGAGGGGACCGCCCTCCCCCAGATTCAAGCGGCAACGCGACCGGAAACGCCGACCGAAGCCGCCCTGCCGACCGGTGGTGGACAAGGCGTATCAGCCAAAAGAACCTCCGCCTATCCGCCCGCCGCCGATACCGGCAACGAAATCCCCACCGGGGAATACAGCGGCGTCGCCGACGCTCCCATCGCCCAGGCGCTGGGCAATCTGCCCCGGCCCCGGCACAATACCTCCATTCGTTACGCCACTCCGGTCATCGGTCCGGATAACGTGCACCGTTCCGACGAAATCGACGAAGACATGACCGACGCCGAGGAGGAGGCCCTGGCCGAGGAACGGGCGACTTTGGAACGGGAGGAGCGGGAACGCCAAGCCGAGGAGGAGGCGCTGCGCGAGGCCCGCCGGAAGGAGCATGAGGAACGGGCGAAACAGCAGGCCGCAGCCAAACCGCCGCCGGCCCCCGTACCGCCGCCGGCAATCAAGAAGGCGGCCGCCCCGTCACCGGGTAAACCCGGCAAGGCGGCCGGATTGAAACCGGTGCCGAGAATCGCCCTCCCGACCCGCTTGAACGTTCTCCCCGACCGTTACGCGGACAGCGCCGTGCTTGCCGGCGTCAGCGGCGGAAGCGGCGCCAGCGACGGAGCCTTCGCGGTGGTGGAGGTTCAGGTCGAAGAGGAGGACCGGGAACTCGCCCTGGCGAAGGCCGCGGCGGAGGCGGGTTTGGTCGGGGAGTTTGTCCCCGAAGTCGAACCGCCGCCGCCGGGACAGGCCGGACGGCCGGAAGGGGAGGAGGAACCGGAGGCCGATTTGGGCCAGCCCTTCAAGCCGCCGCCGAACAGCGTCCCCATCGACAATCATTTCCGCCGGGCCATAGACGCGCGCTTGACGCTTTACAGTCTGTGCGCCCGCCTGAAGGAGGAACGCGCGGCCATTTTGGCCGGCCAGACCGACCTTCCCGACGCGGTCAAGGCCGAATACGACCGGCAGGACCGGGAGACGGACAAAATCCCCGATGCGGATCGGGCCGCGGACATGATCCAAAAACGCCTGGATCGGCGCAAGGATCTGCAGGAAAGAATCAAGGCCGCCCGGGCCAGCGGCGAAGCGCCGCCGCCCCTGCCGTCGACGCAGATGGTCGAGGCGGAGAACATGGCCATCAACCAGTGGACCCTGTTTGTCGATTCGCAGCGTCTCGCCCTGGAGGCGGCGGTGGACGCGGGCTGGCGCCTGGGTCAGCGGGAACCATTGGCGGAAATGCTCGGGGCGGAGAATATCGACACCCGGCTGATGCTCGGGGGGGGGATTTACCTGCTGGCCCTGGGGGTCATGGCCGAGGAGGCGGCGCACAAGCGGGCCCAGGTGCGGGCGCGTTTGAACCAAATCGAGGCGACGGCGAAAAAATCCGGCGGCGGGCGCTCGGGGTTCAGCCTGTTTTCCCGGGGCGGGGGCGACGAGGAAGAGGAGGAGGCGCCCGCGAACCAGAATCGGATGTCGGAGGGGGAATTGCGGGATCGCGAGAAGGCCCTCGCCATCCGCGTCTCCGGCATCAATCAGGAGATCCTCTACATCGAGACCATGCTCATCAAGGAATTCTGGGACGTTTACGAAAAGGCCTGCCTGGTTTTCCTGGCGAACATCGAAGACATGGAACTGCCGATCCGGGCGTTCATCCGCTACGGGGTGATCGGCTTCGCCCAGTGGTGGCTCAAGCCTGAAGTCCGCGAACACGTCATCGGCGACTGCACCCACGACGTCAAACCGCACCTGGAAGTGGCCAAGGACCTCACCAACGTGGTCTATGCGGACGAGTACCTGGCGGCGGTGATGAACCGGGAATGCACGCCGGCCATGGACGAGAACCTGGAAATCAACGAAAGGAACTCCCCCAATTGGCGGGCGGACAAGGCGCTCAGGAAGCTCATCAACGCCAAATCCCAGCAGCGTCTGCTAAACGAAATGATGGAGTCCCTGGCGCAGAAAATCGAGGCGCTGGAAACGCAGGAGGCGGAAATCGCGGAAAAGCTCAAGGAAATCGACCCCAGTTCCAAAACCGCCAAGCAGGAGAAGACGGAACTCACCCAGAACCGGCAGGCGGTGCGGGTGGAACTGACCAAATTGACTTCGCTGCGAACCAAAATCACCGGCCACACCATGGCCATTCTCGCCGAGACCATCCAGGAAACGGAAGACCGCTTCTCGTCGGGGGAACTGCCGAATCCGACCGCCGAATTCCTCATTTCCAGGGAATGCGGGCAAATCCGCAAAATCGGCCGGCTCCTCGCCAACCTGAAGGAGCGCTTCATGCCGATGGTGATGCGGGAGTCCTTCCAGGTGAACACGGACGCGGTGAACGACCGGGCCTCGATTCTCAGGGAACTGGCGGACATCGAGCGGAGGGACCCGGGGGTGTTCCTGGAGGTGCTGGTGCCTTCGAAAAAGAAGGCGAACCGGGTCGATTTGCGGATTAGCCCGGTGATTGTCATCATCCCGGCGTCGGGACTGCTGGCGTTTTCCTGGAACCCCAGAAGCCGGCCGGAGGACGGCAGAATGGCCCTCCCGACCTGCTTCATCCGCCAGCGCCTCCGCGAGCGGCAGCTGACCTACCTGATTTCCGACTTCCGCTGGGACACCTCGAAAATGTCCGCCGGCATGGACGTGATGAATTCCGAGACCATCGTCGCCGCCTTCATGTCGGTCCGCTGGGACTGGCGGAAACGCTCGAAGGAAGGCCGCGAGAAGGGGCTGGTCTACACCGACCAGAACGACCGGACCAATTGGCGCCGGGTGTACGAGGCGTATTTGCAGACCGCCGACGACGCCGGCAAGAAGCTGTACAACCGCAATTACGATTTCTACGAACGGATCATCGGCAAATATTTCGACATGCCGGAAGGGGTGGATTTGTTGAAGAAGTGAGTTCCTTTTTACTTGCATTTATACCGAACGCCTATTGAATTTGTGGAAAATATTTACACAACTCCACTTCGTCACCGGCATATACAGACGGGAAGAGTATGGACTTCGGAACCATCATCGGCTTTGTCGTGGGTGTCGTGGCCATTTTCGGCGTCGCCTGCAATTGGGAGGTGATGTCATACTTCGATCTGCCCTCGGTCGGGCTGGTTTTCGGCGGCTGCCTGACCATGCTCCTGATTTCGGTCCCGATGGACAAACTGGTAAAACTGCCGCGAATCTTCCTGCTCGCCTTCAAGAGCGCCAATTACGACCCCGAACCGGTCATCAAGAAGATCGTCGGCTTTTCCGAGGTCGCCCGCCGCGACGGCATCCTCTCCCTCGAGTCGGTCATCGAATCGGAACCCGATCCCTTCCTGCGCCAGGGCCTGCAAATGGCGGTCGACGGCGTCGACGGCGAAATGATCACCGCCATCATGAACACCAAAATCGACAATATCGAACGCCGTCACGAGGAAAACCGCCAGGGCCTCGAGTTCACCCGCGGCGCCGCGCCCAGCTGGGGCGCCATGGGCACGGTCATCGGCCTGGTCAAAATGGTCAAAGGCGGGGTCGAAGACCCCAACGCCCTGATTATGGGGATTGCCGTGGCGCTCCTCACCACCTTCTATGGTTCCCTGATCGCTTCCTGGATCATCGGTCCCCCGACCGACAAGCTGATCATGCGCACCGCCGACGAGGTATTGGTCAAAAACATCATCGTGAAGGGCGTCATCGCCATGCAGGAAGGCGACAACCCCAGGATTGTCGAACAGAAATTGCGGAGTTTCCTCGCCGGCTGGAAGAAGGAAGCGGAAAAATAGGCTTATAGATTACGTCTACTACGCGACTGTTGTGGGAACCGCCTCCACAACAGTCGTGTGATCAAAAGGTTGCCTGGTAAAGGGAATTGCGAGTGGTTTTTCGCCACCGCCCCTTGAGTAGCCGATAACCCTAACTTCATGCGGCATTTGCGGATGCGGTTCCCGCAAATGTCGCGTTGTAGAGTTACTTCTGGTGCCCCGTAAAGCCTAAATGTACGGAGCACTAGAACCTACCGGCGTCTTAGCGGAACCACCTGGAGAAACCGCCATGGCGGGAAAAAAGAAGAAAAAGGCCGGCGTGTCCATGACCGCCTTTGCCGCCATCACCACCTACTCCGACCTGATGTCCCTATTGTTGACGGTGTTTGTGCTCCTGTTCGCCCTGTCGGAACCGAAACGCCCCAAGCTGGCGGCGACCATGAACGCCATCCGCCAGGTCATGCTCGGCCTTCCCCCGGCTCCCGCCCCCAAACCGGCGGTCAAGCCGCAGCAAGTCAGCCAGAACGAACTCAACACCCTTCGCCGGGGCCCGCCGGGCAAGCGATCCGAAGTGTCGACCATCATCGAGGAAGGCCGGCAGAAAATGGTTATCGGCGGCGACGAGTTTTTCCTGCCCGGTTCGGCCGACCTCTCCCCCCGGGCCCAACGCATCCTCCAGCACGACATCGCCCCGGATCTGCGCGGCTTCAATAATCGCGTCGAAATCACCGGCCACACCGAGAAAACCGCCAATCAGGCCGAAAACACCTGGAACCTGGGCTTCCAGCGCGCCGAAGCCGCCATGCGCTACCTGGTCGACGAATGCGGCATACCGGAAGCCCGTTTCCGCCTCTCCAGTTCCAGCAACAACGAACCCCGCGACCCCTACAAGCCCGCCGCCAACCGCCGGGTGGAAATCGTCATGACCGACCATCTGGTCCGCCTGCCGGGCGAGGATGACAAACCGGAGTGAATCGGCTGCGGGCCATTTCAGGATTGGGCAGGGCAATGCAAAGGATTAATCCATGACCGTCACCCCATCCGGATTCGGCCGCGGTTTGATAATCGCCTTCGTCGCCAGTATCGCGGTCGGGGGCTACCTCTACCGCTATCTGGGCCTCGGCAACAAAACCCGGCTCCAGGCCCCTACCCCCGCCTCCCTGGTCCAGCAGGCGCAGGACGCCCTGCAGGCGGTGAAGGATCGCAAACTCGACTCCACCCTCCGCCCCGCGAAGTACGACGGCATTCTCCTCCCCCTCGACGCCTTGTTGAAAATCGCCAAAACACGGCTGGAAGCCGCCGATTACGATCCGGTCCGCGACTACCGGCCTATCGCCGAATGCACCGCCCCTGTCAGGGAAATCGCCCAGGACGCGCATCAACAGTCGCAGCTTGAGACCAGCTTCCTGAAAAAGGATTACCGCTTCCTGGAACAAAAGGGCGACGCCGCCCGCTTTCAGGCGGCAGCGCTCTGGAACAAGCTGGAAGCCGAACAAGCCCAAAAGCAGTCGGTCCACCTGAACGGCCCCCCTCCCGCCTTCGTGCCCTCGGTCAAGGATTCCGAGGAGCTGTACTCCCTTTTAAGCGGGGGAATAACGGCGGCGCCGGAGAACAAGTTCCTCTGGTATCTCCGCAGCGTGGTCCGCCGCGCCAACGGCGCCTACGCCGAGGCGGAACGGGATTTGCGGCGGGCCCTGGATCTGGACGGCGACTTCGTCGCGGCCTGGAACGACCTGGGGCTGTTGCGGATTAATCTCCGCCAGTTCGATCAGGCCGAGCAGGATTTCACCAAGGCCAAGGATAAGGCGGAGGAGGCGGCGCGGTTCGCCAAGGTGCGGCCGGGGGACGACTATTTCGCGGCATTATTGAACCTGGCCAATCTGCACCAGGCTTTGGCCGCCTATTACGCCCGGGCCGGGCGGATGGACGCCTCGGAGGAAAACCGGGCGGCCCTGGCGCGGCATGTCCGGGGCACGCGGGAAGCGGCGGCGGCGATTCTGGCGGCGGCGCCGGAAGGTTCGCCCTATGCCCGCGAGGCAAGGCGTTTGGAGTCGGAATTGCCGTAGCGGGCCGGGCCACGCTTTTATCGAAATCCCGGCGACATTATGGTGACAAGCCGATATCCGCTGTCGGATCCGCCCCAATCTTTCCCCGGCACGGCGCCGGCCCCCCAAGACATCAAACCGTCTTGTTGAACTCCACGATGGATTGCTTGAGCCTTTCATTCCCCTTCTTCATGACGATCCGCTCCAGCAGCTCGGACAAGGCGAGCGCCTCGTTCTTGCCGAGATCGGAAAAGAAGTCGCGGATACTCCTGTCCATGAGCGGTTCGGCCTCGGCCAGGACGCCCCTCCCCTTTTCGGTGATTTCGTGAATGATGGCGCGCCCAAAAGTGGGGGTGCGTTTCACCAGGCCCTGTTTCGCCAGTTTAACCACGATCTGCCCGAGCGACTGGTCGGTCTGCAGGCACATTTCCGCCAGCGCGTGGGTGGATTGGCCGGGGGTGTGCATGATTCTGTGCAAAACCCCCCAGGACACGGGGGTAAGCCCGAACCGGCCGAGGACCTCGCTATTGGTTGCGGAGAAAAGACTTGCGGCTTTCGTGAGCAGCATGCCCGCGCGGCGGTGGGTGGCGTTACGCATTTTTTTTCCTCCTTTATATAAATATTACTTGCATAACTATTAGTATGTTATATAATTCATAATGTCATTATACAAGTCAATAATGATTTTGTCCACCCTTTTCTTGATTCCGGCCGCGTCCCCTCCCGGCGGCGGGGCCAAGGGCGGGGGCGGACCGGGCGCCGCCGGGGGCAAACTGCCCGCTTCACCCAGGGGGAAAACCATGAAAACGATCAGTTTGGGGAAAAACGGACCGCAGGTGTCGCGCTTGGGGTTCGGCAGCATGCAGATGGCGGCGAAGCAGCCGCGCGACGACCGGGAATGCATCGCGACCATTCAGGCGGTCCTGGACGCGGGCATCAATTACCTGGACCTCGCCGACTTCTACGGCATGGGGCGGGCGGAACATCTGGTCGGACAGGCCATCAAGGGCCGGCGCGACCAGGCTTTCCTCAGTGTGAAGTGCGGCGCCATGTTCGCGCCGTCCGGGGCTTTCGTCGGCGTGGACGGCCGGCCGAAGGCGGTGAAAAACTTCGCCGCGTATTCCCTCCAGCGTCTCGGGGTGGAAGCAATCGACCTCTATCAACCCTGCCGCGTCGACCCGGAGGTGCCGTACGAGGAGACGATTGGCGCCATCGTCGACCTGATTAAGGAAGGGAAGGTCCGCCATCTCGGCGTATCGGAGGTGGGAGCGAAGCATCTGCGCCTGGCCCACGCCATTCATCCGGTCGCGGCCCTGGAAATCGAGTATTCGCTGGCCTGCCGGTTCATTGAAGCCGAGATCCTGCCGACGGCGCGGGAGCTGGGGATTGCCGTCGTCCCCTATCGCGTGCTCGCCGACGGTCTCCTCACCGGAACGATGACCGGGGAACCGAGGAACGAGAATCCCCACTACGTCGTCCCCCGGACCCAGGGCGAGAATCTTCGGCACAACCTGAAGACCGTGGAGGTCCTGAAGGACCTGGCCGCGGCCAAGGGCCGCACGCCGGCGCAACTGGCGGTCGCCTGGCTACTGACGAGAGGTGACGACATTTTACCGTTAATCGGCATGAGCCGCCGCTCCCGCGTGCCCGAGAACCTCGAGGTGCCGGAGATTGACTTCACCTCCGACGAACTGGCGGCGCTGGACCGGGCCTTCGCGCCCGAGGCGATTGTCGGCGACCGTTATCCGGCGATAGTGATGCGGCTGGCGGCGCGGTAGTGCATTGTACCGTAAGGTACAATACCGTAGCCGGGCATTCTTTATGCGAAACGAGCGCTTGGAGTATTTCTTTAAACAACCACTGGAGAACATCATGCAAACGTTATTGGTAATCGGCGCGGTTCTGTTGACTTTCGGCATTGCCCCCGCCTGGTCGGGCGAGAAGGCGCCGCCCTCGCTAAGTAATCGCGGCGCCGAAATTGTCGGCAAGATTGACTACGTGACCTTGAGCACGGTCGACGCCGAAGGCTATCCCCAGTCCCGAATCGTGGCGAATCTACACAAGGGAAACAAATTTCCCATGGTCCGTGACGGCAAAACCTCCCTGTACTTCCTCACTTCGAAAAAGAGCGGCAAAGTGAAACAATTCCGCAACAACCCCAAGGCCTCCGCCTATTACCTGGATCTGTCCAGCGGATCCTCCGTGCTGTACACCGGTGTCATCGAGGAAATGAACGACCCCTCCCTCCCCAAAGCGCTTTGGGCCGACTGGATGAAAGCGCTTTATCAAACCCCGGACAATCCCGACATCCTGGTAATCCGCCTGGTTCCGGACCGGATCAAGGTCGACCGCAACGGCAAGTCCGACCAGGGTGATTTGTAGCGGGGCGCTGCCACGGATTCACCTCAGGGCACCTCGAAAATTGCTATTTTGCCCGCAGACGAGGAAGGGCGTAGTGGCAGCGTTTTGTAACACGCGGTGGTGGTTTGTGTTACAAAACGCTGGAGCAAAGCCCTGACGAAGTATCCGGGCAAAAGAGCATTTTTTGAGCTGCCCCCCAGCGGAATGGAATGGAGAATACCAACATGAAACAGCTGCTTATCCGCCTGGCGTTCGCCGTGCTGCTTGGGGCCTGCCAGCCCGGGGCGGCGCGGGCCGCGGAAAGTTCCGGAATCGTGAACCCCGAAGCTCCGGTCGTTTTCATCAATCTCATGGAAATATCGCCCCAGGACATCGACCGTTTTGTCGAAGATTGGAACGAACGTTCGAAAATCATGGGGCAAATGCCGGGTTACATCACCGCGACCCTCTACCGTTCGCTCCTGGCCGACGCCCGCTACCAGATCATCAACGTCGCCCAATGGCAGTCGTACGACGCATGGCGGGACGCGTTCAACCATCCCGCCTACGCCCAGCGCATTTCGGAGGATCTCGGCCATGCCGCGAGCGTCAAGCTGGAAAGGGGCTTCTATCGTCCGGCGGCATGGTCCGTGAACGAGTATGCGGGAACGTTCCCCGGCGACGATAGGCAACCCGTGACGCTTGAAGGCGCTCCGCTGGAACGCGCGCCGAGAAACGCCGAAATCAAGTCGCCGGAGTCCCCGTTCGTGTTCATCAACCTGATGCAGATGCGGGCCGAGGACGTCGGACCCTTTGTCGCGGATTGGCGCAGACGCTCCAAAATCATGGGACAAATGCCCGCCGCCATCGGCTCCACCCTTTACCGCTCCGTGCTGCCCGACAGCGCCTTTCAAATCGTGAACGTAAGCCAGTGGCAGTCGTACAACGGATTCATGGAAGCGATTAACGATTCCACCTACGCCCGGGAGCTAACCTCCGATCTGGAGCATACCCCGAGCATCAAACTGACCCGGGGCTTCTATCGCCAAGTGGCGACCTACACGCATGTCTATCCCGGGTTTGCGGAATAGCTGCCTCCCCACGAGGTGAACAAACTGTTTTCGCCGGAAATCTCCATCGAGATCGAGGCGATACTCGGCTTATGAAGGGACGAGGAGAAAGCGATGCGCATTATCAGGACATTGGCGGCCGGATTATTTCTTGCGGCCGTGGCGGTGGCGGCCGGCGGGCAGGAAAACACGGCAGCGGGCAATCCGGAAAGACTGAAGATAATCACCATCGAGGAGCATTTTCTCAATGCCGCCATAACCGCGGCCACCCGGGAGGAAATAGAACGGATCGCGCCAGGTCACGCCAAGGCTTTCGCCGCCGACTTCGGCTCGCGGCAGACCATGAAACCGGGGCAACTGTTCGACATCGGCGCCGGGAGAATTGCGGATATGGACGCCCACGGCATCGATGTGCAGATCCTCTCCTATAACTCGCCCGCCACCGAGTTGCTCCCCTCGCCCCTCGCCGTCGAACTGGCGCGACAGGCGAACGACCAGCTCGCCGAAGCGATAGCGGCGTATCCCGGCCGCTTCTACGGTTTCGCCACCCTGCCGTTGTCCGACCCCGCCGCGGCAGCCGAGGAATTGCGGCGTTGCGTGACTGAATTGGGTTTCAAAGGCGCCATGATCAACGGCACCGCCCATGGCCGTTTTCTGGACGATCCCGACTTCGAAGTCTTTTTCGCGACCGCCGCCGAGCTGGACGTTCCCCTCTATCTTCATCCCACCATTGTGAAAAAAGAGGTGCGCGATGCCTATTACCACCATGAAGATCCCGCCTTCGCGGCGCGTTTCGCCTCCGCCGGGATGGGTTGGCATTACGAGGTGGGGGTGCATGTGCTGCGTTTGATTTTCGCGGGAGTTTTTGACCGCTACCCGAACTTACAGGTGATTACCGGGCACTGGGGCGAATTGCTGCCTTTTTATATGGAAAGGATCAATACGTTTTTTCCGGCTTCGGCTTCGCCGATGCAGCACGATTTCAAGCATTATCTGTTGAACAACGTCTACATCACCCCAAGCGGCATGTTCAACCTGCCCCAGCTTCAATTCGCCCTGGAAACGCTGGGGGCGGACCGGATAATTTATTCGGTGGATTATCCCTATTATCCCCATGCCGGAGCCAGGGCGTTTCTGGAGAACGCGCCGATCAGCCGCGAAAACAGGGAGAAAATCGCGCATGGAAATGCGGAGAAGCTGTTCAAGTTGAAATGAGCCGCCATTCTTTTCGCCCCGGCCGGGAACCGGCCCGGGATGGTTAAGAAGGCACTGCACGCAACAACAAGGCGTCTGCCGTGGCGGCAGACGCCTTGTTCAGGATCGGGGGGTGGAGCGCCGCCTTATGCCCGGACCCGCCGGTTATGCGCCACCGGGTCAGGGAGGACGGCCGGGGGCGGGCGCCCTCGGGACCTCTCTCCCTGTGAGGGGGACCGGTTTATTTGCCGAGCTTCTTCTTCATCTCCTTGACGTTTTCGCGGGTGATGAGTTCGACCGGAAGCTGGGTCTTGGTGGGGACCTTTTCGCCGGCCATGATCTTCTCGATCAGCTTGACGCTGCCGGCGCCCTGGGCAATCGGGTCCTGATAGGCGGTGGCGTTCAGGCCGTTCGGACTTTCGACCGAGGCGATGCCGTCGTTGGTGCCGTCGACGCCGACGACGACCACGTCGTTCATGCCGTACTGGCGGAGGGCGAGAAGGGCGCCGAGGGCCATTTCATCGTTGTTGGAACAAACGCCGTTGATCTTGTCGCCGTAGGCGGTGATGAGATTCTCGGTGACGGTCATGCCTTGGTCCCGGAACCAGTTGCCGGTTTCCTCGGCGAGGATGTTCATTTCGGGGAATTTGTCGCGGAGGGTGTTGCGGACGCCTTCGGTGCGGTTGTTGGCGGCTTCGTGGCCGAGGGTGCCCTGCAGGATGATGATGTTGCCCTTGCCGCCCAGCTTTTTGGCGAGGTATTCGGCGCCGACCGCGCCTTCGAGAATCGAGTTTGAGGACAGGGTGAAGTTGTTCGGGGGAATTTCCCTCTGATAGAAGGGGTTCCGGTTGACCCAGACGATGGGGACGTTGCGCTTGGCGGCGGCCTGGGCGATGCCGGGCGCGGCGTTTGTTTCGACGATGCAAATCAGCAGCACGTCGACGCCGTCGCCGAGGAAGGTGTTGACCTGGTCCACTTGACGGACGTTGTCGTCCTGGGCGTCCATGAGGGTGATTTCGATGTTCGGGTTTTTGGCGGCCTCCTTCATGGCGGCGTCGGCCATGGAGCTGAGGAAGGTGTCGAGACTGGACATGCAGAAACCGATGCGGATTTTCTTCTCGCCGGCGCTGGCGAGAGGCGCGAAGGCAAGGGTCAGGGCCAGGGCGATGGCGAAGACGACGACGATTTTTTTCATATTTCCTCCCGGGAAAAAGAAAGAGCCGGTCAAGATCCTATTGTCTTGACATAAACCGCATGCGCCGCTACGACACGGCACACGCCGATATTATTTTGCATGGGCAGAAACACTGGGACGGTGGTAAGAGTGTTTAGGAGTCGCGTTAAGTCGGGAACATCGAGCATGGGGTCGATGCAAAGTTTCAGAGGGGTTTTAGCTGGGGGCGGCAAAAATTAGCCGTTTTTCCGTATTTTTCCAGTAGAGGGGCAAAGCTTTTCCGCAACGGCATTTTGTGAATTGCCTCTACATTGTGCGTTCAGTATAATTCATGCCTCGATTAATTGCATGGCCAATTTTACGAAAAAACACCAGCATTTTGCGACAAGACAAATTTCGGCGTTCACGGCCCGGAATTTCCTTGCCGCCGGGAGGCATAATGCCCCAGAGTTTTCGCGTCGCCCTTTACTTCAACATGGCCCTGGTCCACCACCAGGGCATGGCCAACGGCATCATCCGCTATGCCAGAAACCACGGCGATTGGGAACTGTTCGGCGCCTACTGGCCGATGTACCGCATTTCCGATTACCACTCCTGGCAGGGGGACGGTATCATCGCCGCGGTGGAGACGCCGGGCGACATCGAAAAACTCACCGCCTCCGGCATCCCCGTCGTCGACACCTCCGGCGCCATCCTCGACCCCCGCCTCTCCCTCGTCACCAACGACAATCCGGAAATCGGCCGCGTCGGGGGAAGCCACCTGGTCCTGAACGGCCTGGAACGTTTCGTCTTCTGCGCCGCCAAAGGCTCGACCTGGTCCGACGAGCGCCTCGCCGGCTTCGACCAGGCCACCCGCGCCGCGCGGACCGGCAAACTCGCCGTCTTCCGCCGCAAATACAACTGGTGGTACACGCCGGAATATTCCCGGGCCCTGGCGCAATTCCTCTCCCGCCAGCGCTTCCCCATCGGACTCATGGCCGCCAACGACACCATCGGCATGAACGTCGTCGGCGCCGCCCGCCTCGCCGGCATCCGCATCCCCGAAGACGTCGCCCTGGTCAGCGTCGACAACGAGGAGCTGCTCTGCGAATTGTCCACGCCGCCGATGTCGTCGATTCCCTTCAACCGCCAGGAAATCGGCTATCGCGCCGCCGAACGCCTCGACCAGCTCATGCGCGGGGTGATTTCGGAAGCCCCGGAACTGCGCATCAAACCTTACCCCCTGGTCGAACGCGCCTCCTCCGCCGTCACCACCGCCCGGGACGCCATGGTGGTGGAGGCCGTCGCCTTCATCCGCCAGAACGCGGGCATGAACCTGTCCGCCGGCGAAGTCGCCGACAAACTCTTCACCTCGCGCCGCAATCTCGAGCGGCGCTTCAAGGATCAGCTGGGACGCACCATTTTGGAGGAGATTCACCGCGCGCGGATCAACCTGGCGAAGCGGCTGTTCAGGGAAGGGGAGGCTTCGGCCAAACGCGTCGCGGGCTTGTCCGGGTTCCGCACCCTGGACCGTTTTTCGGCGATTTTCACCCGTTACGCCGGGGTGTCGCCAAGCGTTTACCGGGACCGGTCCAGGGAGGAGAGGAGTGAATGAAACAAAGCGGCATTTGCGGGAATCACCCCGCAAATGCCGCATGAAGTTCGGTTTGACGGTAGGGCAGCTTTAAAAATGCTCTTTTGCCCGGATACTTCGTCAGGGCTTTGCTCCAGCGTTTTGTTACACAAACCGCCACCGCGTGTTACAAAACGCTGCCCCTGCGCCATTCCTCGTCTGCTGGCAAAATGGCAATTTTTAGGGGTGCCCGGTAATCCGGGGAGGCGGTCCCCAAGCGCTTATTTTTCGAAATCGCCGGGCGTTTCGATGCGATCCTCCCAGATGGGCTGGACGTTGATGTTGTCATTGTTGGTCCAGGAAATGCGCTGAATGAGGTTTTCGCCGATGGACCAGATGCCGGCGGTGGTCTCCACCGCATCCTTGGACCAGAAGGCGTTCAGGACGCCGCGGTAGGTTTTCGTGGTCTTTTCGCCGGTCGACTCGTCGGTCTTGTCCACTGTCACCGCCTTGGTGAAAATGCGGCCCTTGACGATTAGCTGACCCTGAACAATCAGCTCGCCACGGTATTCCGACCGGCGCAGGGGGCGGGCCAGCTCGGGGACCCGGTTGCCGTTCGCGTCGATGATGGTCACGACGTCGCCGTTCTCGTCCCTTATTTCCGACACGAGATTCGTCGCGCTGGCGGCGGGATAATAGCCCCAGTTCGTGCCGACGTCGAATTTGGGATCCTCATAGGTCGCGTAGCTTTCGTCCTGCTTGCCCTCGACCGGACGCAACGAATTCCCGTACTTGTCCAGCGGCCAGCCGTCCGTGGACCAGACGAACTGGTCCACCTTCAGGAGCGGATCGATGATGACGTCGCCGGTGACGACCAGGACCCCGTGGTAGGCGAAGGTGTCGCGGACGATCAGGTTGCCGTTGACGACCATGGCCCCGGCTCCGTCGATAGGCTGGTCGAAGAGGAAGTTCGGCACTCCGGAGCCGTCTTCCGAACCGTATTTGCCGCTTTCCAGCCGGAAATAGTCTTCCAGTTTTTCCGGGGTGTCCGGGTACGGGCAGACGGTGTTTCCGGGGATGTTCGCGGTGCCGTACTTGAATTCGTAGGCGAAGGTGTCCGGGCTGTCCGGGGAGGTTTTGGGTTGCAGGTTGTCGGCCAGGAAGGAGGCTTCCCCGCCGTCCTGCCGGGTGGAACGGTATGGGTTCCAGCCCAGTTTGCCAAGGGAGACGACTTCGTAGCGATCCTGTAGATAGGAGGATTCGCTGGCGCCGGGGACGTTTTCCAGGAATTTGGGGTCGTTGCCGCCGCGGTGGTAGCCGATGACGAAGCGTTTGTCCTTCATGCCGTATTTCTTCCACATTTTCGCGCGGTTTTCCAGATCGCGGAAGATGTCCGTGCCGGCATGGAAGGTGCTGCCATCGAGTTTGCGGGCGTTGACGTCGAAGTAGTCGCTGTACATTTTCTTCACGGCGAGGGAGGGGTCGTCGGCCAGGAAGTCGAGGACCTTGCCCTTACGGGGTTTTCCAGTGCCGTCCAGGTCGGTGAATGCCATTTCGTCCTGACGGGTCTGGATGGTGGCCGGCTGGTCGCCTCCGTCGTAGGGATGGTTGCCGTTGAGGGGCGTTGCGGCGTCATAGGCCAGCCGGGGTTCGCCGGGCAGGAAGGCTTTGGCCGTTTCTACCGGCTTGATGGTGCCGTCCTCCATCGGGATGGGCGAGTATTCCCGGGTCTTGACGCCGAGGACGCTGAGCGTTTCCGAGCCGACGACGTGCGAGGCAATCCGCCGGACCAGGATTTCGTCCTGGGTAACCGCGAGGGAGGACGGGGCGTCCGCCGTCATTTCGGTGCGGTTCTTCAGTCTGACCCGAATCTTGGCCGGTTCTCCAGCCGCTTCCGGATCGGCGTCGGGATTGACTTCCTCCTTGTACCAGCGGTAATCGATGTACTGGAGGTCGTAATCCTGGTTGTCGTCGAGGATCTTTTTGATTACCACGTCTCGCTTGATCTTTCCCGTGAGCTTGTCGAAATAGTCTTCGCCGTGTTCGTCGTAGCTCTTTTGGTCGGCCAGAACCCACTGCACGGAATCGATAAGATCGTCCTCGGTGAAGTAGAATGGCGCCTTGACGCCCAGTTTTTCGCATTCCTCAATCCAGGCCCTGGCCTCCTTCGGGCTGGCGTCAAGTTTGCCGTTGGAGTAACCGTCGACGAAGGTGAACGTCGCCCGGGGGAAGGTGGTGTATTTCCCCGGGTCGAGATCCCGCATGGACCAGAATTGCGACTTGAGGTCGGAGATTTCCTTTTCATCGGCCAGATTGGCGAGGCAGCCCAACCGCTGGAAATTCGCGGCGAGGATGGATTGGGTTGGCGCTCCCGGGACCGGGGCGGGGTTAAGGAGCGAGTTGTCGTTGACGGTGACCGGCATGTGGGAGAGGCGGCCGGTGAGGCCCTCGCGTTCATCCCGTTCCCACCACTGCTGGGCCGAGCCGGAGACGATGTCGACGCTGGTGGAACCCTTGACCTCCGGCGCGATGTAGATGGTGAACATCAGGTCGCCGTAGTCGTAGTCGGAGCCGGCGGTAATCTGGTCCTCGTAACCGACGAGGATGTTGACGGCCTTCCTGATGATGGGGTTGCCGTATTCGTCCTTGCCGAAGTCGACGTCGTAGAGGAAATCGTCCATCGTGTAATAGGCTTTGATGTCCTCGGTGTTGGTCTCGTCGACGGGTTTGCCGTAATCCGCGAGCCGGCCCTTTTCCCAATTGGCGTTGGCGGGCTCGAAGACCCGGATGGGGTCGTGGCGATCCTGCAGGTAGTTGTTGACCGGGTCGACGGGATCGGCCAAATTGTCGCCGGGGTACTTTCCGGCCAGGGGGTGCGTTTCCCATTGCAGGGTTTGGGGGTTGATGGCCTGGTAGAGTTCGTCAAAGCCCACCGGCACCCGCTGGCCGTCGACCAGGCGGAAATAGGTGCGCATATCGTCCTTGTCGGCGCCGGCCTTGACATTGTTGCCGATGACGTCGGGTTCATTGAGGTGGGTGGTGTTTTCCTTGCTGTCCCCGCGTTTGGCGACAGAGTAGCCGATCAGCTCCTGCCACAGGAACGGGCGGCCCATGGTGGCTTGGATGACGCCTTCGAGGCGTTTCGTGTAGAGGGCTTTCTTCGCTTCGTAATCGGCCGTCCGTTTGGCGAACTGCTCGTCCGTTTCCTCCTCCTCACGTTCCGGCGGAACCAGCATATCCAGGTCGGGGTTCATGTTGCCGAAGCCGTACATGTTGCCGTAGAGGACGAAGCCGCTGGAGGTTTTGCTGCCGTCCTTGTCCAGGGCCATGCGGAAATTCTTTCTCTGGCCCTGGTGGATGGCGGTGAAATCGCTGCCGTTGACAAAGCAATGGTAGCCGCCGTGCGCCCAGACGTAATAACCGGTCCATTTCGAACCGGACTGAATCACCCGGTCCGAAGGGGTAAAGGCGATATTGTAGAAATAATACTTGAAGTACGAGGTCTTGGTCACCGCGGTGGACTCGGCATCCGGTTTGGATTTATCCAGGGTATAAAGGAGCTTCCTGTTAACCAAATCGTATTTCAACCAGTAGGCTCGGCGGTCGCCGTTGGCGTCCACAGTGACAAAGGTGTACGAGCTATAGTTGCCGCCGTAATACCAATTGCCCTCTTTGTCCCGGGCCCAGGCTTTGCTTAGATCGGGGCTGGTTTGGGCTAAAATGGCTTCGGTTATATTGGTGTCCAAATTGTTCTGGATAAGATAGTCCAATTCCTTCAGGGCCTCCGCCGAAGGAACAATCATGCCTTTATTCAACATCCCGACGCTCATGGTCGGCATAACGTCGAATTCGTAGGAATCCAGGTGGGGATATTTGTAATAAACCTTTTTCCCGTCCTCCACGCGTTCGTAGAGGCGGACCAGAATCTGGTTTTCGGCGTTGCGGACGGTTTGGACGGTTTGGGGGCGGACCTTGCTGCCCTGGTACAGCGGCAGGGTGTTGTCGACCATCATGGCACTGACCCGGGCGTCCTTGGTGTATTGGCCGACGTAAACCTGGTGACCGGCTTTGTGATTGTTGAGATCGCCTTCGCGGGCGATGTACAGATTCCGCAAATCTTCATAAGCCCCCAGGACGATCTTGAACGCCCCGCCTTTGCTGGGCGATTTGTATTTGATCTGGTAGGGCGCCTGGTGCATTTCCACCTTGGTTTCGGCGATACGGCCCTTGACGCCGGTGGTGACGCCGGGGGCGGCTTCGTCAAGCGTAATGGAGAGGCCGGCCCCTGAACCGCTGGTCTTGCCGCCCAGCAGGTAGCTGTCGTAGACCGGATTGGTTTCGTCGCGGATCCACATGTCGCGATCGATATCGTCGGCGCCCACTTTGTAGGAGGCGGGGCGATAGGGATTGGCGGTTTTCCTTACCCAGCCCTTGGCGGCGTTATTGAGATTCAGAACGTTGTCTTCCGCTTCGCGGTTGTCGGGGTGGCGGTAGTTGAGGGTGAGGGAGCCGCCGTTCCAGAAGCCGCTTCGGGCGCCGAAATACTGTTGCTCGTTGGTCTTCAGCTTCCAGGGAACGATAATCCGGTTCGCGACCACGCTGCTGACGAAACGCTTGACCAGGTTGTGGTCCTCGCCCGACACCGCCAGGTTGTAAACCGCTTTCATCGGCGCCTCGCCCACGCCGACGGTTTCGTAATCCGCCGCCGTATAGGCAGCGTTCCCGAAATATTCGTGCCGCTTGTTGCCTATGCCGTCCCAGTCCACCTGTTGGTTATAGCCGCCCGAGACTTGCATCCGAGCCGCGTCTTCCTGATGGATGACGCCCAATTTGTTCAAGAGGTCGTCCAGGGGCGAGGCGTAGTCGTACTTCACCACCGCCTGGATGACCGGGCGGGTGTGGTATTCGCTGGAGACGTTGTCGAGATGGGTTATCCGGGCGTCCTGGGCGCTGGAGGTGATTTCGTAGATATCCTGGAACTGGTAGGCCCTGATTTCGCCGAGGGGAATTTCGGCGTTTTCCGGTGCGCTCAACCAGCCGCGGCGAATCAGGTCTTCGGCAAGGGTGTCGTCGGGATGGCCATAAACCTGGCGCGCCGAACGCACCCGGACGCGAAAGTCCTGGTTGTCGAATTTGCCCGCGATGCGGCGCTGTTCCACCGCCTGCCTGGTCTTATCGCGGAACAGGGTTTTGGCGCCGTTGTTCTCGCCGACCACGAAGTCTCCGAGGACCAGCGAAGTGTCATTGTCGCCGTCCTTGATCAAATCCTTGCCGATTTCCGTTATAGCCAGTTCAGCGCCGTATTCGGCCGCCGCCAGCGCCCGCGCGTAATTATCCTCGCGCTGGGCGCTTTTATTGGCGCTCATGGTGTCGGACACCGCGTACATCACCACCGACGCCATCGCCAAGGACAGAATTATCGTAATCAGCATCGCCGACCCGCGCCGCTTCGCCTTCCGCCACACCTTGGGTTGCATTGACATCGCCCCTCTCCTCAAAGATGAATTCATTACCAACGGCAAAATTGCCGGTAAACACATTCCAGCCTGACGCCAGTAGCGAGCACCTGCTCTTTGCTCCAATCATACCCTGACCGCCCCGTCTGAACGGGATATCTGTTCGCTTCGGTAGATAAAGCTTCGGACCGGGCAGGTCAGCGCTGGCGCAATTATACCCACTTAATCGTTATAACCATAGCAATAATACTGCCACATGGGGTCAACGCGAACCGTACATCCATTAACCTGCTTTGCTATAACAACTTACCAAACCGGTGTGACGCTTCCTAGCAACGTTTTGGCGGTCGGTGCCTGGTTTATCGATAAAAGCGTTACCGCCCGGGAACGAGGTGTTCCAGGGCGGAAGCGGGGGAATTGACATAATTATTGGTTATTCATGTATTTTCAGAGGTTTGCTTTGTTTGGCTACCTTTTGGTAACGTAACTGTTTGCCGCGCCGGCCTGCGTGGGAGGAGGGGGTAGGTGGGAGATATACCGAACGCCTATTGAAATTGTGAAAACGTATTACATTTTCACAATTCCAATAGACGTTCGGTATAACGGTCACCATGCAATCCGGCGGCTATTTCTTCCTGAATTCATCATGTATGGCGGTGACTTGTTCCATGACCCGCGTCACGTCCTTAACGCCCTTGCCTTCCTGCTCCCTGGCCCACGCCGCCTGCGCCTCCCGGTAGCGGGTGACGGCTTCCCAGCGCTTCACCGCATCGGAGTCGAGAAGACGGACATCCGCGCCATCCTTGCGCATCTCTTGCACGGTGGCGTCGAAGCCGTCCTCCATCGCCTGCCCGAGACGCCGATAGGCCGTCTCGGCGGCGCGGCGGATGGCGTCCCGGTCCTCTGGCGAAAGGCCGTTCCAGGTTTGCTTGTTCATCGCCACGATATAGACGTGGCCCAGCCACAGTTCCTTCGACAACAATACCCGGGGAGCGGCTTGGTGCGCCTGTATTTCGTAGCCGCTGTCGACGTTGACCATGAGTCCGTCCAGCTTTCCGCTCCGAAGGGCGGTTGTGACCTCCGCCCCCCAAGGCATGGTCACCGGCACGGCCCCGGCGTTTATGAGAAAATCGCGATGCCAGAAGCTGGCGGAACGCCACTTCCCCCCTTTGACCTCATCCAGGGCGTGGAACGGCCCGGCGCTGAAGAAGGCCACGGGATATCCGGTGGCGAATAATACGCCGACCACTTCCTGCTTCTCCAGTTCATTCCGGAATTCCAGGATTTCCGCATCCACGCGGCGGAAAAATTCGACCTGCCCGCTTCCGCTCGGTCCCACGGGAAAGCTCTTGAAAATCTGGTGCAGCGGCAGTTCGGCGGCGGTGTATTCCGGCACGACCACAGCCATATCGACCAACCTTTTTTTCCCGACGTTCACCAGGGCGTCATAGCTGCGGGACAGCTCACCATCCCAGTGATCCTCGATTTTCAGGCGCCCGCCCGATTCCCTCTCGATGGCGGCGAAGAAAACCTCCTTGATGAACCGGGTCCGCATTCCCCCCGGCGGTTCGTGGTCCGAATAGACCAGCGTCCCCGCCGCCGCGACCGGGCCCGAAAGTAGTGACGCGGCGATCAAGAGCGCCGCCAGGATTTTGCTGAAATGCATCGCTTCCCCTTTTATACCTGACCTTCGCCGGGCGAATGGAATTCGCCGGGGCTTGTCCATAAAATGTGTATCGATCCTCTACCCGGTTTTTGTTATAATGCATTCACTATAAAAGGCCACTATTATCCGCCGGAACCTTGGGTTCGGGCGGATTCGTTTTACAACGCCAGACAAGGAATCCGGATGACTCTCTCCCTAAGCGCACGCATCTACCAGCCCATGTCCGCCGCCGACAACGCCGACCGTCTGCGGCGGGAAATCCTCATCCGCGTCGCCAAGGCGTTTCTCTCCGGCGACTTCCCCAACGCCGTCAATCAAATCCCCTACGAAATGTACCCGAAAGCGGCCGCCACCTACCATTGCTGCATCTACAAGGACCGCGCCATCACCCGTTCCAGCTGCCTCGCCGCCATGGGCATCCTATTGGAACAGGAAGACGACGAGACGCTCCCCCTTTCCCGCTACGCGGCCAAGGCGCTGGTGCGCGAGCGCCCGAAAACCCCCATCCTCACCGTCTGCGACATCGCCTGCCGGGGTTGCGTGCCGGCCCGCTATTTCGTCACCAACGCCTGCCAGTCCTGCGTCGCCCGGCATTGCGCCGGCAGCTGCAAATTCAACGCCATCTATTTCGAACACGGAAAGGCGCAAATCGACCCGGCCAATTGCAAAAATTGCGGCCGCTGCCGCGAGGGCTGCCCCTACCAGGCCATCACCCAACTGACCGTCCCCTGCGAAAAGAACTGTCCCGTCAAGGCCATTCACAAAAACGAGGAGGGTCGCGCCGAAATCGACTTCGACAAATGCACCAGTTGCGGCCGCTGCATGCGTTCCTGCCCCTTCGGGGCGGTGATGGAAAGAAGCCAAATCATCGATGTCCTGCGGCTCCTGAAGGAGGGCGGTCGGCGTCTGGTGGCCCTGGCCGCCCCGGCGATAACCGGGCAGTTCCCCGCCACCATGGGCCAGATTTTTTCCGCCCTCAAGCGTATCGGCTTCGACGAAGTCGTCGAGGTCGCCCTCGGCGCCGACAAGACCGCCCGGCTGGAGGCCGAGGAATTCGCCGAGCGCATGGCCCGGGGGGACAAGTTCATGACCACCTCCTGCTGCCACGCTTACATCCGCATGGCGCGCCGGCATGCGCCGGAGATTCAGAAGTTCATTTCCGCCACCCACACTCCCATGCACTACGCGGCGGAAATGGTCAAGGATCGGGATCCCGACGCGATTACGGTTTTCCTGGGTCCCTGTGTCGCGAAGCGTCACGAGGGGGTGGAGGATCCGCTGGTGGATTATGTGTTGACTTTCGAGGAGGTGGGGGCGTTGTTTGTGGCGATGCGAATCGAGGCGGGTTCTTGTGACGATCTGCCGCTTGGCGGGGCGATTCCCAGCGATTTGGCGCGTGGTTTCGCTTTGACGGGCGGGGTTGCCGAGGCGGTGCGGGGGAATGCGGCGGAGGGGGTGGAGGTGCGGCCGGTGTGTGTGAATGGGTTGTCGCCGCAGGGGATTCAGCGGTTGAAGTTATATGCGAAGGGTAATTGTCCGGGGAATTTGGTGGAGGTGATGACTTGTGAGGGGGGGTGTGTGGGGGGGGCGGGGGTGTTGGGGGAGAGGGAGAAGGCGGCGAGGGCGATTCGGCATTTGATTGGTCGGGAGGAGTCGCAGTGAGGGGTATCAGGGCGGTAAAATAGTGGTTAAAAAAAGTGGTTCATAAAATCCAGCCGAATGGCTGGTTGCGGGGTTTCGAAGGGGCGCATCTCAACTTAGTTACGTAAGTCCGTACGCTGTTACGCTTGACTCCACCCCACTCGTCATTCCGGCGCCGCAAGCGTTCAACCGGGGGGAAGCGTAACTCGCCGGAATCCAGGCCGATAAACCGTCGCTCGGTGGTCCCACTAAACGCCCAATCAGGGTCGGAACCTACCCCTCCGTAAGACAAGGAGCAAACGCCTCGGTAGCGGTCGTTTATCGG
>JAVBRG010000005.1:0-26589 GCA_031548195.1 Planctomycetota bacterium | reverse complement strand
CAAAAAACCAATCCAACAATCACACCCAATATCCCACACACTACGTCCCCCACCGCCCGCCGCCCCCTTAATTGGTGGCGGCGTATTTTTTGGCGGGAAAATGGTTGCCGCTATTGAATTGTCCCCGGCGGCATGGAGAATGGACATCGTTCCGAACAGTGGCGATCGGCGGCAGGTATGCAGGTTTTGTCCAAGGCGAAAAAGGGAGCGGAAATGGCGCGTCAATACGGCGGCGTGGGGAGGGGGGTTCTCCTCAGCAGTTTGGAGGTCGTCCCCGGGCGGAAGGTTCTGCGGCATTTGGGGCTGGTGCAGGGGAGTTCGGTGCGGGCGAAGCATGTGGGCAGGGACGTCATGGCGTCCTTGAAGAATTTGGTCGGGGGAGAATTGAAGGGTTACACCGAACTGTTGCGGGAGAGCCGGGACGAGGCGATCGGCCGGATGATTCAGGAGGCGGAAAGTATTGGCGCCAATGCCATTCTCAACATCCGTTTGGGAACGGCCTCCATCACCGCCGGGGCGGCCGAGGTCATGGCTTACGGGACGGCGGTGGTGCTGGACGACGAACCGGTCAATGTGGAAACGTCCGCGGTAGCGGTCCAAAATTTCTGAGGGGATGAAGATGGACAAGCCGTTGTTCGACCTCCTGCTTTCGGTGGGTTTGGTAATGTTCCTGATTGTGGTGGGGTATGTGTCCGGTTCCCTGGTGGAGCGGCGGCATTTTCGCGCCTTGCGGCGGCGGGAGGCGGAATTGGCGGATGTTTTGGTGTTCGCCTTGCGTTTTCCTCCGCCGGCCATGGACAATTGCCGGAGCGTTTTGGTTTGCGGGAGTGTGGTTTTGGGGATGGACTATTTCAAGAAAACCCTGGCCGGCCTGAAGAATTTGATCGGCGGCAGCTTGGGCGCTTACGAGAGCGTGGTGGAGCGGGCCCGGCGGGAGGCGGTCGTGCGCATGAAGGCGGAGGCGAAGGAGCTTGACGCCAGCTGCATTTTCAATGTCAGGTTTTCAACCGCCAACATTTTGTCCGGGGACCGGTCGAACAAGGGTTCGGGTAGCGTGGAGATTATCGCTTATGGAACCGCCCTCATCCCCGAATGATCGGGGCGGGGCTGCGAACCCCGGTCCGACTTACGAAAACCACCGACCGGCGGAAGGGATTAACAGCCCGACCGAGCATGCGTTGTGGAGTTTTTTCAAGACCGCCCTGGCGGTGGCATTGGGTTTGGGGGCGATTCTGCTGCTTATCAACCTTGCGGCGACCTGGTTGACGCCCCTGATTCCATTCCGCTGGGAGAAGGCCTTGGTGGGGCAGAATTTTCTCCAGGCCGATCACGACCCGGCCGGCGCGGCGAAGGAGGCGGCGCTCAGGGCTTTGGCGGTGCGTCTGGCGGGTCCGCTGGAGATGCCGGCGGACATGGGGGTGAAGGTTTTTTATTTCTCTGGACCGACGGTGAACGCGTTCGCGACGTTTGGCGGCAACATCATTTTTTTTCAGGGCATGCTTGATTTGCTGGAGAGCGAAGACGAAGTGGCGATGGTTCTGGCGCACGAAATGTCCCACATCAAACATCGGGATGCGGTGAAGGGGCTGGTGCGGGCTTTGTGGCTCATGTTGTTGTCTTTGGGTTTGCAGGGCGGGGAGGGATTGTCGGGAAACATTACCGATTTGGGGATGGCGGGTTATTCGCGGGCGCAGGAGGAGGCGGCGGATTTGCAGGCGGTTCGCGCGCTGGGGGAGGTTTACGGGAACATTTCGGGGGCGACGGGTTTTTTCCGGATATTGGCGGAAAAGTTGGAGCATCGGCAGATCCAGGATTCGGATCGGAATCCGCCGCCGGCGATATTGTCGTCGCATCCTGACACTTTGGTGCGGCTTAAGAAGGCGGAGGCGGAGGCGGAGCGGTTGGGGATTCCGGTGGTGGGGGTGCCGACGCCGTTGCCGTCGGCGTTGCGTGAACTTTGAGTAAGTGTTTATAGAATGGTGGTAAAATAGCGGTTCAATAAAATCCAGCCATTCGGCTGGATTTTATTGAACCGCCTTTTACCGCTATTTTAATACCCCTTACAACCACAATTTCACTGCCCGCCCAGTCACGACCCACTGGCAAAAAGACGGTCAGTCATATGAGTGGCAGCCCCAACCACACTATGATCGTCAGACAGAGTCGAATACTCGGCAGTAGTGCGCTTATCCACACCATGCATGCTCTGCGCGGCAATACGCTGGTGCAGAGTGTCGAGAAAATATTTACCCATCCGACTATAATCGCCAAAGAGGACAATCCGCCCCGGGTCACAAATCTGCACAATATTATTGATAGCCACGGCGAAATGCCCCGCCACTTCATCAAGCAGCAGCCGGGCGAGATTATCGCCCTGGTCGGCAATTTCACCGATTTCCCTAAACCCCACCGTCCCCGTCTCAGGAGTGAAAATATCCGAATCGGGGAACATCGGACGGCGCTCCTCAGCCAAACGCATGATGCGGGACGGGGAAACCAAGGCTTCGAGACAGCCAATACCGCCGCATACGCAGCGCACACCGCTGGTCGGAGCGACAATCAGATGGCCGATTTCACCGGCGATGCCGGTCGCGCCCTGGCAAACCTGCCGATGATGAACCAATCCGCCGGAAATGTAATTACCCGAATTGCCGATTAGGAAGAAGCGGTCGCGACTGCCGTTTTTGGCATAATGCATTTCGCCGTGCGCGAGATGCCGCCACCAACTGTCCATGTGGACGGGAATATTGCCGGGGAGTTCAGTGCCGATGCGATCCCGCAACGGGATATTGTGCCCCCAATCGGGGTTGCAATAGGAAGCGAGGAGAATGCCGTTGTCGATATCGATGGCGCCATTGGCGCCGACCACGGCAGCCAGACAATTTTCCACCGGCAAATCCTTTTCGGCAGACTGTTCGCGGAAAGCTTTGCCAATCAGGTGGAGCAAATCATCCAAAGATACATTGTCCAGAATATAGCTTTTCTTGCCGACTACCATCTCACCTTTTAAATTGACAATGGAAGTGGAGAGGTAATTGCCGCCCAGGCGGATGGCGTAGATGAACCGCGAATAGGCGTTGAAGGAAAAGAGATTGGGCTTTTTTCCCCCTTCCTCGGTGGAGACGCCTTTTCCGGAATGGGAGATGACCCCTTCGGCCAGGTAATGGTCGATGATTTTGTGCACCGTCATCTTGCTGAGCGAAGTGGCGTGGGAGATTTCGTTAACGGAGACGGCGCCGGACGCACGCATGAACGAGAGAACCAATTTCCGGTTCTTGAACTTGAGCGATTTTAACGAATTTTTAGTCTCGGCTTTTTTCATCGTGCCAACCCTCTCCGTACACTCCATAACCGGAAATGAATTAGTATATCCTGGAACGAAGCATAGGTCAATTGAGTAATTTTCCCGAAGCAATTTTCGAAGACGTACACTTGATTCGCCAATTGTGCGTTTATCGACCCCTGATGGCAAGCGCTTTCTGTATTATGTCAAACGCGTAGCGAAACACTCTTTGACGAACCGGCAATTAATAAGTGGTAAGTCGAAGTTTCTTTTTTATCACTGTAGTATGATACAACATAAGGTTTTTATAATGGGCGTGAGGCGTGGGATTAGCGTCATGTTTTATTTTTATGATTCGTAATATGCCTAACCCAATTTCGACGGTCAATGAAAAACTTTCGCTCCCATTTGCTTTATTGGGATAACTCACAGCATATCGAAAAAAATCACTTGGTCAAGTGTATTAATTCTTCGGTAATGTTGGAAAAGTTGACGGTTTTTTAATATTAGCGCCTAGTCGTGCAATTTATGCCGTTATTCGCATGTTTCGTTCGGCATCAATCGAAAGTATGTAGCCGGGCGGCGCAATTTCCTTGTCTCTTAAATATCCGCGCCACGCAAATTTTTTTCGAATTTTTTAACCGGGACATACCTTGCCACAACGGAGGTATTTCCACATTTTTTGTGGGTTTTTGTTAACCGGCTGTATCCTTACGAGAACCGGCGGCGGGATGTGAATAGTACACGTATCGTCGAAGGTCATGCCACAAAACGAGTAGTGGGTAAAGCTCATAAGTCGTAAACGTCTAGAATCCGCGAATCTTATGATTGTGAACCAATCCTACCCTAAAAGGGAAGTTTTCGTTCCGCCCAATCCGTCACCCTGTTCCTTCCGTATATCGTGCGAATTGCCGACAGCAGGCAAACCACACCTAGCAGCAGGTCGTCGACCACTCCGAAAACCGGCGTCGCATCGGGGATAAAATCAATCGGCGATAGTATATATATGACGCAAAACCCCAAAGTAACCATTAGCCGCACCACCCGCGCCGTGGTGGTGAAAAAATCCGCTTCCTCCTCGGGTATCGCCAGCACGCAGCGCCAGCCCTGCATCCCTTCGCGGCTTTCCGCGATATGGTCGTGATTAATCAATTGGTCGGTCAGGCGGCTGCATACCGCGTTCAGCCGGGGATCCGCCGTATCGCAGGATAATTCGCTCGCCACCAAACCGCGGATGCGGTTCGCGGGCAGGGCCCGCTCCGCGTTCAGCTCCCGCAGCATGGCGATTTTTATCCGCATGTCCATTTTCGGCCGTGGTCCCGAGCGGGCCAGGCGATCCGCCACCTGGTTCCAGAAGTGTTCCTCGTACTCGTCGACCCTTTGCAGGCGGAAAGCGGCGTAAAGGAGTCCCAGGCCGATGAACAGCGGATACACCGCCGCGTTCAGGCTTTGCCCCACCGATATCGCCACCACCAGCAAGCCGCAGATGAACAGCAGTGACACCGCCACCCGGGGGGGAAACATGATTGCACCCGAGATCATGAAAAGAACCAGGGCAAAGCCAAGCCACTTCAGGACAAAATCGAACACCTTGAAAATGCCGCCGAGATAGGGCATTTCGTTTATCCACGAAAAAATCAGCCCCGACATGTCTAAGCCGCTGCGGGCTAGCGGCGCGAAATCGGCGATGCTCACCAGCCGGTTCAGGAGAAAGACCAGGGACAGCGCGAAAGCGGTGTGGAGAATCAGGCAGTGGAGGTCCCGGGGATTCCCGATGATCCGGTAATCCCAGGCCAGGGTCGATACCAAAACGAACGATATGGCCAGGGGCATCAGGATCTGGAAATTGTCCCAGGTCAAGCCGCCTTGAAAGAACAGGGGCAGGGTGGCGGCGTAACAAAAAAGCGCAGCCCAGAATTTCCAGTCGTCGAAGCCGGTTATACCGTGGGGTGTGGGGCGCATGGTTTGCCTTTGTCCTGGAAAATGAAGTTATGCAAAGTGGCAATTGTATGCAACGTGGCAATTGGCGGTTTAATCGCCACTTTGCAAAACTACAGTACTAACTCATGCTACGAAACACCAATGGAATGAACCATAGGTTATTGCCGCAATAAATTCCCCGCTCCGTCCTTAAGATTCCTTCTGACAATCAAGGCCAGAAAATCGTTTAGCCAAATAAACCCCGAGACCGTCCCCAAGCCCAGAATAAGAATAGCAGGAAAATCCTTGACCAGGAAGGCGGTCATCACCCATAGAAAACAGGCAAATCCCATGGCGCTCACCTTGACCGGACCGGCGCTGTTCAAAGTTGATTTTCTATGCAGCATACAAATGGAAAACGAATAAAACCGGTGGCTGTGAAAACTGTACAAAAAGGTGAACAGCCCATAAATGCTCAGTGCCGCCAACCACCCGCAAAAATATAACTTCGCAAATTTGAGAAAGTTCATGCTCCACAGCCAATAGACAAGCCACGCGGCAGCGAACTGGCAGAATATCAGGCTAGCCGAAACGAATCGGCCAATATAATACCGGTGCCAACCCAACAGCCCGAAGACCAGGAATAACCAAACCACGGTCAGCCAGCTCTTGCCGGCGACGTTTCCCCTCATTTTATCTTCTCCAATTCCCTTCTGATGTCCTCCCGCGTATAATCCTTCCCATCCAGCCTGATGCTTTTCAAGCGTCCCATCCGCGAGGTGTCCCAGGTCAGGATGGTGAAGTCGAAATAGCGGAGGACCGCCTGCCAGCGCATGCGGTCCAACTGGCGGAGGTCCCGGTCCTTCTGACCGTAAAGGGTGTAGAGCTTCACCAGCGCCGCCGCGGAACGGCGCCAATGGTGTTCGAGATAGCGGTCGCCGGGACTGTAATCCCCGGGAAACAGGTGGATGTGCTGTTCGGCTTCCAGGAGGAGCAAATCCCGCGCCTTGTCCAAAAGATCCGGGTGATTCTCCCGCATCCTTTCCAAAACCGCCAGGGTGTCGGCGGCGCGTTTGCGCACCGCCTCCTTGTCCTTCTTCGGCAAGGGCCGGTCCGCCAATAAACGCGCATACGCAGCTTCGGCGCGGAACGGTAGCGTCACTCCGAAACGTTTACCGTCCCGCTCCAATTGGGCGTAAACCTCGTCGGGGTAATTCTCCGGAAACGACGACGGCGGCAGTTCCTTGGAAGCCAGCACCACCAGCATCTCCTCCCGCGACCACAAGGCCAAATCCTGTGGCAAAACGGTCTTTCCCCCCGAGTCGTCGGCGATGAAGGCGGCCAGTTTCTCGTACACCCGCTGCCACTGCCGGTCGCCGGCAATCAACTGGTTTATTTCACGCACATTGTCCCGGTACAGGATGGAAAGGTCGCCCGCGTTCAGGAACGGTTGCGGCTTCGGGGTGACCTCCGGCACCGGCGGCGAATAGTGGGTGAACAAGCCGCCCGGATAAAAAAAGTACAGGAGAAATACCGCCGCCGCCGTGGCCAGAAACCCCGCCAGGGCACGCCCCAGACGCCGGGCGTCCCAGGGGCGGGCGGCGTCGTTCTTCAGAAAACCGCCGATGTCCGGGTCGCCGCGCAGGGCGTCCAGCTGACCGATGTTCTCCAAATCGCCCGGTTCCAGGGGAAAGGGCTGGTAGGGATTGACATTGGGGTAGGATCCCGTCGCCGGCGCCGAAACGGCCGGAGGGTAGGCTCCGGTCGGCGGCGGGGCTTGGGGCGGCGTCGCTTCGGCGGGATCCGGTTCGGGTATGAAGGGAACTGACATGCGCTTATCCTCTACAGGAGCACGACTGGAGTCTTTACCAATTTCAGGTTACCGAGTATACTATAAACCCCGTCCGAAATTCTTCACTTTTCCAGGGAGTGGCCTCGAAAATGCGTTCAAACCTAGTCTTGAAATTGTTCGCCGCCACAGCCATCGCCCTCTGCGTCGGCATCGCCGTGCAAATTCTCGAACTGACCTATTTCTCCCGGCGCATCAACGCCATAATCGGCCGCACCGTCCACACCCTATCCACCAATCTGGTCGAGCACAACGACGATTTTTTCAGGAAAATCCAGGCTGAACTCATCAAGCTTTCACGCGAAAACATCGCCGCCAACGCCAAGCGGAACATGTTCGCCGCCAGCATCGCCGCCGCCCACCTCATAAAAAACGGCGAAAAAAAATACTTCGACCGCATCTCCGGCGAAGTCGTGCGGGACGGCGACTTCTTTATCCTCTACGCCACCGACGCCAACGGCGACTACTTCGGCGGCGCAGCCAGGAACAACGCCACGGAAATACTCCAGCGCCTGGGCAACAAAGCCTCCGGCGTCCCCCCCGACCAATTGGCCGAAATGCTTCGCGCCGCCGGCGGCGACGAAGTCACCACCCTGGACACGCCGGTCCTCGATCCGGACGGCAAACGCCTGGGGGACGTCTACCTGGTCCTCACCGACGACTCCCTCAAGGACATCCGCCGCAATCTCGCCGAAAACGTCCAGTCCCTCAATCACATCATTCAGGATTCCCTCTCGAACCAGGTCGCGGCAACCCTCAAGGAAATGGACGCCAACTGGCGCTCCCTCACCCTCTACCTCTGGCTCGGCGGCGGCATCTCCATCCTCCTCGCTTGCATCGCCCTCTATTACGCCACCCGTTACATCTTCCGCCCCATCCGCTCCGCCGTCACCCTCGCCGACGCCATCCGCCAAGGAAACACCCACCAAAGACTCGCCACCGCCGCCACCGGCGAAATCGGTGCCCTCTTCGGCGCCCTGAACGACATGGCCGACCGGGTCGGCGAACGCGAGGCCGAAACGAAACACGCCCTGGGACGCCTCGGCACCGTCCTGACCCAGGTCGCCCACGCTACTGGCGAAATCACCGCCAGCGCCAGTTATCTCGCCAATTCCAGCCAGGACGTCACCAATGACGCCGAACACCAGGAACGGCTCCTGCAGAAAATCGCCGAATCGGTGCAAAGCCTGGGCGAAGGCGTCGACCTCTGCGCCGACAACGCCAAGAAGGCCTCCGACCTCTCCTCACTCGCCAAAACCGCCGCCCAAAAAGGCGACGACGAAATGGGCCGGATGAAAAAAGCCATGGAAAGCCTCACCGACTCCCACTCCAAAGTCGTCAAAGCCATGAAAATGATTGACGAAATCGCCTTCCAAACCAATCTCCTCGCCCTGAACGCCGCCGTCGAGGCCGCCCGGGCCGGCCGGCATGGCAAAGGCTTCGCGGTGGTCGCGGGAGAGGTCAGGAACCTCGCCGCCCGTTCCGCCCGCTCCGCCGCCGAGACGCAAAAACTCCTGAACGAATCCATGGAACGCATGAGCAACACCACCGACTGCCTCACCTCCACGGAATGCGCGCTCCGTGAAATCGAAACCGGCGTCGACAACGTCACCAACCTGATGTCGGAAATCGCCTCCGTCTCGGATCGGAACGCCGACGGCCTCGACAGGGTCAAGGACAACGTCGAACAAATCAACAAGGTGGCGGAGCGGAACTACATGTCCGCCTCCTCCGCCTCGGCGACCGCCGAGGAACTACTGGCCATGGCCGGCGCCCTCAAGGACATGCTGGCGGCCAGCGGCAAAACCGACGCCACCCTCGCCAGCTCCCTCTATGCGGAGCCGCCGGGCCGGAACGGACGTTTCCCCGCCTTCACCCAGCCGGAACCGGCCAAATTGTCCGCGAACACCCCGCCCCGACCCGGACCGGGCCTGATGCCGAGCTCGCTCATCCCCCTGCCGCCCCCCTCGGGTGGACCGCTTCGGCCGGGTTCGGGACCGACCCGCGCCGGCTCCACCCTCGGCGTGGCACCGGCCGCCGCGAAAACCCCGTCCCCTCCGGTAAACCGTTCCGCCGCCCCGGTCCCGGCCGGCAAAGGGAACGTTCCGCCCAAAAAAGGGTGAATTTACTTTTCCCGGTCAACGTAAACCTATATACTTGCAGCCATGGTTCAGGGTATGGGGGGCGTCGATTTTCCTCCGCCGGGCAGTTGCGTTACCATATTATTCCGAAAGGATCCATTGCGTACCGAAATCCATCTCCCCCCCGACGTCGAGCGCCAGCGTCTCCTCTTCGGCCCCAACGATTCGCACTTCCGCCTCCTCAAGGCTGAACTCGGCGTCAATCTGGTCGCCCGCAAGGGGCGGCTGATTATCGACGGCGATGAAAACTCGGTCAGCCGCGCCCTGAATGTGATCGAACGCATGCTCGAAGCCATAGACAAGGGCCAAGCCTATGTCGCGGAAGAAATCACCACCTTGATGGAAAGGAACTCCGAGGACGCCGAACGCAACCGCGCCTCCGGGGTCGTCTTCACCGATCGCCTCCGCATCACCGCCCGCACCCCGAACCAGGTCGCCTACATCAACCTCATCCGCGAAAACAGCCTGGTCTTCGGTATGGGACCGGCCGGCTCCGGCAAGACCTACCTGGCCGTCGCCTGCGCCGTCGAGGCGCTCCGCTACGGCGAGGTGAAACGCATCGTCCTCACCCGGCCCGCGGTCGAGGCGGGGGAGCACCTGGGCTTCCTCCCCGGCGACATGCGGGAGAAGGTGGACCCGTATCTGAAGCCGATTTACGACGCCCTGGACGACATGATCTCCCGCCGCCAGCTGGTCAATTACACCGAAACGGGCGTTCTCGAAGTCGCCCCCCTGGCCTATATGCGCGGCCGCACCCTGGCCCGGTCCTTCGTCATCCTCGACGAAGCGCAAAACACCACCCCCGGGCAAATGAAAATGCTCCTGACCCGCCTCGGCGAACAGTCGCGCTGCGTGGTCACGGGCGACCTGACCCAGATCGATCTCGCCGGCGGCGACCGGCAGGGCTCGGGGCTGGTGCACGCGGCCCGGGTTCTTCAGGGCATCCCCGGCATCGGCATGATGCACCTCACCGGCGACGACATCGTCCGCCACCGCCTGGTCCGCGACATCGTCGCCGCCTACGACCGGCAGGACGGCACCGGCGACGGCAATGGTAACGGCCGGCGTGGGAACCATTCCCAAACCCAGCGAGGCGACTCCCCATGACCCAGAAATTGCGGAGGGCTTTGGCGGATCAGGAGCGTTTGAAAACCCTGGCCATGCGGCAAGACCTGGCCATCCGCCGCCACAACCGCGCCAACGACAAGCTATTTTACTTCACCGCGCTCCTCTGGGCCATCCTGGCGGCGGCGCCGTCCCTTTACATCGGCCGGCCCATTCCCTATCTCCTCGGCTCCACCATCAATCACGACCTGCACAGCCGGGTCGACTTCACCTGGCACGATTCCATCGCCGAAGCCCAGGCGTTAAGGAATCTCGAATCCGGCTACGCCCGACGCTACCGCGAAACGCCCCCGGCGACCTGGGCCGCCGACACCCACGGCGCCATCGACACCTTCCTCACCCGCGCCGCCGGCGCGGACAGCGTCGACGACGTCCGGCAAGCCGCCGCCGAACTCGGCTTCACCCTCACCGAGGAGCAGCTGAAATCCTTCTGGCGCGGCGCCGGCGTCGCCAAGAACGATCCCTACCACTATCTGGTCTCCCCGGTAAAGGAAATCCTCGACAACGAAATCTTCCCCCAGGGCATCCTGCCGAAGGACCGCATGGAAATCGAGCGCGGCCGCACCATCCAGATTGCCCGTGGCGACTCCTCCCACACCGCCATGGTCGGGGGGGAGCGGGGGCCGACTTCGGTCGAACAGCTGGCGCCGATCCTGGAGAGGCGGCTACGCTACAAGCTATCAGCCTGGATTCCCCTGGATTTCAAGTCCGCCCTAGCCGATCTGATTCTGAAACGCATGAAGCCGAACCTGATTTTCGACGAGGCGGGTTCCAAGACCGGCCTGGAGGAACGGCGCGAGGAACTCTTGGCCCGGGTGCAGTCGGTGCACAAGAACGACACCATGCTTCCCCGGGGCTCTTTGGTTACCATGGAAAAACTGGCGATGCTTCGCGAGGAGGAGCGGGTTTACCGCGAAGGGCAGGGCTGGCGCCTGCCCTTGACCAGGTTTGTCGGCAATTTCCTGTTGTTCCTGGCCGTGGCCCTCTCCCTGGTACTATATTTCAAGGCGGCGGAAAACCGGCGGGTGGGGGTGGTGCGGCGTTATCTCTCCACCGCCCTCCTGTGCCTGTTTCCGGTGCTGGTGGGTTATCTCCTGGTTTACCTTGGCCTCCCCGGCACCATGTTGCCGATTGGCCTGGCGGTCGGGGTAGCCGCCCTGGGCATGAACGCCAAGACCGCCATGTTCCTGGCCAGCATGGCGTCCCTCTGCGGGCTGATACTGTTTGAAGGCCGGGCGGATTTGATGATTGGCCATTTGGCGGCCGGCCTCTTTTTCGTGCACATGGCGCCGCGTTGCCGCTGGCGGGTGGCGATGCTGGTCATTTCCCTCCTGGCCGGGCTGATCGGCGCCATCGCCTACATATCCTGGAATTTCGCCCGGGGGGACATGCAGGGGCTTTTGTCGCTGGTAAGTTGGCGTCAGGCTTACGACGACAGCCGCAGTTCCCTGATCTCCGCCGCCGCCCTGATTATCAACTGGCTGGCCTGCGGGGCGATACTCCTCCTGATCATGCCCCTAATCGAACGTTTTTTCGGGGTCACCACCCGCATCCGCCTCCAGGACCTCACCGCCCAGGAGCACCCCATCCTCCGCCGGCTGATTATCGAGGCTCCCGGCACCTATCACCATTCCTCCCTGGTCTCGACCCTGGCCGAAGCCGGCGCGAACGCCATCGGCGCCGACGGCCTGAAGGCCCGGATCGGCGGCCTGTTTCACGACATTGGCAAACTCCTCAAGCCGGAGTATTTCACCGAGAACGAGTTCGGCGTCAGCCGGCACGAGAGCATGAATCCGAACATGTCGGCCCTGCTGATCATCAACCATGTGCGGGACGGCGCGGAAATGGCCCGCACCTTCGGCTTGCCGAACATGGTCATCGACATGATTCTGCAGCATCACGGCGACAGCATGATGAAGTATTTCTACCACAAGGCCGCCACCCAGGCGCCGCCGGGGGCGGTGGTGGCGCGGGAGCCGTTCCTGTATCCGGGGCCGCGGCCCCGCACGCCGGAGGCGGGGGTTTTGATGATCGCGGATTCGGTGGAGGCGGCGGTGCGGAGTTTGGACACGCCGTCGCCGCAGCATTTGCGCAATTTGTTGGGGCGGATAATCCAGGAGCGGCTGGTCGACGGCCAGTTCGAGGATTCGGGTTTGACCATGCGGCAGCTGGCGCAGGTCGAGGAAGTGCTTTTCCGCATGCTGGTGAGCATGTATCACACCCGGGTGAAATACCCGGGGCAGGAAGGTGAGAGAAAAGGGAGGAAACGCTGATGCGGGAGGAGCCGGAGGGTTTTCTTCTCGAGACGGCGCTGGAATTGTCGCCGCTGCTGCCGGACGGCGGCCGGGAGGTCCCGGGGGAATTCCTGGCGGGGCTTTTGGACACCGGCTACCGGGCCAAACGCAAGAAGCCGGCGGGAGTGGGTTTATTGGTGACGACGGATCCGGGGATTGCCGTATTGAACAGCCGCCACCTCGGGAAGAAGCGGGCGACCGACGTGCTTGCGTTTGAAGACGGTGAAGTGGAGGACGGTCGTCTGCGCCTCGGGGACATCGCGATTAGTTACGACACCGCCAAACGGGAGGCGGCGGAGCGGGGGGTCGAGTTTGCCCACGAGCTGGCGTTTTACGCCTTGCACGGCCTATTCCACTTATTGGGGATGCGGGACGGGACGGCGGGGGAGCGGCGGCGGATGCACGAGGAGCAGGCGGCGGTGCTGAGGGCCTGTGGAATCGCGGCCGGGGAGGGGCTGTTGGATCGTGTGCAGGAGGGGTAGTTTTCAGTTTTGGCTTGATGGCGAATTTTTTTAAGGAGTGATTACCGGAAATGCCCGCCGCCGACGTTCCATTATGGGCCGACGCTCTCGTATTGATTGTCCTGGGTCTGGTCAATTTCCTGAGCGGAGCTTATGAATCCGCCCTGTTGGGGGCGAGTCGTTCGCGTATTACCCGCGCCATCGAGGGAAGACGCCTGCCGGCTTCGAACTTTCTCAGCAAGGCCGCCTCGGACGACCCGGCCATTCTCATGCGCACCGATCTGTTGTACGTGTGTTCGACCGTGCTGTTCATGGGCTATGGAGTTTGGATGCTGATTCGCGGCTCCGACGGCGGTGTCGGTTTTGCCGTCTATGGGCGGGCGGTTCTGGTACTGCTGGCGGCCCTGTTTCTCATCCGGATGGCGGCGAACCCGGTGGGGGATTATTTCGCCGAGCGCATGGTCATCGCCGGCGCCCTCCCCATGTCCGCCTTGTCGGCGCCTTTCTATCCTTTGGCCTCGCTGGCCCTGGCGGCGGAAAGGGTGTTCATCCGGGCGGTGGGGGTGGAGAAGGAGGATGCGGAGGAGGAGCGGGAGGCGGAGGTCATCGACGCCGTCTCGGACGGGCAATTGGACGGGGTGGTGGAAGACGGCCAGAAGAAGATGATCGAGGGGATTTTCGAATTCAAGAATTCGGACGTCGCCGACATCATCGTCCCCAGGACCGAGATGACCACCGTCGACGCCGAAGCCCCGTTGTCGGAGGCGATTCAACTGGCCCTGGACAAGGGGTATTCCCGGCTGCCGGCCTACCAGGGCACCCGGGACGACATCGTGGGCATTTTCCACGTCAGGGACGCCCTGAGGCATTGGGACAAGGAAGCGGTGGAGCGGCCGTCCCTGGCGAGTCTGCTGCGGCCGCCGCTGTTTGTCCCGGAAACGAAATTGATACCGGAGCTTCTCGCCGAAATGCGCCGGGGGCAGTCCCACATGGCGGTGGTGCTGGACGAATACGGCGGCACCGCCGGGCTGGTGACCATCGAAGACGTCCTGGAGGAGATTGTCGGGGACATCCAGGACGAGTCCGACTCCAAACTCACCGACAACGAGGGGAAAGTCAAAAAAATCGACGACCGCACCTTTATCGCCGACGGTCACGCCCATGTCGGGGAAATCAACAAACTGCTGGGCGAGGATTTGATCCCCGAGGACGACGATTACGAAACGGTGGCGGGTTTTGTTCTTGATAATTTCGGCCACATTCCCAAAGTCGGCGAATGTTTCACCCACGAGGCCAAGCTGACGGTGAGGGTCCTGCAGGCGGATGAGCGGCGGGTAAGGCGGGTGCGATTGGAAATGGCCGAACAGGTTGAGGCTTAGAACATGGAAAAACCCCATGCTAGAAATTCTCGGCAATATCAGTTTATCCGAAGTGATCCTCATTTTTCTCCTCATTTTTCTATTCCCGGTTATGGGCCTCCTTATCCAGCGTTTGCGCCGCTATGAGGCGGAGTTCGGCGATTTGCCCGCCTCGAAAAAAAAATGGGGAAAGAAAAAGGATAAGGGGGAGGATCGGGGGCGTGAACCCGAAGCCGTCACCGAGAAAACCGGTTTGGTCTCCCCGCCGGTGCTGAACGATTTGGACGAGGACCTCGGTTCCGACGTCTACCCCTACCGCCAGAAGGCTTTTCTCACCGGCGGCGACAAGGCCTGTTTGGCGGCGATGCGCGAGGTTTACGGACCGGACGTGGAGATATTCCCCAAGGTCGCCTTGTGGGAGACGGTGGAACCGACGGTGGGGGGGGTGGCGCATTCGCGGCGCCTTTTCGACAAGGATTTCGACTTCCTCATCTGCGATGCCCGCACCATGAAACCGCTTACGGCCGTGCTGTATAATCCGAAAAAAGGTCCGGCCGCGGGGAGAGTCGATGAAATACGCCGCATCTGCCAGGCGGCGGCGACCAACGTTGTCTTCATCGACACCAATGAAAAATATGACGCCAAACAATTGCGGCGGGCCCTGGGCGTGCCGGAGTTCTGAGAATGAAAATTTACATCCGCTATCTGTTGTTCCGCATGGTCATCCTGCTCTGCTATATTTTGCCGCAACGTTTCCTCTATTTCATCGCCCTGCGGATAGCCGACCTGAATTACCGCTGGCTCGACAAGTCGGGGCGCCGTGCCGTCGAGGAGAACCTCCGCCGGGTCCTGCCCGAGGCGGTGCCGGCCCGCATCGACAAGGAAACGCGCTGGGTGTTCCGGAATTTCGCCAAATACCTCACCGAGTTTTTCCGCTTCCGCCATTTCGACCTCGAATGGTTCAAGGTCAACATGGCCCTCTTCGGACTGGAAAACGTCGACCGCGCCCTCGCCGCCGGCAAGGGCTGCATCGTCAGTTCGGCGCATCTGTCCAATTGGGAATTGGGGGCGGCGGGCCTGTCCATCATGGGCGGCAAAACCATGACCGTATCGGTGGCGATGCACCGTTACGGCCGGATTAACGATCTGTTCATGCGCGAACGCGAAGCGGCTGGGTTGAAGGTGGCGGACATGGAGAAGGACGCGGCCCTGGTGATGCTCCGCGCCTTGAAAAGAAACGAGGTGGTGGGGGTTATGGGCGACCGCGACCCGACGCAGCAGGGGGTGTTCGTGGAATTTTTCGGCCGGCCCTGCCGCTTCCCGCAAGGCCCGGCCCGGCTCAGCCTCGCCACCGGCGCGCCGGTGATTCCGGCCTTCTGCCTCCGCCGCTCGAACGACTCCTTCTCCACCGTGTTTCTGCCGCCCATCCCGACCCCGGCCGAAGGAACCAGGGACGAGAAAGTCAAGGCGATGACCCAGACCTTCGCCGACATCATCGCAAACACCATTCGCGTTCACCCCGAACAGTGGGGCGTGTTTTACCCGTTCTGGGACGCGGAGTGGAAGCCGCAGTGAGGGTGGGGATTTTTACAGCCCTTGAATGATTTTACTTCGCCACCACCGTGCGCTTCTGGTTCACGAATTTGACGTCCCCGCTGTCCCCGTTCACGTGATAGCCCTGCAGTTCCGCGCCGGTTCCCTGGGGCATGCTGAAGACATACCAGCGGCCGGCGATGACGGTCGGTTTCTTGGACAGGTACTGCAATCTGTTCTCCTCCTCCGCCGCGTCGTGAGCGATTTCGTAGGCCTCCCGCGCCGTAAATTTGAATGCCGAAACCCGGCGGTCATATTCCGCGCTGCCCGGGAAAACATGGGTGGGATCCCGCTTGAGCGGATTGCCGCAACCAATCAGTAAAACCAGCGCCGCCGCCACGCCAATCGCCACCGCCATCTTTCCGCGCATATTTCCCCTCCGGTAAAACCCGCCCCAAATTCCTGTTCAACCGCTGCAGCCGGCATTATATCCGGGCGGGGTTGAAGACGTAAAGGAAAATGAATTTCGCCGTATTTATTATCGAACCGAAATGACTGGCGCCTGTTGGAAAAAAACATTCGCCTTTTCGCGGCATTTTCCGTCCCGCCGCCGTCAGGGCGACAATTCGTGGTAAACCCCTTGCCGACGGCAACTCGGCGTACCATTCCCGTTGAAAAAGGATCAGCCGCGGCCGGTTAATGGTCGATAAGAAAAAGGGCCGGTGGATGACCGGCGGGGTTTGCGTCCCGGGGTATGGACCGGGTGACGCGTTTTTTCTTGAGCCTGCCCTTCGCCGAACGGATTGGCAAACCTGGAAAACAGCCATGCAGGAAACGACCGGAATCAACTATTTTTGGGCGCTTGTCCTGGGCCTGGTCCAGGGGGTGGCCGAATTTCTTCCGATATCCTCCAGCGGGCACCTGGCCCTGGTGGAGCATTTGGGGATGGGGGAAGTCGCGCCGACCTTCTTCGATCTGCTGCTGCATCTCGCCACCCTGATTATTGTCGTCTGGTATTTCCGGCGGCGGATCGCCTGGTATTTGCAAAACGATTTTCACCTGGTCCTCTACGTCATCGTCGCCACCGTTCCGGCAGCGGTCATCGGTTCCCTTTGCAAAAATTATTTCTTCGCCCTGAGGGAATCGCCGACCATGATTTGCCTGGGGCTTCTGGTCACCTCCGGCCTCCTCGCCTTCGCTTCGCTCCAGCGCGGCCCCGCCTACCAGCTTCGCGACCTGGGATGGCTGGGGGCGGTCGCCATCGGCGTCTGCCAGGCGCTGGCCCTCGCACCCGGCATCAGCCGTAGCGGCGCGACCCTGTCCGGCGGGCTCATCTGCGGCGTGGACCGGGAGGAGTCCCTGTCCTTCGGCTTCATCCTTTCCATCCCGGTGATATTGGGAGCGGTGGGTTTGGAAACGTTCAGCATCGTCCGCCACTTCGGCTGGGCGGGGCTTATGTCGGGAACGCGCTTCGGTCCGGCGGCGCTGGGTTTTATCGCGGCGGCGGTGAGCGGGTATTTCTCCCTAAGCCTGCTGGAGCGCATGGTGGTGAAGGGGAAGCTCCTCTGGTTTGCCGGTTATTGCCTGGTGGTGGCGCTGGCGGGTCTGGTCTATTTCAATTTTGTCCGCCGGTGAATTATACCGAACGCGTACCGACGACCCTGGGATAAATTTTCCGTTGCGGCTTGCCGCGAACATAAGGATGGGAAAAAATGGCCAAAGCAACAAAATCGCCCAAAAAGCGCCTGGGTTGGGCCGGCGGGATGTTTGCCGTCGCCATTGGCATCGGCGTGATGGGCTGCGGCGTTTTCATGGCGCTGTCCCTGGCGACCGGCGACGCCAACATCGATCCGAAAGTCGCCGCTACCACTTGTTGGACCGGACTCCTCGGCGCTTACGCCTCCTTCGGCGCCATAAACACCCTCGGGAAAATCCCCGCCCTGGTCCTGGCCGCGCTGCTGTTCTTCTGGGGCGCCTATATCGCAAAGGCGATGCGGGTCTTCACCACCTGGCCGGCGGTTTTTGGGGGGATTCTTATCGTCCTGGCGACCGCCCTTGGGGTGTGCGCCTTCGGCGACAGCTACGACATAAATACCGGCGGCCTTCTGGCTATTTACGTCTCGCCGCCGGCGCTTCTCTATTTCGGCCGCTGGGGTATGACTTTGGCGGCGGTGGGATTGATGCTGTTGGGGATTCTGCTGGCTTTCGGGGAAACGGCGGTGATGACGGTGCACAAATTAATTTTCACGGTTCGGGACGCCTTGGGCGGGCTGTTTGGCATGGCGGTGCGGGTCAAGGACTTGTTCAAGATGCTCCTGAGCCCCCGTCTGGCGGTGGCGGTGGGAACGGCCGGCGCCGAAGCGGCTTCGGCCGCGTTTGAAAGGGAGACGCGGCCGGTTCGAAAGAATGCCGCCCGGGAGACCAAGCCGTCGGCGCGGAAACCGGTCGCGGTGGATGCCGGGGATCCGGAGGAAGAGGGCGGGGCGGAGGAACCGGAAAACCTCCCCGCGTCGGGCAAGGCGAAGGAAAGTGATATCGGGGCGAACCGGGAGATGTCCGGTTCGGTGGCCGAAGTCGAGGTTAAGCCGGTTGAAAAGACCCTGTCCGAACCGGTTAAGGCAAGTTCCGTCCCCCAAACCTCGGCCGAAAGCCGGGGCATAAAGGCGGGGCTGCTGGCGGCGGTGGCGAAGACCATGGCGGCGGTAAGCCGCTCCGGAGCGAAGGCGCCGGTGGAAACGGCGACTCCGGCCGGAGTGAAAGCGGCGACGGCGGAGAAACAGGACCCGGCCGGCGGGGCGCTGGTCGGGGACAGTTCCGCCGTGGCGTTCACGGAACCTGAACCGCAAGCTCCGGCGGGGCCGGAAGAATTGGCGGAACCGGACGAAGCATCGGAATCGGACGATTTGGCGGACTCGGACGCGTCCGGCGGCGCGCCGGCGCCGGTCCAGGAATGGAAGCCGCGGGCGGCCTTCCAATCGCGTTTCCTGAATTTGAATCTGCGGGACGATACGCCCAATGACGGCGCCGCACCGGTGCGCGCGGCGGTTGCGGCACAGACGCCGAAGGCGAAGCCGGTCGCGGACGTGATCATGGATGTGGAGGCCTTGACCGAGGAGTCGTCGTCGGATGTTATCGCCGACGCGGTAATTTCCAGCATGAACGGCAGCAAACCGGTGGAGGCGGCCAAGCCGGAAGCGAACCGGATCCCGGAAACCAGGGAGCCTGCCGGGGCGAAACCGCAACCGGACCCGCGGCCGCAAGCCGCCGTCAAACCGTCTCCGGCCGCGGCGGCTCCTATTCCGGCGGCTCCGCAGCCGGTCCAGAAAACCGCGCCGGCGGTTGCCGGGCCGGTCGCGAAAATCCTTGCGAATGACGCCGCAAAAAACGAACTCGCCGATTATCAGTTGCCGCCCCTGGAGCTGCTTGACCCCCCCCAGCCGCCGGTTTTGGAGGATCGCGGCGAACTCGAAGCCCGGGCGAAAATTCTCGAACAAACCCTGGCCGAATTCAAAATCGAGGGCCGGGTCGTCCACATCGAGCGTGGCCCCCGGGTGACGATGTACGAAATCAGCCTCGCCCCGGGTATCCGTTTGAACAAGGTTACGTCGCTGGCCGACAACATCGCCATGCAGCTGCAGGCGGAGTCGGTCCGCATCATCGCCCCGATTCCCGGCAAGAACACCATCGGCATCGAAATCCCCAATATGACGAAGGAGCTGGTCTCCCTAAGTGAAATCGTCAATGCGGTCAACCGCGAAAAGAAACGCCAGGCCCTGCCGGTCTGCCTGGGTAAGGACGTCTCCGGCGCCGCCCTGGTGGCGGATTTGTCCCGCATGCCGCACCTTCTGATCGCCGGCGCCACCGGTAGCGGCAAATCGGTCTGCATCAATTCCATCATCCTTTCCGTGATGATGTGCTGCAAACCCGATGAAGCGCAAATGATCATGGTCGACCCCACGGTGGTGGAATTGTCCCGCTTCAAGGACATCCCGCACCTGATGAGTCCGGTCATCACCGACATGAAACGGGCGGTGAATGTCCTGGATTGGATTTGCCAAAAGATGGACGAGCGCTACGAACAGCTTTCGCAGGTCTCAGTCAACAATATCGCCAAATTTAATGCGCTCGGCGAGGAGGCCATTCGCGATCGCCTCGACGAATTCGCCAGCCTCGAGGAAATCGAGGCATTCCCCAAGAAGCTCCCCTACATGGTGGTCATCATCGACGAACTCGCCGACCTGATGATGGTGGCGGGGAAGGAGGTCGAGCACCACATCACCCGCCTGGCCGCGAAAAGCCGCGCCGTGGGTATTCACCTGATTCTCGCCACCCAGCGGCCTTCCGTCGACGTCATTACCGGTCTCATCAAGGCGAACATGCCCTGCCGCATCGCATTCCAGGTTGCCAGCCGGGTCGACAGCCGCACCATTCTCGACCAGAACGGCGCCGAGACCCTGTTGGGCGCCGGCGACATGCTCTACCTTCCCCCGGGTGTCGGCAAACTCACCCGCGCGCAAGGGGTTTTCGTCTCCGACGAGGAGCTGTTCCGCGTCGTCGACTACACGAAGGAAGCCGCCTCCCCGCAGTATCACAGCGATCTGCTCGGTCCCGTCATCGGCGGCGGCGGCGCCCAGGTGGACGTGTCGGATTTCGATGAACTGTTCATCCAATCAGGCGAGGCGATTATCGAAAACCAGCGCGGTTCCGTGTCGCTCCTGCAGAGGAAATTCGGGGTCGGCTACGGCCGCGCCTCGCGTATCATTGACCAATTGGCCTCGGTCGGACTCCTTGGGCCCTTCCGCGACGGCAAGGCCCGGGAGATCCTCCTGACCATGGAGGAATTCCACGCCAAATTCGGCGGCGGCGGCCGGTCGGCGGCGCCATGGGACGACGACAGCGAAGCCGACGACGACGGCCGTCCGGCTGGTCTTCGTGATGACGAACGTGAACGTCCCCAGCCGGATTGGGGCGACGAAGAAGAGGAGGCATGACGCCAATGGCTGCACGCGCGCGTATCATTTTAATCACCGGCCCCGGCAAGGGCAAAACCACTTCCGCTATGGGAGTGGTTTTGCGTTGTTTGGCCTGCGGGAAAAGTATTCTCCTGGTCCGCTTCACCAAAGTGTTGAACAGCGGCGAACTGGACATTCTGAGGGATTTGCCGGGGCTGGACATATTGTCCGGCGTTTACGGCATGCCCCCGCCCAAAGAACACCCGGATTACCCCAAACACGCGGCGGCGGCGAAGGAACTGTTCGCCAAAACCCGTGCGGCCGCGGCACGGTATGACGCCGTGGTCCTGGACGAGATTTGTGGCGCGACCGACAAGGGAATGATTCCCGAAGAGGAGGTGGTGCAGTTTTTGCGCCAGCTTCGCCCTGACCAGACGGTGGTTCTCACCGGCCGGGGCGCTGGTCTGGGGCTGATTGCCGCCGCCGACACCGTCAGCCATGTGCAGGATCTCAAGCACGGTTTTCGCAAGGGGATCTCGGCGCAGGAGGGGGTGGAGTTTTGAGAAGCGGGGATTTGACTATATGGGATTGTTGGATAAAATATGAACAAGAAAAAGGTGTTTTTACGAACCGATTACCTCCACGACAAGGAGGTGATAAGAGAATTTCTTAAAGCCGCCCTTGAAAATTCCGATCCCGACTTTTTCATCGAGTCCTTGGCGGAAGTTGCGAAAGCTCGAGGTATGGCTCGACTCGCCAGGGAGGCCGGGCTTGGCGAAGAATGCCTTCGACAAGCTTTAGCGGAGGGATCAAAGCCGAGTTTCGACATGATACAAAAAATTACCAATGCCTTGGGTGTTCCATTGACGGTCAAAGCCGACGCCTTGGCGGCGGCGGAGCCGGTATTGTAATTGCCGACCGGAAATTGGGCCTTGCCTGGCAATCCTCCAACAATATAATTCCAGGTTTCGTTTCTATCTAAGCAAGGAACCTGGAATAGCCGTGACCACTCAAAACGAAGTGCCCAGAAACATCCCGGAAACCATTCTCGCCAATCTCCAGAACACCATGCTTCGCGACCGCCCCAAACTCGGTCGCGAAGCCGTGCGCTTGCGGACCATGAAAAAAATCGGCCCGGAGGACGAGCGGCGGCAACGCGAACTCTGGGACGAATTCACCGTCTCGCAAAACCTCTTCGCCACCCGCTCGACCCTGCAGCCGCTCCTGGAATTTCCGCCGGAACTCACCATCGCCCCCCGGGTCGGAGAAATCGCCCGGGTCATCCGCGACCACCAGGTGACCATCATAGCCGGCTCCACCGGTTGCGGCAAAACCACCCAGCTCCCCAAAATCTGCCTGCAACTCGGACTCGGCCACTCCGGCCTCGTCGGCATCACCCAGCCCCGGCGCCTCGCCGCCATGTCCGTCGCCGCCCGGGTCGCCAAGGAAATGAACACCGCGCTGGGCGATTCCGTCGGCTACCAAATCCGGTTCCAGGCCCGAACCAAACCGACCACCCTGGTCAAATTCATGACCGACGGCATTCTCCTCAATGAAATGCGCCGGGACCCGAAGCTACTCAATTACGACGCCATCATCCTCGACGAAGCCCACGAACGCAATCTTGACACCGACCTGCTCCTAGGTTGCATCCGCCGCATCCTTCCGGAACGACCGAATTTCCGCCTGGTCGTCTCCTCCGCCACCCTGGACGTGCAGCGCTTCAGCGCCTATTTCTCCGACGCCCCGGTGATCCTCCTCGAAGGGCGGACCTACCCCGTGGACGTCCGCTACCGCCCGCCGGACGCGGACGAGGACGACGACCCCGACCTCGACGTGATGATCCTCCACGCCGTCGAGGAACTCGCCGCCGAACTCCCTTCCGGCGATGTGCTGGTCTTTCTCCCGGGCGAAGCGGACATCAAGGAGACGGCGGAAACGTTGTCCCGGTCAGGGCCGAAGGACTGCCTGGTTCTGCCCCTTTATTCCCGTCTGACCCCGGAGGAGCAGCAGAAGGTTTTTCAAACCACCGAACGCCGGAAAATCATCCTGTCGACGAATGTCGCGGAAACGTCCCTGACCATTCCCGCCGTCCGCGCCGTCATCGACAGCGGTCTGGCGCGGCTGAAACGCGTTTCCGACAAGGCTTCGGTCGAACGCCTGCAAATTGAAAAAATCAGCCAGGCCTCGGCCGAACAGCGAAAAGGCCGCGCCGGCCGGGTCGCCCCGGGAATATGCGTGCGGCTTTATTCGGAAGAGGATTTCCTGAAGCGCCCCGAATTCACCGATCCGGAAATCCGCCGCGCCTCCCTCGCCTCCGTCATCCTCCGCCTCCGCCACCTCGGCCTCGGGGCGGTCGAGGATTTCCCCTTTCTCGATCCACCCCAGCCCTCGCGCATCCAGGAGGGCTACCGCGAACTCGCCGAACTCGGGGCGCTGGACGACAAACGCGACATCACCCCCTCCGGCCGCCGCATGGCAAACTTGCCGGTGGAACCGCGTTTCGCAAGGATTCTTCTGGAAGCGCGGCGGAACGGGGTCCTGGACCCGGCCCTGATTATCGTCGGCATGCTTTCTATTCAGGACCCGCGCGAACGGCCCCAGGCGAAGAAGGGGGAGGCGGAGGCGGCGCACAAACGTTTCGCCCACGGGAAATCCGATTTCCTCGGCTGGCTCCTCCTCTGGAAATTTTACGACGACGCCCTCAAGGACATTCCCTCGAAATCCCAGGCGCGGAAATTCTGCCGCCAGAATTTCCTGAACTACCTTCGCATGCAGGAATGGCGGGACATCTACCGTCAAGCCGGTGAAATCATGAGTGCCGGCGCCGGAGAGCGGGACGACGTACGTGAGCACGCCGACGCCGGTGAACGGGCCTTGTCCGGCGACAAGGACGGCGGTTACGCCCGGCTCCACAAGGCGCTTCTGGCCGGGCTCTTGGGACGGATAGGCAAACGCACCGACGACGGCGATTACCTCGGGGCGCGCGGGGTTCGCTTCCTCTTGTGGCCCGGTTCCGGACTGGCCCGGGCCGCCCGGGACCGGCGCCAGGCCGCCCGTGACGCCGGGGATCAACCTTCGGAGATTCGCCGGAAGGGTCAGTTGCCGGCTTGGGTCGTGGCGGCGGAACTCGCCGAGACCAGCCGCCTGTTCGGTCGGGGCGTCGCTGAAATCGACCCCTTGTGGGTGGAGGAATTGGCGGGGCCTTTGGCGAAACGTTCCTATTCGGAACCGTTTTACGAGGCGAAATCCGGATTCGTCAGGGCCCGGGAGAAGGTCGATGTCTATGGCTTGCCGGTCGTGGAAGGGCGGCGGGTGCATTACGGTTCCATCGACCCGGTCGCGGCGCGGCAGGTGTTTATCCGCCAGGCCCTGGTGGATGAAGGTTTGGCGGCGAAGCTAGCGTTTTTTCAGGAGAACGTGGCCCTTACCCGTTCCGTCGCCGACATCGCCCACAAAGCGCGGGCGCCCCTGATGGCCTCTTCCGACGCCATCTACCGTTTTTACGACGAACGCCTGCCGGCGGATATTCATAACGACCGGGCGTTGGCGAAATTCGCTTTCGAACAGGAGAAGATTAATCCTGAGGCGCTACGCATCACCCGGCAGTATCTTCTTGAAAATCCGCCTGACGGCATCACCCCCGACCGCTTCCCTTCCGAACTGGCCATCGCGAACCGGCGTTATCCCCTGACCTACCGCTTCCTGCCCAGCCACGCCGAAGACGGCGCGACCTTGACCGCGCCGGTGGCGGATTTGCCGAGCATCCCCGAGTGGCGGCTCGAGTGGCTGGTGCCGGGGTTCCTGGGCATGAAGGTGGCGGAACTGATCCGGGCCTTGCCGCGCGGGATCCGGCGGGAACTGAATCCGGTGAACGAAAGCGCGGCGGAAATCGCCGAACGTTTGGGGCCGCCCAACCGGCCGCTCACCGAAGCGATCGCGGAGGCGGCGCACAGGCTGTACGGGGTGAGGATTCCCTCCGAAGCGTTGGACAGCCGGGATTTGCCGGCGTTCCTTATCATGAACGTGCGGGCTGTCGACAAGAACGGTTTGACCTTGGGGCAAAGCCGGGATATCGGCGCATTGTCCGCCAGCCTGATGCAGGCGGCGCGCAATGCCTTCGAAAACATGGACAAGAACCAGTACGAAAAAACCGGCTTCGACGCCTGGACGTTCGGGGATCTGCCGGAGCGTTTGGAAATTCGTTCGGGCGCCGGCGCGGCGGCGTTTCCGGCTTTGCTGGACGAGGGTAGGACGGTGGGGATTCGTCTTTACCAGACCGAGAACGAGGCGGCGGAAGTGATGCGGGGCGGTTTTCGCCGGCTGGTTTTTTTGACGCTGGGTCAGTGGTTGACCCGGCTGAGGAAGGAAATCCGCACCCGCTTCAGCGCCGGGACCGGCGCCTTGGCGCAGCGTTTGGGGGGCGGGGGCGAGGGTTTGGCGGAGGAGGTTTTGGCGTCGGCGGTGGACGAGGTTTTCGAGGTGGCGAGGCCGGTCCGGACGCACCGGCTGTTTCTCGAACGGATTGCCGCCGGCAAGGAGGAACTTTATCCGGCGGCCATGGCTTTGCAGTCTTCCGTCGAGGAGGCATTCCGCGAGGCGGCCCGGTTGATTCCCGCGTTGACCCGGCCGCCGACGCCGGCGCACGCCGACATGTACCGGGACTTGTTGCGGCAGCTGGAATCGTTGTTGAGCCCGGGGGTGCTGCGTTTGGCGACGGCGGAGCAGATTCGCCAGTTGCCGCGTTTTGTGAGCGGGGCGGGGCGGCGTCTGGAGCGTTTGGGATATGCCCTAGGGAAGGACAAGCTGCGCTTCGTCGAATTGTTGCCGTACCGGGAACGGTACGAGACGGCGGCGGGGGGGAAGCTTAGCTGGGACGAGGCGCGGATGCTGATGGAGTACCGCTGGGTGATGGAGGAGTGGCGTTTGGGGCTGTTTTCCCAAGAATCGGGGCAGAAGATTTTGGGTGGGCCGAAACAATTGGAGGCGATTTGGCGCAAGTTTTCGGAACGCTGAGGCATTCTCCATCCGGGTGACAAAAAAGAAGCGGAGTTTTTGCATGGCTGCATCGACAAAAAATTTCCCGCCGCCTTTCCTTGACTGCGGCGCCGTCATCCTGGCCGGCGGGCGGAGCAGGCGGATGCGGGGCGGGGACAAGGCGGAATTGACCCTGGGGGGACGGAGTTTTTTGGAAATTCTTTCGCGGGAAGTGGGGGCGTTTCCGGAACGGTATTGGTCGGTGGATCGGCCGGGGCGATTTGTTGCGGAAGCATTCTCGCGGGAGGTCCCCGACTTTCACGAGGCGGTCGACGAAATCCCCGACCGCGGGCCGCTGGGGGGACTGGCGTCGGTTTTGCGGGTTTGCCGCTCCGGAGCCATGCTGGCGGTGTCAGTGGACATGCCGTTGTTTCGGAAAGAACTTGGCGAGTACCTTGCCGCCTTTTGGGGCGGGGACTGCGACGCCGTGGTGGCGGTGGACCGGGAGGGACGCCGGCACCCCTTGTGCGGCATTTACAGAAAAAGCGCCTTGCCGGTTTTCGACGGCCAATTGGCGGCGGGGAATTTTCGCCTGTTTGACGCGCTGGCGCGGCTGCGGGTGCGCGAGGCGCCGCTCAGGCACACGGTTTTTCCGGACACGATACTGGGTAATGTGAATACGCCGGAAGAGTATGG
>JAVBRG010000172.1:0-19230 GCA_031548195.1 Planctomycetota bacterium | reverse complement strand
GGTGATTTTGCAAAAGTCCAGTTACGTAATTCCGTACGCTGTTACGCCGGACTCTCCCTCACACGTCGGCGGTAACGTCGAGGCAAGGGAACGGCGGCTCCGAACCCTGTTACGCCGGACACCCCCTCACACGTCGGCGGTAACGTCGAGACAAGGGAACGGCGGCTCCGAACCCTGTTACGCCGGACTCTCCCTCACACGTCGGCGGTAACGTTGAGGCAAGGGAACGGCGGCTCCGAACCCTGTTACGCCGGACACCTCTCCACACGTCATTCCGGCGCCATAAACATTGAACCGGGGTGAGGCGCAACTCGCCGGAATCCAGGCCGATGGACGATCGCTACAGTGGCGTTTGTTCCTTGTCTTGCTGGGGTATAAGTTCCTCCACATATAGGGTGTTTAGTGGAACCATGGAGCGATGGTTTGTCGGCCTGGATTCCGGCGAGTTGCGCCTCACCCCGGTTCAATGTTTATGGCGCCGGAATGACGTGTGGAGAGGTGTCCGACGTAACAGGGTTCGGAGCCGCCGTTCCCTTGCCTCGACGTTACCGCCGACGTGTGGAGAGGTATCCGGCGTAACAGGGTTCGGAGCCGCCGTTCCCTTGCCTCGACGTTACCGCCGACGTGTGAGGGAGAGTCCGGCGTAACAGCGTACGGAATTACGTAACTGGACTTTTGCAAAATCACCATTCAAACCGCCGAATGGCGATTTTGTAAAATCAAAACCCTTGAAATTCGGGCAAAAACGATTTTTGCAAAGTGGCGATTGGCGGTTTAATCGCCACTTTGCAAAAGTTCAGTTACGTAACAAAGTTGGGATGCGCCCGCCTGAGCGGGAGCCCGATTGATTCCCTGAAAAAACATTGCCGAAAGCTTTCAAAAAATCGACAGAAAAGCTGTAGGGTGACTTATGCCGGATTCCAACCGCGACACAGTGGGTTTGGTAGTCGGAACGCTGGCGGCGTTTGCGATAATGCTCGGCGGCGCGATTAGTTACTGGTACCTTTCCCACCAACTAGAATACGGAGCTAATTGCCTCGGCAGGGCTCGTCGCGAGGTGGTCGAGGTTGTCGGTTCGGAAAGGGTGGATCCTACCCTAGTCGGCAAGACGATTCATCTAATCGGGAATCTCCGGGTCGCCACTGGGGCGGAAGATCGCGAGTTCGGCGTCAGGGCGGACGATGTGGTTTGTTTGCAGCGGTTGGTGCGGTTTTACCAGTGGGTCGAAGAGGAGATCCGAAAGAAACCGTCGGAAGCGCCGCGTTACGATTATCACCGGCGTTGGGTGTCGCGGCCGGTGGATTCGGGGAAATTCAAAACCTCCGATAGTCTGCACCGGAACACGAACAAGGCGAACCTGAACGTGGCGTCAAGCCGTATTCCCGCGCGCGAGGTTTATTTGGGCGGATATCGTTTGGACGACTCCTTGAAGTTGGCGCTGCGGGACACGACGGAACTGGAACCTGATATTCTGCCGGGAGGTCTGGCTGCCGGCATGCTTTCGATTGGCAACCGCTATTACCTTGGCGCGAATCCGCAGAAGCCGGAGATTGGCGATGTGCGGGTGGATTATTTCGGAGTTGCGCCAGGGCGTGTTTCCCTGGTGGGTGTGCTGGGCGAGAACGGAATGGTGCGTGGTTTGCAGACCGTGTATCCGGATTGCCATGATGTTTACGGTCCGATTTGGCGGCAGGACCATTCGGCCGAAGAGATGCTGGGCGGGATGGAATTGTGGCATTGGTTCCTGCTTTGGGCGGCGCGGGCCGGCCTGTTTCTGGTCTACGGTTTGGCCTGTTTACTCCTGAGCAAAGTCTGGGGCTGGCAGGGCCGGGGGTTCGGCTTGGCGGCGGCGCTGGCGGTGTCGGTGATGATGGCGGCGGAGTTCCTGTAAAAATTCCCTGCCGCAGTTCCACTTTTCCCATAAAAGGATCTGCCTTGCTGGTAAAAAACGCCTACGACCGCCAGGGACTCCTCGCCATCGGCGCCATCGTCGCCGACATCCTGGACAGCCTCGTCACCGCCGCCCGGCCCGGCCTCACCACGAACGCTCTCGACCTTCTCGCCGCGCGCCTGCTTCAGGAAGCCGGCGCCGAAGCCACTCCGAAGAAGGAATACCGTTTCCCCGGCCACCTCTGCATCAGCGTCAACGACGAAGTCGTCCACGGCATCCCGGGTAACCGCGTTTTGGAACCCGGCGATCTTATCAAACTCGATCTCACCGCCGACAAACGCGGCTATGTCGCCGACGCCACCCGCATGGCCGTCCTCGAACCTGCCGCCGCCAGCACCCTCCTCCTCGCCGAAACCGCCCGCAAAGCCTGTCACGCCGCCATCGCCAGCGCCAAATCCGGCATGAGCCTCAAGGACCTGGGGCAAATCATCCAGGGGGAAACGGCCCGCTCCGGCTTCACCGTTATCAAGGAACTGTGCGGCCACGGCGTCGGCCGCCACACCCACGAGGAGCCGGAAGTGCCGAATTACCCGGATCGCTCGAACGCGGTGATTCTCAAGGAAGGCATGGTCATCGCCATCGAACCCATCATCACTTGCGGCCGCGCCAGCCTGGTGCGCGCGGTCGACGGCTGGACGATGAAAACCGGGGATGGCGCCTGGGTGGCGCATTACGAGGAGACGGTGATCATCGGGCCTGATGGGGCGGAGGCGATCACCGTCGCGGGGCGCTTCCAGAACGATGGTTAACACTGGGCTTTTGCAAAATCACCATTTAAACGGACGCATCTCAACTCGGTTACGTCAAGCCGCATCCTGTTACCCTGGACCCCTCCCCACCCGTCATTCCGGCGCCATTAACACTAAACCGGGGGGAAGCGTAACTCGCCGGAATCCAGGCCGATAAACCGTCGCTCGGCGGTTCCACTATACCGAGGACACTTTGAAATTCGGGAGATGCGCTTCTCCGGATCTTGTCACGGCGACCCCTCCCCACCCGTCATTCCGGCGCCATTAACACTAAACCGGGGGGAAGCGTAACTCGCCGGAATCCAGGCCGATGAACGACCGCTACAGTGGCGTTTGCTCCTTGTCTTACGGAAGTGTAAGTTCCGACACCAATAGGGTGTTTAGTGGAACCACCCAGCGACGGTTTATCGGCCTGGATTCCGGCGAGTTACGCCTCACCCCGGTTGAACGCTTGCAACGCCGGAATGACGTGTGGGATTAGGTCCGATTTGACAGGACCAAAAGTTATGGGCACCTCTAAAAATAGCATTTTCAGAGCTGCCCTTATGTTTACACAAACTGGAGATGCGTCCCATTCAAACCGCCGAGTGGCGATTGGTGGTTCAATCGCCACTCGGCAAAACATCAGTTACCTGGAGAAACGGCATGAAAAGCACACGCGAGGCCCTGGCGGCCTTTATCGGCGGCCTGCCGATTGTCAGCACCCACGAACACCACCGCGACGTGGACTGGTACCGGGACATGACCCTTGAAAAGCTCTTCGCCAGTTCCTATGTCGAGTGGGCGGCGGCGGTCCCGGCGGACCCGCGCGGGCGGGCCGGCTTTCTCGCCAAAGTCTCCGCGAATTCCTATTTCGTCTGGTTGTCCCGGGGGCTGGAGCGGGTTTACGGTTTGCCGGCCCTGACGGTGGATAATTGGGATGAATGGTCGGCCGCCATCGGCCGGAGCCACGCGGCGAACGCCGATTTCCATATCGACATTCTCCGCCGCCACGCCGGCTACGAAGCCGCCATCCAGGATTCGTTCTGGAGTCCGGGGAGCGACGTGGGCCGGCCCGACATGTTCAAGCCGACTTTCCGCATCAACAATTACGTCATCTGTCACCACCCCGACCTGCACGACCACGACGGCGTCGCTCTCTGGGGCGACGACTTCGCTCCGCATAGTTTCGACGAATACCTGGAGCTGCTCCGCCGCGATGTGGCGGCCGCCAAGGCGCGAGGCGCGGTCGCCCTCAAGTCGGCCATAGCCTACGAACGTCCCATTCTCTTCCGGCCGGTCACGCGGGCGGCGGCGGCCCGGGCCTTCAACCGGCGGCCGGAGGAAGCCGCTCCGGAGGCGGTGACGGCTTTTGGCGATTATGTCATGGACTACCTGTGCGGTCTCGCCGCCGAGTTCGATTTGCCGTTCCAGCACCATACCGGACTGGGGCTGCTGGCCGGGTCCAATCCCCTGGGTCTCGATTACCTGATCAACAAACATCCCGGGACCAAATTCGTCCTCTTCCACGGCGGCTATCCCTGGACCGGCGAATTCGTCGCCATGGGCCACAATTATGCGAACGTCATCCTCGACCTCTGCTGGCTACCGTTAATTTCCACCAGCGCCGCCATTCGCACTCTGCGTGAATGTTTAGAAGCCGGCATCAACGGCCACAGGATTTGCTGGGGCGGCGACTGCCAGAGTTCCGAAGAGTCGGTCGGCGCTGTTTTGGCCTTCCGGCACGTTTTGGCGCTGGCCCTTTCCGATTTGGTGGATGAAGGATACCTTGCCGTGGCGGCGGCGGAGGGGATTGCGGCCGGGATAAGTCACCTTAACGCCCGGGCGATTTACGGATTGGGGTGCCGGCCCGAGGCATTTTCGGGGCGGCGCATACCGCCCGGCTCGCCGGAGTGATGGGGCGTTCCAGGGAAGTGTTTCTAAAATAACTTCTTGCGTGTATAATCTTGCTTTTGTAAAGCTTATCCGTTAACATACTGCCAGGGCGAGGGCGACCTCCCGGAAAGGCGGTATGTTGTCATGTATAATATCTTGGTCGGAGGTGCCGCCGGCGACGGCATCGACACCGTCGTCGCAGTCTTCGAGAAAGCGGTCAAGCGGGCCGGCTGCCACATTTTCACCACCCGCGATTTCATGTCACGGGTGCGCGGCGGACATAATTTCACCCAGGTCCGCTTCGGACCTGAAACCATTACCTGCCACCGTGATCGCCTGGACGGCATCGTCGCCTTCAACGCCGAAACAGCCGAACTGCACCGCGACCGGCTGGCGAACGACGGCTTCATCCTATGCGACGCCTCACTGGACATAAGCGACCGGCGGGCGTTAAAAATCGACATGCGGGGGCTGGCCAAAAACACCGGAAACCTTAAAACGGCAGGCAGCGTGGCCATCGGCGCCGCCCTGAAATTGTTTGGCGAAAAACCCGAAACGGTCGCCGAAATCATGCGGTCGACCCTGAAGGAGGATATCCTCGAAGCCAATTTACAGGCCCTCGCCGCCGGCTTCGCGGCGGTCGAGAGCCGGCTCCGGCCCGCCGCCGGGGACGCCGGGGCGATGGACCGGCACCTGCTCCTGACCGGGTCGGAAGCCCTTTCCCTGGGGGCGGTGGCGGCCGGCATCCGCTTTTATTCGGCTTACCCGATGTCCCCGGCGACGTCGATTCTCAATTTCCTCACCGCCCGGCAGGAGCGTCTCGGGTTGGTCGTCGAGCAGGCGGAAGACGAAATCGCCGCCGTCAACATGGCTCTCGGGGCCGCTTACGCCGGGGTCAAAGCCATGACCGGCACCTCCGGCGGCGGCTTCAGCCTGATGGTCGAGGCGCTCGGTTTCGCCGGCAGCGCCGAAATCCCCGTGGTCATGGTCGACGTCCAGCGCCCCGGTCCCGCCACCGGCCTCCCGACCCGCACCGAACAGGCGGATTTGAAATTCGTCGTCTCCGCCTCGCAAGGCGAATTCCCCCGCGCCGTCATCGCCCTCCGCCACCACGCCGACGCCTTCTACCAAACCGCCCGCGCCTTCGATCTCGCCGAACGCTACCGCATTCCGGTCATCATCCTTAGCGACCAGTACCTCGCCGACGCCTCCGCCACCGTCCCCCTCTTCGATCAATCGCGAATCGCCCGGCCGCCAGAACGGTCGCTCCCGGCAAACGGCCAGGCTGGCGACTACCTCACCTACCGTTATGGGGACACGGGCGTCTCCCCTTTGTCGGTGCCGGGCAAAAGCCCGGCCCTGGTCCGGATCGACTCGGACGAGCACGACCAGCGCGGCTGGATAACCGAATCCGCCGAAGTGCGGCGGCGGATGGTCGACAAGCGCCAGGCGAAAATGGGCGGTTTGGCTGGAGAAATGGAGGAACCGGAGTTCTTCGGGGCTGACGGCTGCGAGACGCTCTTCTTTGCCTTCGGTTCAACCTACGGTCCCCTGAAGGAGGCGGTGCGGCTGCTGAACGCCGAGGAGGCGGGACGCTACGGCGCCCTGTGCTTCGGCGACCTTCACCCCCTGCCCTGCATGGAGGCGATCCGCCGGGCGGTGCGGGCGAAGCGGATTATCAATGTCGAACAGAACGCCACGGGACAGCTGGCGTATCTGTTGCGGGCTGAAACGGGGATTGTCTGCACGGATTCGGTCTTGAAGTATGACGGCCGGCAATTGTCCGGCGGGGAAATCGCGGCGCGGATTCGGAAAGGAGAAAAGGCATGAGCGTCAATCTGCAAACGAACGGCGCGGGGACTTTCGAAACCTACGAAACCGCCTGGTGCCCGGGCTGCGGCAATTTCGCCATTTTGTCGACTCTCCGGCAGGTTTTGACCGATTTGGGGAAACGGCCGGAGGAGGTGCTGCTGGTGGGGGGCATCGGCCAGGCGGCGAAGCTGCCGCAATATTTGTCCGCAAACGCTTTTTGTGGCCTGCACGGCCGGGCCCTCCCGCCGGCGGCGGCGGCGAAAATGGTCAATCCCGCCCTGACGGTTATCGTCGACTCCGGTGACGGCGATTCCTACGGCGAAGGCGGCAACCATTTTCTGCATAATATCCGCCGGAACGTCGACATCAAACATTTCGTGCACAACAACCAAATCTACGGTCTCACCAAGGGCCAGGCCTCCCCCACCAGCGACCCCTGCGTAACCCCGGCCGACGCCTGGGCCTGCAACCGCGTGACACCCTTCAATCCGCTGCTGGTGGCTTTGGCCGCCGGCGCGACCTTCGCGGCGCGGAGTTTTACCGGCTGGCCGGAACATCTGGCCAAAATGATGACCGCCGCCCTGCGGCATAACGGCTACGCCCTGGTCGACATTCTCCAGCCCTGCGTCAGCTTCAACAAACATAACACCTTCGCTTATTACAAGGAGCGGGTCCGCGAAATCGATCCCCGGCACGATATCCGCGACCGTGCGGCGGCTTTGGCGCTGGCGCTCGAATACGGGGAGAGGATACCCCTGGGGATTTTTTATCAAAAGGAGGAAGCGACTTATCACCAGCGGAATCCGGTGCTGGCGTCCGGACGCCGGCTGGTGGACATGGCGGACGATCCGGCTTTGGCGGGGGAATTATGCCGCGAATTTTGCTGAAGGGCGGGGTTATGTCGCCGGCCGCGCCGCGGTACGACCGTTCTGGGGGGCTTTGCCCCCCAGCCCCCCCGCTTTGAATTCACCCCGCTCCCACCAGTTCGAACCGCGCCATCGGTGAATAAACCGGCCCGGTTCTCCGTAAACTGCTCATAAACACCACCACCTCGTCCACATCGATATGCCCAAACTCCACACTCTCCAGCCCCCGCGCCACCTCTTCCAAACCGTAGCCGTCCGCCGGACGCTTCACCCTTCCCAGGGTCAAATGCGGCCGAAAAACCCGGCCCTCCGCCTCATACCCCAAATCCACGCACACCCCCTCCACCATTTCCGCCAAACCCACCGCCTCCTCCGCCCCCTCGCCAATTCCCGCCCAAACCACCCGGGGATTACGCCAATTCGGAAACGCCCCCACTCCCCGCACCTCCAAACTGAAAGGCCCCGAACCTGTCGCCTCTTCCGCCAAAGCGTCGAACAATTCCTGCAAATCGTCCTCCTTGACGTCCCCGAGGAACTTCAGGGTGAGATGCACGTTCTCCGGTTTCACCCAGGCCACCAGCGGCGCCGCCGCCCTGAGACGCAGCATCTCCCGCCCCAAACGCTCCCGTAATTTTTCGGAAATTCCGCAACCTATAAAGGTACGTATCATGGCCGTTCGCTCCATCGTTCCGTGGGCCTGACCGCCCGGCTCTATAATTGTTAAAAACCTTTTCACAATTCCAATAGGCGTTCGGTATAGCATCAGTATGCGAATCACCAGCTTGCACCATGGCGGGCCGCTTTACGCTTGTCATTCCGAAAGGCGAGATCGCCCCGCCCCCAATTTTGTCGATGACAATATGCCCGCCTCTTTGTAATATAACTGGAGTTTTTGCCAAGGGGCGATTATACCGGGAATCGCCCCGGGTAAATTTGTTTCGCCAGAATTTCCGGTTTTAATGCTGCCACAACACCCCCATTCGCCACTATGAACGGCGATTTTGCCAATAATTCAGTCCATGACTTCAGTATAGCAAGTTGGAGACGGCAATGAAATACATACTGGTTATCCCCGACGGAGCCGCCGACGAGCCGATAGACACCCGCGAGGGCAAGACGATTTTTGAACTCGCCGCCACCCCCACCCTGGACGCCATGTCGCGGGAGGGGCGGATGGGCGTGGCCAGGACGATTGCGGACGGTCTCCAGCCCGGGTCGGACGTTGCGAATTTGGCGCTTTTGGGGTACGACGTCAAGAAGGTCCTGACCGGCAGGGCCGCCCTGGAGGCGGCGGCTTTGGGAGTGGAAATCCCGCCCGGGGACGCGGTATTCAGGGCGAACCTGGTGACGGTGGCGCCGAACGGGATTATGGCGGACTATTCCGCCGGGCACATCACGAACGAGGAAAGCCACGAACTCATCGCCAATCTGCAGCGGGACATGAAGGTGGAGGGGGTGAAGCTCTTCCCCGGCGTGGGTTACCGCCACCTGTGCCTGATGGAGACGGTCGGCACGAGCGTACCCGTCTGCACGCCGCCGCACGAGATCGTCGGCGAGAGCATTTCCGAACACCTGCCGCACGGGCAGTATTCCTCGTGGGTTCTCGAGGTGGAGAGGGCCAGCGCCGAACTGCTGCCGACCTACGAAGTGAACCAGAAGCGGATTGACGCCGGGAAAAACCCGGCCACCCAATTATGGCTGTGGGGCGGGGCGACGAAGATGAGCCTGGATAATTTTCCCGGCCGCTTCGGCCTTGCCAGCGCGGGTCTGATTAGCGCTGTCGACCTGCTGCGGGGAACGGGGAAACTGGCCGGCATGGAATTCCTGCAGGTCCCCGGCGCGACCGGGTACCTGGACACCAATTACGCGGGGAAGGGCCGGGCGGCATTGGACTACATCTACCTCCACGACTTCGTGGCGGTGCACGTGGAGGCGCCGGACGAGGCGGGCCACAACCGGGACGTCGACGGCAAGGTGAAGGCGCTGGAGAGTATCGACCGGCACATCCTGGCGCCGTTGTACGTGATGGCGAAATATTACGGGGACTGGCGGATTCTGGTTTGCCCGGATCACCCGACCCCGGTGGGCACGGGGAAACACAGCGGCGAGCCGATTCCGTTTGTCCTGTGGGGGCCGGGGTTCGCCGCGAACGGGGCGGAGGCGTTCAGCGAACGCGAGGCGGCGCGGGTGGGCGGCGGGGTGATTGACGCGGCGGAATTGATGCCGGGTCTGTTCCGGGCAGAATAGGGCGGTTTGGTTTATTCCGATATCCATTTCATGACTGAAATACGGGGAGTAGCGAAGATGTTCAAGACACTGGGAGAGGCGCGGGCCTATTGCCAAAAAGAAGACATCCGCATGGCCGACTTCATGATGATCGACCTGAACGGACGCTGGCGACATCTCGCCATGCCTATCGAGCGCCTGAACGAGGACGTCATGCGTTACGGGGTCGGCTTCGACGGGTCCAATTACGGCTTCGCCCCGGTGGAATCCTCGGACATGGTTTTCATTCCCGACCTCGCCTCGGCCTACCGCGACCCCTTCGCCGAAGTCCCGACCCTGGCGATGATCGGTGACGTCTACGTCATTCAGCTCCCCGACAACCGCCGCTTCGACCAGGATCCCCGCAACGTCGCCCGGCACGCCGAGGAGTACATGCGCCAAACCGGCATCGCCGACGAAATGCGCATCGGCCCCGAATTCGAGTTCCACGTCTTCGATCACGTCAGCTGGTCCGTCAATCCCAATGCCTCGTCCTTCCGCCTCGACACCAATCAGGCCGAATGGAACTCGGGCGAGGGCGACCAGAATCTCGGTTACAAGGTGCCGAAAAAAGGCGGCTACCACATCGCCCCCCCGGCCGACATCCTGAACGATTTCCGCAGCCGGGCCAGCCTCCTCATGGAAAAGATGGGCATCGGCGTCAAATACCATCATCACGAAGTGGGCGGTTCCGGCCAGGTCGAAATCGAGGTGGAGTTCGGCGGCATGCTGGAAATGGCCGACAAGACCATGATGACCAAATTCCTCATCAAGAACGCCGCCTTCAAGGAAAACCGCACCGTCACCTTCATGCCCAAACCCCTTTACGGCGAAGCCGGCAACGGCATGCACGTCCACATGCACCTCTTCAAGGATGGTAAGCCGCTCTTCTACGACCCGAACGGCTACTCGCAACTGAGCCGCACCGCCCACCATTTCATGGGCGGCCTCCTCAGCCACGCCTCCTCCCTCTGCGCCTTCACCAACCCCAGCACCAATTCCTACAAGCGCCTCGTCCCCGGCTTCGAAGCGCCGGTGACCATCGGCTACGCCACCTCGAACCGGAGTTCCGTTATCCGTATTCCCGCTTATGCGAAAAGCCCCGAGGCGAAACGTTTCGAACTCCGCAGTCCCGACGCCACCTGCAATCCCTACTATGCCTATGCCGCCATTCTCATGGCCGGTCTCGACGGCATCAGGAGGGAAATCGATCCGGCCAAGGAAGGTTTCGGCCCCTACGACTTCAATCTCTATAAACTTTCGCCGGAGGAACTGAAGAAAATCCGCCAGCTCCCCCGCAATCTCGACCAGTCCCTGGACGCCCTCGAGGCGGACCACGACTATTTGACCGAAGGTGGCGTCTTCCCCCAGCGGCTCATCGACATCTGGATCAAGAACCGGCGGGCCGAGACGGCCATGTACAACCAGTTGCCGCAGCCGATTGAGTTCAGTCTTTATTACGATTTGTAAGGCGGAACCGAGAACGTGTCAAATTTTCCGGCATGTGCCGGTTAGGTTTGCAGCAAGCACACTGGACAAGGAGGGATTTTATGCAACGGCTACTGTCTCGGGGACTGTTTCTGTTTTTCCTGCTGGCCTTCGCGGGCGCTTTTCTTGCCAATGCCGCCGACAAACCGGTGCGGGTCGGGGCGACCCTGCAGGACCTGGGGAACGTCTATTTCATCGACATCGCGGCGGGTCTGGAAAAACGCGCCAAGGAACTCGGCTGGGAACTGACCATCGCCGACGGCAAGTCCGACGCCCAGGCGCAAATCAATTCCATCGAAAATTTCATCGTCGACGCCATGGACGCCATCATCATCGCGCCTTATGACAGCGCCGCCCTGGTGCCCTATGTCGCCAAGGCCAAGCAAAAGGGCATCCGGGTCATCTGCGTCACCCAGGCGGTCGACGGCTGGGAAGGGTGGATTGGCCTATCCGAAAAGGAGTACGGTCTCGAGGGCGGTTATTTGGCCGGTAATTGGATAAAAAAGCATTTCCCCGCCGGCGCCCCGGTTGAAGTGGGCATCATCTCCTATCCCGAGATGGAGACGATTATCGACCGCGGCGAAGGCTTGAAGGAAGGCATCCTGAAGATTGCCCCCAATGCCAAAATCGTCAACGAACAATCGGCCGCCACCCCGGAAAACGGGGAAAAAGTCACCGCCGCCATGCTACAAAGCAACCCCGGCATCAAGGTGATCGCCTGCATCAACGACTCCGGCGCCCTCGGGGCCGTAAACGCCGTCCAGGCCGCCGGCAAGGCCACGCCCGACTTCTGCGTGGTCGGCCTCGACGCCACCGAGGAAGCCATCGCCAAGATCAAGGCCGGCAGCATCCTCAGGGCCACCGTGGACATCGCCCCCTTCCAGACGGGGAAGGACACGCTTGATTTGGTCGGCAAGGTCTTGAAGGACGGCCCCACCGGCAAGGTGCAGTTCATGAAGATGGTTCCGGTTACGGAAGCGAACATCGGGCAGTATTGAAGCGGTGAAAAACCGTAGGGTGGCTATACTGATGGCGGAGTGAAATTGGGAAAAGTATAATTTAACCACAGAGGCACAGAGGACACAGAGAACCACGTTTTTATTTGGCAAACAATTATAAAGTGGTTCTCTGTGCCCTCTGTGTCTCGGTGGTTAAATTAACAATTTCAAGTCGTCGGCGGTATATACCACCAATCAAGCGGACGCATCTCAGCTCGGTTACGTCAATCCGCACCCTGTTACGCCGCACCCCTCCCCACCCGTCGGCGGTAACGCCGAGGCAAAGGAACGGCGGCTACGAACCCTGTTACGCCGGAATCCTCCCCACCCGTCGGCGGTAACGTCGAGGTAAGGGAACGGCGGCTACGAACCCTGTTACGCCGGAATCCTCCCCACCCGTCGGCGGTAACGCCGAGGCAAAGGAACGGCGGCTACGAACCCTGTTACGCCGCACCCCTCCCCACCCGTCATTCCGGCGCCATTAACATTGAACCGGGGTGAAGCGTAACTCGCCGGAATCCAGGCCGATAAACCGCCGCTCCGCCGCTCCATGTTTCCACTAAGGGCTTGTCCAACATTAAGTGCTGCATGTATAAACAAGGAACGGCGGACGCGGCTGTCACGTCTCCAGTGTCACCTCATACCCCTCCGCCTCGAGCCGCCCCACCAGTTCCACGCCATGTTCCCTGCCGCCCACTTCGCAGACCATATGCAGGACCGCGTCGTTCAAGCCGATGCCACTGGTGAGGCGGTCGTGCTGGACCATGAGAATGTTCGCGCGGCAATCGGCGATGATCGCCGTCAGTTGCATGAGGTTGCCGGGGAGGTCCGGCATCACCGTCCGGAAGCGAATTTGCCGACCCCGGGTGACCAGGCCTTTTTCGACAATCCGGTGGATGAAGCTGACGTCGATGTTGCCGCCGGACAGGACCGCCACGGTCCTGAGTCCGGCCAGGGGCACCCTCTTGCTGATGGCGGCGGCCAGGGCGACGGCGCCGGCCGGTTCCACCACCATTTTGTTGCGCTCCAGCAGGAGGAGAATCGCCTCGGCGATTTCGTCGTCGGAGACGGTGACCATGGCGTCGACGTGGCGGCGGATCAGGTCGAAGGCGATGTCCCCGGGCGCCTTGACGGCGATGCCGTCGGCGATGGTGCGGACGCTGTCGGTGGCGAGCAGCTCCCGGGCGTTGAAGGAGCGGACCAGGGCGTCGGCGCCTTCGGCCTGGACGCCGATTACCTTGACCCGGGGGTTGATATTCTTGATGTAATAGGCCATGCCGGCCAAAAGCCCCCCGCCGCCGGCCGGGACCAGGACCAGGTCCACGGAAGGCATGTCGCGGAAAATCTCGATGGCGACCGTCCCCTGGCCGGCGATGACCGCTTCGTCGTTGAAGGGGTGCACGAAAACCGCCCCGGAAGCGCCTTGGATTTCGCAGGCTTTGGCGTAGGCGTCGTCGTAGCAGGAACCGTGCAGGACGACCTTGGCGCCGTAATTCTGGGTGGCGCGGATTTTGGCGATGGGGGTGGCGAGGGGCATGACGATGGTGGAGTCGACCCCCAGGGCGGTCGCGGAAAAGGCGACTCCCTGGGCGTGGTTCCCGGCGCTGGCGGCCACGACGGCGGGGGTGTTTCCTTCACTGGCCAGGCGGGAGATTTTATGGTAGGCGCCCCGCACCTTGAAAGAGCCGGTTTTCTGGAGGTTTTCGCATTTGAGATAAAGTTCGGCGCCGCTCAGCCGGGAGAAGGTGGCGGATGAGGAGAGGGGGATGGCGTGCAGGACGTTGTGAAGCACGGCGTGGGCGTGTTCGATTTCCTTGATGTTCATGGGTAAAGTTCCCTTGGTCAGGCCCCGGGGCGCCAATAAAAACAGCCTTTTTATCGGGCCGCCCCCTACTGGAAATATTTCCGCTTCAATTCGCCGATTTTGCCCGACTCCTCCAGGCGAATCAGTTCCGCCGACACCCGGTCCATGAAACGCGCTTCGCCGAGGCCGCCGAAAAAGGCGTATTTGTCGGCGTGGAACATTTCCCCCACCACCTTCAACCCCAGGCCCTTGCCGCCGCCCTTCCCCACCCAGTACTCCAATGCCGGGGCGTCCGTCACCATCGCGTCGATTTTTTTGGCCATGAGGCGCCTGGTCGCGTCGGCCAAATCCAGACAGGGCACTTCCGTGACCCGCATCTCGCGAAGGTACGCCATCGCCACGCCGTCCTTCAATACCCCCACCCGGCGGCCGGGCAAATCGCCCAGTTCATAAATCCCCTCCATATCGATGTTGGCGCGGGTCATGGCGGTGGTCATGGTCGAGGTGACGTAAGCCACCATGCCCACACCGCAAAGCATCCAGGCGGCCGACAGCAGGGGGCCTATCCAGCCCAGGTAGGTCTGGTTTATTTCGCCGCAGCGGATTGAGGAGGTGGCTTCCAGCAAGGCGCGGGTGAAGCCGGTCAGGTTGTCTTTCGGGAATTCCGGATCCCGCCGGCGGTGCAGCCACAGTATGACCATGGCCCAGGCCAACAGAATCAGGAGAAACAGTCCGTACACCCGGTAATGCCTAAGCCGCAGGACTTCGCTCCAGAACGACGGCTCGAGGTCGGCCCGGCGCATGATGCGCATGCCGCCGTCGAACCAGGGGAAGGAAAAGGCGAAGCGTTTGGCCCGGTCGTGGGTCACGGAAATGTCCCCGACCCCGACTTCGATTTCCCCCGCCTCCACCGCCTCCAGTAGCGCCCTAACCGTCGCGAACCAGCGGTATTCGCTGAACAAACCCAGTTCCCCCGCCACCTCCTCCCACAATTCCACCGCCATTCCCGTCGCCTTGCCGTCGTCGCCGCGCATCGCGAAGGGGGGCTGGAGGAACAGCCCGACCTTGGTGCGGGGCGGTTTTTCACCGAGTCCCGATGCGGTGGCGGTAGGCGCGGGGTCGGGTCCGGTTTGTCCCGCCGGGGCGGCAGTGACCAAGAGGGCGTAAACGGCCAGGAGGCGCCATAAGCCGCGTGCGGCCGTCATCCATCCGGCCTTTATTCCGGTTGCAGCCACGGCATCCCCTCCTCGCTATTCTCCTCTTCCGTTTCGGTGAAATAACTGTGCCGCAAATGTTCCAGGCGCTGCGTCTCGCGTAGCCGGGTGATTTCCACCGACACCTCGTCCATCAATTCGGCCCGGCCGTAACCGGCGGCGAAACAGTATTTCTCGGGATGGAACAATTCGCCGGTGACCAGCAAGCCGGCCTTGGGATCCTGGGCCACGAAATACTCGAGCATCGGGGCGTCGGCGACGACCGCGTCCAATTTGTCGCCCTTGAGGGCGTTCACGGCGTCGATGAGTTCGGGGTAGCCCGTCACCGGCAGCTCCAGGCCGGCGGCGTAAATTTCGGCCGAGCTTCCCTCAATCACCCCCACGCGTTTCCCGGGCAAATCGGCAAGACCGGCGATGGCCAGCGGGCCGAAGCTTTCGGCGGTCATGGCCGAAGTCATGCTGGAGGTGAAGTACGCCACCGCCCCGACCCCGAACAGGAGCCAGACGATAAAGAAGACGTTCCCCAGCCAGCCCAGGTGCTCCTGCTCCATTTTACCGTCGACACCGGATTCAATGGCGTTGAGGATGCATATGGACAGGCCGCTTTTCCAGTCTTTGGTAAAGTCGGGGTCTTTCGCCCGGCGGAGTATGAAGAGAATCAGGGCGACGACGACGAAAATCACCCCGATCAACAGATATAAATGGTAGTGCTGGTATTTCGCCAAAGCCGACCATAGGGAAAACCCCTCCCTTTTCGGGGCGAGAATCCTCAAGCCGGAATCGTACCAGGGATAGGACAGCTTTAGATATTGGGCGCGCTCGTGCGAAGCGCCCAGGTTCAGGACCGCTACATCCGCCTTGCCGTCCCGCACGGCGGCGAGGAGATCCGGGAGATGGTGGAACCAACGGTATTCGATCCGCCAACCCAGTTCCCCGGCGATTTCCTCCCAAATGTCGACGGCCAGGCCGGTGGGGCGGGAGTCGTCGTCCCCCCGTATCACGAAGGGCCGGCTGGGGAAGACGGCGGCGACGATGTTGCGGCGGCCGTAAGGGGCGGCCGGCGCCGGTGCGGGAGCTACGGCGGGCGGCGGGGCGGGGTTTGCGGCCGCGTCCAGGGCTTGGGCGGGCGACCTTCCGCCGGCGGAGGCGAGGCAGGCCAGGGCGGCCGAAAGCGCCAGTAGGAAACGGCCCCATGCGGCAGCCCCGTTTCCGGGAGCCCGCAGGGCCGGCATGAAGTGATGCGCCTGCATATCTGGTCCTCTGCTGGCAGGACGGATCGGAAATTGAATGCCGATTTGGCAAAAATCCGGGGTCAAAGTATAATGGAATGGAGTTCGAGCATGTACGGAAAAATTGGCGCCCAGATTTTTTATGAAGTTTTCGCTATTTGGAAAGGCATGGTATGAATCCGGTTATTGAAACCATTTTAGCGCGGCGCTCGGTGCGTAAATACGAAAACCGCCCCATACCCCAGGGCGAGCGGGATCTGATTCTGAAGTGCGGCCTCTACGCCCCCAGCGCGAAGAACACCCAGGCCTGGCATCTTCTGGCGGTGGAGGACGCGGAGGTCATCGGCAGAATCACGGATGAAGTGAAGGCGGCGATCCTTCGGGCCGGGGTTCCGCATTACCAGGGTTTGGCGAAGAGTCCGCGGTATACGGTCAATTTCATCAACGCCCCCCTGTTCGTCATCGTCTCCGCGAATCCGGCCGTCACCGCCTGTCCCAAGGAGGACTCGGCGGTGGTTTTGGAAAACATGTTTATCGCCGCCTGCGCCTTGGGGATCGGCAGCTGCTGGATTAACCAGCTGGGTTGCGTGACCAATGAACCCCTGTTCCGCGAATTTCTCAGTGAAATCGGGGTTCCGCCCGAGAATTCGGTTTACGGTTCGGCTTGTTTTGGCTACGCGGACGGCGAGGTGGCGCCGGCGGCGGAGCGGAAAAAGGGGCTGGTGAAATTGATCCCGGCCCGGTAGTTCATACCGAAGACATTTTGGAATTGTGAAAATGTATATACCGTAGTTTTGCCAAGCGGCGATTGTACCAAACGCCGCTTGGCGACCAGCGTTTTGCCCGATTTTCAAAGGTTTTTGCTTTTTATAGGGATCCGGCCTTTTCTTTTGATTGACATACTTCCCGCCGCCACATATGATGGTGAACCCCGCCAGTAATTAATATCCAAGGCGGTTCCTAAAAATATTTTGGGATCTGCCCGGCACTCTTGTCCGCTCAGGCCAGGGAATTGAGACACTTATGTCCACAATGCCTTATCTCCTCGAAATGCGGGGCATCGGTAAAAGGTTCGGCGCGGTGACGGCGCTGGAAGGGGTCGGCTTTTCCCTGCAAAAAGGCGAAATCCACACTTTAATGGGTGAGAACGGCGCCGGTAAATCGACCTTGATGAAAATCCTCATGGGTTTGTATCAACCGGATTCCGGGACCATCAGCATCAACGGCGTGGACACGCCCATCGCCTCCCCCCGGGACGCCGCCCGGCACGGCCTCGCCATGATTCACCAGGAACTTTATCCCATTCTTGACATGACCGTGGCCGACAATCTTTTTGTCGGGCGGGAGCGCCGCTCCCTGTCCCTTGGCCCCCTGAGTCTGGTCGATCGGCGCCGTTCCTGCCGGCAGGCGGAGGAACTGCTGGGCGAAATGGGTTTGCAGTCAATTTCCCCCCGCACGCCGATGCGGCGGCTGTCGGTAGCCGAGACGCAATTGGTGGAAATCATCAAGGCCGTTTCCCAGGGCGCCGAAATCATCATCATGGACGAGCCGACTTCGGCAATAACCCTCCGCGAAGCCGAACGGCTCTTCGAACACATGGCGAAGCTGAAGGCCGCCGGCGTTTCCATCATTTACATTTCCCATAAAATGGAAGAAATCTTCCGTGTCTCCGACCGCATCACCGTTCTCAGGGACGGCGGTTTCATCGCCTGCCGGAACGCGGCCGAGCTTACCCCGGACGCTCTGGTCAAGATGATGGTCGGCCGGGAGATTCAGGACGTCTACCCGAAGCGTCCGCTCCTCAAACCGGGCGGAATCGCCCTGGAAGTCGAGGATTTGGCCGACGCCGGTAAAATTTCCGGGGTATCCTTCAGTCTGCGTTACGGCGAGATTCTCGGCATGGCCGGTCTTATGGGTTCGGGCCGCACCGAGACGGCCGAGTGCATTTTCGGCTTGAATCCGCGCCGGGCCGGGGTCGTCAAGGTGAACGGGAGGACGGTCAATATCCGCAGTCCCCGGGACGCCATCCGCCGGCGTATCGCCCTGGTATCGGACGACCGCAAGCTGAAGGGTTTGAACTTGGAGGGAAGCGTCGGCGAAAACATCAGTCTGCTCCGGCTTCCTCACTTGAGCCGTCTCGGGGTCATCGACTCCGGCCGCGAGCGGGAGCGCGTGGGCGAGTACATGCGGCTTCTCAATGTCAAGGCGGCCGGCAGCGGTTCGCCGGTTTCTTCCTTGTCCGGCGGCAATCAGCAGAAGGTGGTTTTGGCGAAGTGGCTTCTTTCGGAGCCCGAGATCATTATTTTCGATGAACCGACGCGGGGGATTGATGTTGGGGCCAAGCATGAGATTTATCTTTTGATGAATCGTTTGGCGGAGAGTGGCAAGGCTATTTTGATGATTTCGTCGGAGATGCCGGAGATTGTGGGGATGGCGGATCGGGTGGTGGTGATGGCGGATGGGAGGTTGGCGGGGGAATTGGGGGGGGGTGGGATTACGCAGGAGGGGATAATGGCATTGGCGTCGAATTTGCCGGTGGCGGCGCCCTGATGCAGGTTGTTAAAATAGTGGTAAAAAGGGTTTAAAAGGCGGTTCAATAAAATCCAGCCGAATGGCTGGTTGCAGGGTTCACGTGCGCGGGATCGGTAACCGCGCACAGAGGGGGCGCAATCAGCCCCCTTGTCGAAATGCGGTTAAGGTTTTTAATGGACAATGAAATTGTCTCATTAAAAATTTCCTCTACGGAGCAAAGCGTCAGCGTGCTCCAAACAAAGCGGTATCGGCAATCAAGAACGCGTCTGCATCGGTTACGATGCCGCGATTGAGGCTGACGGTAACGTAATTCGCCGGAATGACGTGCGGGGAGGAGTCAGGCTTAATCGGAGGCGCTGTGAAGTTCGCTAGAAACCTACGCCGGCCTCATACGCGTCTGGACCACCCTGTCACGCCAGAACCCGCCCCGCCCGTCATTCCGGCGCC
>JAVBRG010000113.1:0-21375 GCA_031548195.1 Planctomycetota bacterium | reverse complement strand
GGGTCTTTTCTAAACGCCCCGAGAGGCTTTATAACAGCGTCGCCGCTAGCTTTCCTAGCGCGGCGACGCTCTTTTTTCTTGAAGATAACAAACGCGGTCTCGCCGCTCACCACGGTCCGGCGTAATTCAAAACCTGACTTACGCTGATCCGCTGCGGCTTGCCCGTGCCGGAAAACACCGACGGAACCTCACCCACCACCAGGTAATCGGCCTGGTTCGGGTTCGAGGTCAAGGTCCCCCCCAGCGTTCCCACCGCCTGCGCCACCGCGTTCCCGCTGTCCAAAATCACTTCCGGACTCAGCATGAAGCGGGGATTCGCGCCCGGCTGGAAGAAGGGATTGTCCACCGTGTCGCCGACCTGGGGATAACCCGCCGTCAAACCCAGTTCGCTCGCCCGCACCAGGGGCACGGGACGCCCGGCGGAATCGAGGGCGTAAGGACTGTACTGGGCGGCCGGATCCAAAACCGCGCGGCCGGTCACCGGACAAACCAGGACGTCGCCGGCATCCACCGGCGTCACCCAGGAATAGTCCTCGAAGGCGTTCGTCACCTGGACCGCGCCGTTATACTGCCTGCGGGCGCCGTCCTGACGGTGCAAATCAAAACGCATTCCCGGACGGACACCCTGCCGCACGCCCAAATTGACCAGCCAGGTGCGGCCGTCGCCGGCTTGGCGAATCACCTGACCCAAAGCGCGGGACGGATCCCGCCGGATGAAATTGGCCGGGTCGCCGGTCGGGGCATTGAGCCCCGCCGTATCCGGCCCGATCGCCTGAATCGCCGGCGCGCCACCCATGGGAATGCCCGGAATGACCTCGCCGGGGACGACCGGACGCGCCGGGGTGATGACCTGGGTGCCGGCCGGTTCCGGCGACACGAACTGTTGCGGCTGCTGCGGCTGGACCGGCGGGGCACCGTAGGGACTGGACAGGCCAATCACCGGCGCCGGAGCCGGATTCGCCCGCGCTTCGGCGATACGCTGCAGGGCGTCCTTCTCGGCGGCGTCGAGACGTCTTTCCCAGGCCGCCTTGTCGGCGTCGCGGCGGGCCCGCTCGGCCGCCAGCTGTTCCTGGAACTTCTTGTCGTTGTCCAGCCAGGCGGCATTGGCTTTGCGGAGCCGCTCGGCGTAGGAATCGATTTCCTTCTGGCCGTCGACTTTCAGCTTGGCCAAATCGGCGCTGTAACGCTTCTGGGCGGCGGCGAGCTGATCGTCCCGGTCCCGGAGCTGGTTCTGGTATTCGCCGACCGCCTTGTTGTAATCGGCCTTGGCCTTGGCCATGTCGTCGGTATAACGCTTCTGGGCGGCGGCGAGTTGATCGTCCCGGCTCCGGAGCTGGCCCTGGTATTCGCCGACCGCCTTGTTGTAATCGGCTTTGGCCTTCGCCATGTCGTCGGCGTAACGCTTTTCGGCGGCGGCCAGGCGGCTGTCGCGGTCCTTCACCTGGTTCGTGTAGCTGGCGATGGTCTGGTCGAGATTCCCCTTCGCCTTGGCGAGATCGTCGGCGTAACGCTTTTCCATGTCGGCGAGACGGTTCTCGGTGTTCTTCAGCTTGCCGCTGTAATCGGAGACCAGGCGGTCGGTATCGCCTTTCTGCTTGGCGAAGTCGTCGGCGAAGCGCTTGGCGGCGGCGGCCAGCTGGTTCTCGCGATCCTTCAATTGGCCGGTATAGTCGGAGACCATCCGTTCCTGCAGGGACTTCGCCTTGGCCAGTTCGTCCGCGTTCTGCTTGGTGACGGCGGCGAGCCGGTCCTCGACGTTCTTCATCCGGTTCGCGTAATCGGCCACGGCCCGGTCGGTGGAATCCTTCAGCTTGGCCATTTCCTCCGCGTGCCGCTTGGCGGCGGCGGCGATTTGGCTTTCCTTATCCTTCACCTGGGCGGCGTAGTCGGCGGCCGCCTTTTCCTGGGCCTCCTTCGCTTTCGCCAGTTCCTCGGCGTGCTTTTTGGCGGCGGCGGCAAGCTGGCTTTCCCGGTCCTTCAGTTTGCCGGTATAGTCGGCGACCAGGCGCTCGGACGCCTCCTTGGCATTGGCGAGATTGGCGGCGTACTGCTGGCCGGCGGCGGTCAGGTTCTGTTCCTTGTCCTGCAGTTTCTTGGCGTAGTCGGCCAAGGCGCGTTCATGCCCGGCCTTGATTTTGGCGAGTTCATCGCCGGACTGCCTGAGGGCGTCCGAGAGCCGGGTTTCCGTGGCCTGAAGCGTCTTGGCGTGTTCCGCCGCCGCTTTCGCGCCGCTGTTTTTCAGTTCCGCCAATTGGTCCTTGAGCTGCTTCTCGGTCGCCGCGAACTGTTGGGCGGCGGCGGCTTGGCGGTCGTCGCGATCCTTAATCTGCCGGGCATAATCCGCAACCGCCTTCTCGTGGTCGGCCTTGGCCTTGGCCATGGCGTCGCCCATTTCCTTCATGCCGTCCTGGTAGAGCTTGCGGGCCTTTTCCGCCATGGCAATGTGTTCCTGCCCGGCTTTTTCGCTGGCCGCCTTCAGTTCCACCAATTCGTTTCTGAGATGCTTCTCGCCGTCCAGGTAACGCGCGTTATCCTGGCCCAATTTCTCGTGGGCGGCGCGAAGGTCGGCCAGTTCCTTCCTGAGGTGCTTCTCGCCTTCCTGATAACGCGCCTGGTCCTGGTTGAACTTTTCATTGGCGGTACGGAGATCGGCCAGTTCCTTCCTGAGGTGCTTCTCGCCGTCCTGGTAGCGCGTGTTGTCCTGGCCCAGCTTGTCGTGGGCGGCCCGGAGGTCGGCCAGTTCGTTACGCAGATGCTTCTCGCCCGTTTGGAAGCGGGTGTTGTCCTGGGTCAGTTTGTCGTGGGCGGCCTTGAGTTCCGCCAGTTCGTTACGAAGATGCTTCTCGCCGTCCTGGAAACGGACCTGATCCTGGGTCAGTTTTTCGTTGGCGGCGCGGAGATCGGCAATTTCGCTCCGGAGATGCCGCGCCCCGGCTTGATAGTGCGCGTTGTCCTCCTCGAGCTTTTCGTTGGCGGCGCGAAGTTCCGACAATTCGTTCCTGAGCAGCTTCTGGGCGCTCTGGGCCTTGGTGAAATCGTCCGTCAACCTTTCGTTGGCGCCACGCAAATCGGCCAGTTCGCCGCGAAGGTGCTTTTCGCCGCCCTGGAAACGTTCGGCGGTTTCCTGCACCCGGCGCTCGGTTTCGGTCCGTAGCCTCTCGCCCAATTCCTGCAGACGCTTTTCCGCGTTCTGCTGCAGGGCGTTCTCGCGGGCGGTGGTGGCGTTCTTCCACTCCTCCTCCCGCTGCCCCAATTGCTGCTGCAGAAGCCCGAGGCGGCGGGTCGACTCGACCCCGGCCTTGGAGAGATCGTCGCGGGTCTGGCGGGCGGCTTCGCTGAACCGCTTCGCCGAATATTGCAGTCGCTGGGCCAGGGACTGATTCTCCGCCGCAAGCTTCTCGACCTGGACCCGGGCGTCGTCATGCATCTTGTTGAGGTTGCCGGACAGGGTCTTTTCAGCCGTAAGCGCCGCCGAGAGGCGGCCGATTTCGTTCTGCAGATCCGCCACTTTCGCCACGTCCGGCTTGCCGGAGGACAATTTCCGAATGTTGTCGTGCGCGGTCTTCAGTTCGTCCGACATGCTGCCGTGGGAGGCGCGGAGATCGACCAGGGTGCGTTCCAGCTGCTGCGCCTTCGCGTCCGATTCCTTCAATTTGGCCAGGGTGTCCTTCAATTGCACCGGGAGCCGCACCGCTTCCGCCACGTTCAGGCCGGCGGCGCGGAGGCTTTCGAGATCGTTGTTGGCGGTCGACAATTCCTTGCCGAGATTGCTTTGCGAGGCCTTGAGATCCCCGACCAGGCCGTCGAGTTCCGTGACTTTCCCCTGGGCGGTCTTCAGTTTGTTCTGGGTGTCGGCCAATTGGTCCCGGGTGGTTTTCAGATTGTCCTGGGCCGTTTTCAGGGCGGCCTGGTTTTCCTTCAGGGCGTCCTGGGTGGACTTCAATTTGTCCTCGACCGTCTTCAGGGCCGGGGTGTCCTCGGCCAGGCGGTCCTGGGTGGTGCGTAGCGCGGTAAGGGTGTTGTTCAGCTCGTTCTTGGTGCTGGCCAGTTCGTCCTGGGCCGCCTTCAGTTCGCTCTGGGTCGACTTCAGGTTGGCTTGCGACTTCTTCAAATTGTTCTGGTAATCCAGGAGCGCGTTCTGGTATTCCTTCAGGCTGTTTTGGTGCTCTTTCAGGCTGTCCTGGGTGGCCTTGAGATTGTCCTGGGAGGTCTTGAGGGCGTCCTGGGTGGTTTTGAGGGTGCTCTGGGTGGTCCGCATGTCGGCGAAGCCGCGCACGGCCCGGTCGACGTCGTAACCGGCGTCGTCCAATTTCTTGAGCTGCTGCTGGGCGGTCTGGAGTTCGAGGCCGATATTGTTGGCGTGGGCCTTGAGGTCGCCGACGGTGGATTCGAGTTCCTTACGCTTCCCCTGGGCGTCACGGAGCTGGGTGGCCAGGGCTTCGACTTCCGCCTTGCGGGAATTGCTGATTTCCCCCAGTTTCTGCAGCTCCTGCCTCAAGCCGTGAATCACCTCGTTTTCCTGACGCACCGCCGCCGCCCGGATCTTTTCCAATTCCTGGTTGGAATCGCGGAGCTGGCCGTGAGCCGTGTCAAGAAGCCCCTTCATCCGGGACTCGGTCTGACTGACGCTTTCACTCGCACGGCGCTGTTCCGCCACCAGCCGCTTTTCCAGTTCCTCCGTCCGGCGGCTGGCGTTGTCGTAATCCGCCCGCACGTCCTGGATTTCCCGTTCCAGCCGCTGGCTGGTCGCAGCGGCCGTCTTCTGCTGTTCGGCGACCGACCGGTTCATGCGGTCAATCTCCATGCCGCGCAAATACCAAAGAATCATGAATAAAACCGCCAGCACCAATAACGCCAGCAGTCCCATCCATATTTTTTTGTTCCTGACCTCGTCCTCTTCTTCCATTGTGCTCTCCTCCAAAGGGTGGACCACACGCATTCACCATTTCTGCGATCAATGCCGCAAACCGCGGGATGGCCCGCCTTCACTCCGGCGGGCTCATACCGAGGGTTAGAAAACTCATTGAGTCTATCCGCGCCATTATATTGTAAATGTTTCCGGAAAAGGTTGCAAACAAATGCCGGAGATTTATCGCGGCACGGAATAGGCTCTGGGAATAGGGGGGAGGTAAGCCGCAAACCGGGCGGAAGCTATTCCGGCATCGCGTTCGCGGCGGGTGATTCGGCATGCGGCAAAGCATCGGCATTGCCGCCTTCGCCTTCCGCCGCTTCGTTTGGCGAATCCCCCGGCGCGGCCGGCCCCGTTGTCTCCGCTGGCGCTCCGGGCTGAACGGCGGCTTCGCCCTTGCCGTCGGCTTCGGCCAAATCGGCGGCGGTCGCCTGACGGACCTCCTCGAAACGGATAAAGCCGGATAATCCGGTGAAACCGGCCCCGACCCCCCGCAGTACCGGCCAGGAGCGGATCCCCTCCTCGGTCAGGCCTTCCCCCTCGCAGAAAATCACCCCGGGACTTCCCTCGACCGTCAGGTAACAGGTCCCCGCCTCCTTGCCCGGGGCAACCGTAACCTCGGGGTCCATTTCCAAAAGGACCACCCGCCCCTTGTCGACTTTCTGAAGCGGCGTGTGGCTGAATTCCCGCAGGAGCGGCAAAGCCTTCACCTTCACCGGCGGGGTCGCGGCGACCGGCTGGTCATCGTCGATTTCCCACAGTTTGTCGAGCAGGCCGGCGGCGTCCGGGTGACCGCTCCGGTCCGCCATCACCAGCCACTCGCGGGCACGGCCGGGGTTTTTCGTCACCCCAATCCCTTCGGCGTACAGGCAGCCGAGATAATACATCGATTCCGGAACACCCCGGCTCGCCGCCATCTCGTGCAGTTGGGCGGCGTGGGGGTAATTCCGCGCCACCCATTCGCCGTTCATGTAGGAATTGGCGAGATTGTAGGCGGCGTAGCGGTCGCCGAGGTTTACTCCCAGCGAAAACCAGAGGATGGCCCGCTCGGGGTCGGCGGTGACGCCGTAGCCGTGGCGATAGATGACGCCGAGTTTGTTGCAGGCGTCGCCGGAACCCTGCTTGGCGGCGAGGGTGAACCAGCGGCGCGCTTCGCCATAATCCTGGCGCACCCCCCCGATGCCGGAGTAATAGGCGATGCCGAGATCGGCCTGGGCGCCGCCGAGACCGGATTCGGCCGCATTCCTCAGCCACTTTTCCCCTTCGACCGGGTCGGGAGCCCGGGAGTCGTCCGTCGGGGAAAGGAGGGTGGTTCCGACATAATAGGCGGCTTCATGGTCGCCGCGCAGGGCGGCGGGGAGAAGCCACTTGAGGACCTCCGCGTCGTCCTTGCGGCTGAATAAACCCTGGTACCAGGCCTTGCCGTATTCGAAGCCGCCGCGATCGTCCCCGGCTTCGGCGGAACGGCGGAGCCAGCTTTCGGCTTCGGCGGGATCGGTGCGGCCGGCTGAGCCGTTCAGAAGGGCGAGGCCGTAGAGGCACATCATGGCGGGGTCGCCGGCCTCGGCGTGCTCCAGGAGAAATTGCACCTGCAAGGGGTCGAGGCGGGGCGGGAGGTTGGCCGGAGGCAGGAGCGGCCGGGGGAGGCGGCCGTCTTCAGGCTCACTGTCAGTGGCGGTGGGAGGATTTTCGTCGCCCCTCTGGTCGGCGGCGGCGAGCCCAGGGTATCCGGCGAAATTCATGGCGAGAATAAAAATGACGACGGCGGCGAAAAACAAAGAGAAGGCAAACGGCGGCTTTGCCGCCAGCATTTTCGGCATGGTGTCGGCTCCTGGAAACGGCGGTTGATACCGACCGCGTATTGAAATTGTGAAAAGTTTAATTCACCACAGAGGCACAGAGGACACAGAGAACCACAATTTCAAATCGTCGGCGGTATACCGGCGGTGTGGGAGAGGCGGATTTTTTGGGGTCGGGTTCAATTGCGGTCAAGTTCCGTCTGTTCAAGCGTGGCGCCCGCAGCGGGCGCTTTTCGGCGAAATTATAGCCAAAGCGCCGGGGATTTGGTAAGAAATTTTCCCCGGCGGGCGTTGTATAAAATGCGGGTGCATGTTGCGTTTTTGCCGGCAATGTTCCATAATGCCCCAAAGACCGGATTTAGTGCGGCTTATCCGTCACCCCTTAGCCCGAAAGGACCCACATGCGCACCCCGTTCATCTGCGGCAACTGGAAGATGTACAAAACCGTCGCCGAAGCCGTGAGCTTCGTGAAGGAGGTCATCCCCCTCATCGCCAAAGCCGAAGGCGTGGAAATCGGCATCGGCGCTCCGGCGACCGCCCTGAAATCCCTGGCCGACGCCGCCAAAGGCACGAAAATCCGCATCGGCGGCGAAAACTGCCACTGGGAAAAGGAAGGCGCCTTCACCGGGGAAATCGCCCCGGGCATGCTGGTGGAAGCGGGTTGCGACTTCGTGATTATCGGCCACTCCGAACGGCGGCAGTATTTCGGCGAAACGAACGAGACCTGCAACAAAAAGGCGAAAGCGGCCATCGCCCAGGGCCTGACCGTGATTCTCTGCTGCGGCGAAACGCTGGCGGAGCGCGAAGCCGGCAAAACCACCGCGGTGGTCACCGATCATATCAAGAACGGCCTGGTCGGCTTCACCCCGGCCGAAATGGCGAAAATCGTCATCGCCTACGAACCGGTCTGGGCGATTGGCACCGGAAAAACCGCCACGCCGGAACAGGCGCAGGAGGTTCACGCGGTAATCCGTAAACTCCTCGGCGACCTTTTCGGTAAAAATATCGCCGACGCCACCCGCATTCAATACGGCGGCTCGGTCAAGCCGGAGAACGTCAAGGAAATCATGGCCCAGCCGGACGTGGACGGCGCCTTGGTGGGCGGCGCGAGCCTGAAGCCGGATTCCTTCGCCAAACTGGTGAATTTCTGAAGTTTTGCCAAGTGACGGCAAACCGGGGACGCGAGGACTATGGGGACATGACCCCATAATCCGCGCGTCCCCCCTTCCCCGGCCCCGCCCCCACCCGACAGCCCCGCCCTTTGCCGCGTCGCCGGCCTTTTCCCCCTCCCCGACACTTTCCGGCCCCAATTGACCCGTATGACCGGGGTTGACGGTCCCGCGAATGGGGTTGACGCCGCTATAATGCCTTTGGAATCATGGAATTAAATCCGTCTTCCACCCGCCTCAACCCGTAACGTAATTCCGCCCCGAAAACCCGCCTCCACCCTTACCGGAAGTTTAATTTTGCATCTTGACCAATCCCCGGAATAGGATAACCTCGGTTGCGTCAGTTGCGAAAAAAGGCCAATTTACCGGGGGTTTTTCAACTTTTTCCTTTCCCCATTTCACACTCCGGTGGACCACCCCGGTCCCCCTTCGGGATGCCAGAATGACCATGCCGACCGGCGATAACCTGTGCGCCAAATTTCTCAAGCGGGCTGAATACTATCAAGCCGAAGGCTTAAACAAGCACGCCCTGGCCGAGCTGGACCGCGCCGTCCTGGCCGCGCCGGACCTGCCGGAAGCCCGAATCTGCCGGGCCGAGTGTCTCCGCCGGCAGGGCCGTCTGGCCGAAGCCGAAGCAGACCTGGAAGTGGCGGTCAGGAAAGCCCCGAACAATCCCGAACCTTGCGTCCTGATGGCGCAGACCCTGGCCGCCGGCCGCGATTACGACAATGCGGTGCGTTACCTCGACCGGGCCGAACTCATCGACGGCGAATGGTACCGGGTGCACCTCATTCGCGGCGACATCCTGCTGGCGGCGGAAAAATTCGGCCCGGCCCAGGCCAGTTACCGCGAAGCGGTGCGTCTGGCGCCGGACAACCTCGAGACCCTGACCTCCCTCGCCTCGTTCCTGCTGGAACACGGCGACCCGCAGGCGGCGGTGTCCTTTGCGGATCGGGCCCTGGCCATCAGCCAGAACTGCGTCGACGCCCGTTTCATCAAGGCGATGCGCCTCGTCGAAAGGGAGAAGATCGACCGGGCCCTGTCGGAACTGAACCGGTGCCTCAGGATAAACCCCGACCATTTCCGTTCCCGGCTGGAACGGGGGGCGTTGGAACTCCGGCTGGGGCAGTTGGACGAGGCGTTCGCGGACTTTTCCACTTGCGTGGCGGCGGAGCCGAATAGCGCCCGGGCCTTGTGCGGCATGGGCGAGAGCGCCTGGCGTTGCGGGCGGGTTCGCGAAGCGATAGAGGCGTTCGGGCGCCTGATTGAAAGGGGCGAGGCCGGGGCGGAGGTGTACTTGGGCCGGGCGGAGGCATTGGCCATGGCCGGCCGGCGGGAGGAGGCGATTGCCGACTGCACGGAAGCGCTGGAACTGGACCCGACGAACCCGGACATTTACGCCAGCCGGGGCGTCTTCAGCATGGAAATCGGCCGATACGATCAGGCCATGGCGGACTTGAGCCAGGCGATCCTCCTGGACGGCGACCTGGTGGAGGCGATTATCGCCCGGGGCGATTTGCGGAGCCGCCGGGGCGATTTGGCGGGGGCGATGGCCGACTTCGCGGCGGCGGTGCGGCTTAGCCCGGACGAGCCGGAACTGGTGGCCCGCTGGATTCGTTCGATTGGCGATTCGGGGGATCCGGTGACGGCATTAAGGCTGATCGAACGGGAAATCCGTCGGCATCCCCAGCAGCCGCTCCTCCAATTGTTGAAGGCGGATCTCCTTTTCGAGGCGGATAAACCCGAGGCGGCCCGGAAATGTTACCAGGAGATCATCCGCCAGAGCCCCAGCGACATGGAACCGCATTTGCGCTTGGCCGAATTCTACGAAAAACGCGAGGAGCTGGAACTTGCCCTGGGCGAATACGATCTCGCCCTGAGCCTGGAACCGTCCGACCCCTTTCCCCGCCTGATGCGGGCGGCCCTGTTGGAGCGCCTGGGCCGTAAACCCGAAGCCGAGAACGACCGCGCGGCGGCGAGCAGCTTGAGGAGGCTGAGGGGAAGGTGAAGGCCGTTATACCGAACGCGTATTGGAATTGTGAAAATGTGTATCGTCCTGTCAGACGAGGAAGCGAAGGCGGAAATCACTTTTTAGGCCGGCGGCTAGGCATAAAAAGTGATTTCCGACTGAGCTGACGAAGTATGACGGGACGAGACGCGTTTTCACAATTTCAATACGCGTTCGGTATATTGCCATGGCGTTTGTTTTCTCGGGTTGACAGGATATAATAAGACTGCCTTCGCTGTTAAAGGAGAAGCAAATGTCAACCGCCGAATACCGGGAGGTGCTGGAGCGCATAATGCGCCTCACTTTACGAGAGAAAACAGAACTTTTGACCGACCTCGCCACAGAAGTGCAAAGACAAATTCGGGTACAGTCCGCCCGGGAAGAAATAAAAAAAGCGTTGCCGGTCGGGCCGGATGGCAAACCAATTTATCCTCCGGGCTGGGATCCGGAGCTGGAAGGATTGGTGAATCCGTTGATTTACGGAAAAGGAAAGATTCTTGGCGATATCATCAGCCCCATCGAGGCAGAATGGGAGGCATGCAAGTGATTCTGTTGGACACGCATGTTTTCGTATGGCTGAATGTCGACAAATTCCGGACGCCGAATCACATCCTTCAGGCGCTAGCCGATGAAGAAGCGGCGGGGCTGTCCGCCATTTCACTTTGGGAAATAGCGATGTTGGTGCAATACGGGAGATTGTCATTACCGGGTGAATCACTTCTTTCCCGGTTTCATGCCGCCGTTGAGGCAAAAGATTTACAATTACTTCCCCTTACCCCGCAAATCGCCGCGCGTTCCGGCACGCTGCAAATGCACGGCGACCCCGCCGACCGTCTGATCGCCGCCAAGGCAATGGAACTGGGTTGCCGTTTGGCCACCGTCGACGAACGCCTCTTGAATCTGCCAGGTTGCAAACGGTGAAAACCTAAATCCCCGCACCAGCCGCTCTTGCCCAAACCACGACAAACCCCTATAATGGGACCGCCAAAAATTCCTCTCAGAAAAGGTCCCGTTACCATGAGTTACCTCGTCTACACCGCCTCCCGAACCTTCCTCCGTGTAGCTTTCTGGACCTTGGGCGGCCTGGAAGTTCATGGTAAAAAAAACCTGCCGATGCAGGGTCCCCTCATCGTCGCCTGCAATCACGCCTCCCACCTCGACCCGATGGTTCTCGGGGCCGCCTTCCCCCGGCCACTCAACTTCATGGCCCGGAGGACGCTTTTCGACGTTCCGGTCTTTCGCTGGCTAATCCGCCATAACAATGCCTTCCCCCTCGAACGCGAAGGCGATCCCCGCGAAGCCCTCCGCGCCTGCGGCGAACGGCTCGACCAGGGAAACGCCGTCGTCATGTTCCCCGAAGGCACCCGTTCCTACGACGGGGCGCTGGGGGAAATCCGCCCCGGTGTCGGCATGTTGGCGGTAAGAAACCTCGCGCCGGTCCTGCCGGTTTATGTTTGGGGCAGCTTCCAAAGCTGGCCCAGGGGAAGAAATTACCCCAAACCCCATCACCTGAAGGCGCTCATGGGTGAACTCATCGTCCCAAGCCCCGACCAAAGCCAGCGGAAAGCCGAGCAGCTTCGCATCAACCGGGAAGTCGGGGAAGCGCTGCGCCGTTTGGAAAAACAGGCCTGGACCGGCGAAAAAAATCCGCCGGCGTCTCTACTGGAGTCGTGGCGGAAAGAGGAAGGCGAACAGAAGGCGTAACGGCCAATCCTGCCCGGCGATTCAATGGAAGGCCGGCCATAGATTCAAGCGGATGGGCATTTCATAGACCTTTGTCCAATTCATGGGCGAAGTCGGCAAGCGTCGCGCTGGTAAGCGCCAGAATCATGACTTTTTGCAACTTATCCGGATCCCCGTAGACGGCGATCCGCTCGGTGACATCGCTTGGAACCTCTTTGAAGCGTTCGGTTAAAATGACCGCTATAGACCGTGCGAAACCTTTCACCTCCCCTTCCGCCCTGCCCTCCGCCTTGCCTGCAACTTTGCCTATCTCGATACCTTTTTCAATGCCTTTTTCAATGCCTTTTTCAATGCCTTTTTCAATGCCTTTTTCAATGCCTTTTTCGATAAACTCATCAGCCAATGTTTTTGCCATTTTCTCGCCCTCCTCTGTACCAAAGAGCCGATCCGACGCCTCCAGAATTATCTCATAGCCATTATCCGGGCGGCATAAACCGGACATGTACTTCACCAGCCCGGTAAATAATTCCCGGATATGTTCGCCGTTGCCGGCCAGGCAAAAAGTATCCAATATATGCTTGAACCGTTCCTGTAGCCGGTTTTCGGATGCCGACTGCAAAGCGTCCAGAACCGCCCGCAAGAGAGGGTCGCCTTTTAAAGTATCTGTCGAAATCATCGCCAAATCAACGAGGTAAATCGGGAAATTCAGGACCGGCGCGGCCACTCCCGGCACGGAGCCGATCAACTCGCCCATGGACAACGGCCCCTTCCAGGGCATTTTACCATGGTGAAGGATGATTGCCAAGGGATAGGGGAAGAGACGCGACAGATCCCGGCCGACTTTGGCCAGCTCGGTAAGTCGGCGGCTATAGACATTGACGATGTTACACAAGAAACGGAAGGGCAGTAGGGCTTGACGACTTGATTGGTGCTCGAAAAAAATCATGACCTCGAGCGGCGTGTCGGAATGCTTGAAAACCGTTGAATAACGAATGTCGCCAATGCGCTCGCCCAGGTTGCCGTCGACATCGGCGGATGCCTCGTAAACCAGCCGGTCGAGATCCAATAAATCGACCACCGCCGGATTGAGGTGATTCAACAGGAACGCCACGAACACCCTTTTACGGCAAAAATACAACCGGGCCAGGCGGTCATGCGGATGGTGCGGTGAATTATCAGCCTGGTCCGTCATACGACGGCTTCTCCCGGAGACGCAACAAACTCACGAATACCTGCCGACCTCTTTCTCGGTCGAGGTTTTCAGCATGATTTTCAGGGGAATTTCCGGATAGCCGAGATCGTCACGCATCTGGTTCGACAAATAGCGGAGGTAATTGTCGTCGAATTGCGACGGATTGTTCACAAACAGGAGGAAGGCCGGCGGCGACACGCCGGTCTGGGTTCCATAATAAATCCGGCCCAATTTCCCACCTTTCGCCTTGGTGGCGCGTTTCCGCTGCGCCTCGACCAAAGCCGCGTTCAAGGCCGCCGTTCCCACTTTCCGTGACCCCTGCCGCACCAATTCGAGGGCCGATTCAATCACCCCCTGGGCGTTAAGCCCCTCCCGCGCCGACATCGCCGCCAAGCGGCAAAAATGCATCCCGGGCAGGCGGTCCCCGACATAACGGCCGAACTCGGCCAGGGTCACGCCGGGATTACGTTCCAAAGCCAGATCCCACTTGTTCAAAACCAGCACGCAAGGCTTGTAATTCTCGAGGATGAAACTGGCGATTTGCTTGTCGACTTTCCCAATCTCCTCCATCACGTCCAGCATCAACACCACGGCGTCGGCCCGACGAATCGACCGTTCCGTGCGCATGTGACCGAAGAATTCGAGGGAATCGTCCATTTGCCCGCGTTTCCTCAGGCCGGCGGTGTCAATCAGGACAAACGACTGCTCGGGAGTGCGGACGGTGATGTCGAGGGAATCGCGGGTGGTGCCGGGGGTGTCGGAGACGATGACCCGTTCGGAGCCGCAAATCTGGTTGATGAAGGTGGACTTCCCCACGTTCCGCCGGCCGACCAGGGCGATTTTCGGCAGGTCCAGGGCGGTCGGGCCGTTTTCCAGGCCGTCGTCCGGAGGCAGTTTGGCGACAATCGCCTCCTCCAAATCATAGACGCCGCGGTTCTGTTTGGCGCTGACCGGCAAGGCGTCGCCAAAACCCAGGGCGTGAAAACTGGGGAGATTATCCTCAAGCCGCTGGGTGTCGACTTTCGAGGCGACCAGGAGAACCGGTTTATTCTCCCGCCTGAGGCGCCGGGCCACTTCCTCGTCCAGGGGGGTGATGCCGTCCCGGCTGTCGACCAGGAAAATCAGCATGTCCGCGGCCTTGATGGCCAGGTCGATTTGCCGTTCGACCTGCTTTTCCAAACGCTGGCTGTCGACGATGCCGATGCCGCCGGTGTCGACCAGGTCGAAGGTGCGGTCCTCGATGGTGAGGGGATAAAGAACGCGGTCCCGGGTTACGCCGGGACTGTCGCCTTCGATGGCAATCCTGGAGCCGGCCAGGGCGTTGAAGAGGGTCGATTTCCCGACATTCGGGCGACCGACGATAGCCACGGATAAATACGCCATATGCGCCTCTGGTGGACTTTCCGAAAAAATCGGGCACACCGCCGCCCGATTTCCCCGGAGAGTTCAAGTATCAAGAATTTGCTTCGGAAATGATTTTGGCATTGTGGCGATTGGCGGTTCAATCGCCACTATGCAAAACTTCAGGGATCACCAGGTCGGCAACATGTTGAGCCACGTCTCCATCATCGCGTAAACGTAACCGATGACCAGCGGATTCGACACCACCAGCTTGTCCGCGAGTTGCACGAAAATCGCCGCCGAACCTATGGGACTAAAGGCCTGAATCTGCATCCCCTCGGGAAAACAGCGAATCCCCATGGCCGAACCGAACACCGCCGGCATAACCGAGGACGCCACCGGCAGGAGCCCGGTGTCCACCTGGTACCGGGACGAACTCGCCCACAAGGACAGGACCGGCAACAGGAAATTGTAGACCCGGCGGTAACCGTCCTTCGCACCGTTATAGTAGAAAAGCGAATACCCGGCGCCGATTCCCGACGCCGCCTTCTGGAAGTCCGGCGTTCCCGACACCGCCTCCCGGGCGCTCGTCAGTTCCCGCAACATCGAGACGACCGCCTGCGGATGCGAGCCCATGTAAAGGATGCCCTGGGGACTGCCGGCCCCGCGCGGGACCAGGCAGAAGGCCGGCGCGATCGGCGCCGAAAGGGAGGCGCGGCGGTTGAAATAGCGCACCACGTAGCCCCCGACGTTTTGGCGGGAGAAGGGCGCACCGGCGTTTTGTTCCATCCGGGTCACCAGGCGCTCGAAGCCCTGGACGTCGACGTTGTTGAAGGTGAGGACCTGGGTGTCCTCCTGCGGACGGATGACGATATCCGCCCCGAGGGTGCGGAAAATGTCACCGAGCGGCACCCCGAGAATCTTTTCGCCTGCGACCAGCCCGGCCATGCCACCCGGGCGGGTCACCGCTCCCAGGGTATCGAGAATGTAGGGAATTTCGCGGAGAAGGGTGGGGATGTCGACCCGCATCGCCAGGAACGCCTCCGCGGCGGAGGGAATGACGTTGGCGTAACTTTCCACGCCCATGGGCGAATCGGCCGGCATCGGGATCAGGGCCGACATCAGGCCGGTCGTCGCCCCGCCGGGGGTGTGGAGAAACATGCTGTGCCGGACGCCGTCCTGGTGATAAGTGCCCGACACCACCACCGATTGGACCGAACCCAAACCCAGGGCGTCCGCCACCCGGGTCAATTGCCCCAGGTTCAGGGCGTCCAAAATCGACACCACCCGGGGAACGTTGAAATAGCATAATGACGACCCCGGCTTCGCTTCGGCCCCGCGGTAGGCGGTGACGAAGGAGGGGTTTTTGCTGAGGGACTGGGCCTGGTTCTGGGCGGCGTCGAACAGCTTCTTGATGCCGTCGGCGCCGGGGCCGTGGTAGAGGAGAACCATGTTGCCGATGGAGGCGACCCGGATATTTGGGCCGATGCGCAGCATCGGCGGGGCGCCGGCGACGTTTTCCTCTTGGGCCAGACTGCGGAGCGGCAGGTTCGGATCCATCCCCTGGCTTTCCAGGACTGCCTTGACGACCTCCGGGCGGTTCAGCAGGGCCATGACGGCGTTGAAGACGGTTTGCCGGTCCGGGCTGGATTTCAGGGAGATGGCGAGGGCGAATTCCGGGAGGGGTTTGCCGTCGCGGCCAAGGCCGATGTTGATGAGGGCGAGGCCGAACTTGCCGTTGACCAGTTCATAGGCGAGTTGCGGCGGGACATTGGCGCCTTTGGCGATGTCCTGGGCGAACTGCCGGCGCGATTCCTCGAAGGAGCGGAGGAAGGGGCCCATTTCCGGCAGATTGGCGATGCGCGCGAAAATGCTTTGCGAATAATCCCGTTCCAGCGTGACGGTGTCGGGAGGGACCAGACAAAGGATGGTGTTGGCGGGCAAGAGGTCCGGGAGGAAGACCCGGCTGAATTCGCCCGAAGACGCAAGAGTGGTGGCCGTCAGGAAAAAGAGCGCGAGAAATACTTTTCGCATTTGTTTTAGCACCTCGCTGCTATTTCAGTAGAAAATCCCTATTTCGCCAAAGCCGCCTGCAGTTTGCCGCTCGCGTCCCGCAGGGCCGCGACCACTCCGTTGGAGGTCATGGTCGAGGCGGTAATGGCGTCGAGATCGCCGCCGTTTTTCTTCAAGAGGAGGGATTCGGCCAGGCGGCCGCGGAACTGGCTCTGGAAGGGGGTGGCGTGGTCGGGCGAAGGGGCGGGACGCCGGCCGGTGAGGAGCTGTCCCCAGGTGAAGGGCGGTTTCAGATCCTTGATTTTTTCGCCGAGGCCCGGCGTTTCCTCGCTGTTCACCACCGAGAAGCCGACGATGTAGGGTTCGGTCCGGTCGCTGTCCGGCAACCGCGTTTCGGGGACATAGCCTTTCAGCAGCTCGGCCGGGTTCCCGGCCGGTCCGGTGAAGCCGACCATCAGGCTGACCGGGACGCTGGAATTGTAGCCGATACCCTTTCCCAGAGCCGCGTAATAAGCCGGGCTGTCGGTTTTCCCCGGTTCATAGAGGGCGGTCACGCCGTCCCCGAGATCCTTGGTGGTGAGTTTGAATTCCTTCCCCTGTTTTTGCAGGAAAAACACGTTCTGCAGCGCCTTGACCTGATCCTCCTTTTCCCGCTGTTTGATGACGGGATTGGTCGTGCCATAGGTGATGGCCAGCAAGAGACCCGCGATGGCGGAGACAATCGCCAGGGAAATGATGAGCTTGCGGTAGAAAAGCTTGTCCTGTTCGTTCATCGTTAGATCCGTTTTGTCAAAAAGGCCAAGGCGCCAAGGCGCGTTCCCCCTATGGGAACGCGCACTCATTACATTACCAAGTCGAAAGTTACATCATAGGGCAACCGCGACCCGACGGCAAGCATTTACTGGCCGCCGGCGTAAAACTCAGATCATGAACCACACCAGCGCCCCCACCGCCTCCGCCGCCAATAGCGCCAGCGCCCCCGCCATCAGCCAGCGCCGGCGATCCTCCGAGTGGTCCGGGTCCTCCGTCTCCTGCCGGGGCGGCGGACCGTCCTCGCCCTCGAACTCGTCCATGCGAATCGACCGCTTGATGGAGGACGGCGGCAGCTGTTCCTCAATCAGTTTCGCGATATCCGAGGACATTTCCCCCGCGTGGCGGTAGCGCAGGGTGATTTCCGGCTGGGTGGCCTTGCGTATCACCCGGTCCACCCCGTGACTGAACGAGGCGTCGGGGGCGAGGCGGCGGATGTCGACTTCGCCGAAAGGCGACCGCGCCGCCTCCAGGGCTTCCTGAAAGGTCGGCTGGCGGTAGACCCGGGTGAGGCTGATGAATTCGGCGAGGATCAGGCCCAGGGCGAAAACGTCGGATTGGGGGCCAATCAGCATAAAGTCGCCCCGCGCCTGCTCAGGACTCATGTACGACGGCGTTCCGGCGATCGCCCCGTCGAAAGTGTTCATCCCCGACGCCATCCGCACCGTCGCCACCGGGTCCTCGTGGCTGTCGGGGAGGACCGATGCGACCGTCTTCGCCAGTCCCCAATCCATGATTTGCACCTCGCCGAATTCACCGACCAGGATGTTCGCCGGCTTGAGATCCCGGTGCACCACCCCTTTGGCGTGGGCATAGGCGAGGCCTTGGCAAATGCGCTGGAACAGGCGCAGGCGCGCCAGGGAATTATAGGTTTTTTTCGTCTCCCGGTCGTTGATCCGGAGATAATTAATGATGTCGTCGAGGCTCCGCCCCTTCACCAGCTTCATGGAAAAATACGGCATTCCCCCGGGCATGATGCCAATCTCGTGCACCGGCACCACCGACGGATGCTCCAATTGGGCCGTAATCTGCGCCTCCGCCACGAAACGGGCGATGCCGTCCCGCGACAGGCCTTCGCCGTCGTGGAGGATTTTTATGGCCACCTGCCGCCCGAGATGCTGATCCCGCGCCTCGATGACCTGCCCAATCGAACCCGATCCCAGCTCGCGGCCGATGATGTAGCGGGCGGGCGGGTTCTGGTCCTCGGAAATGTCGGCGATAATCGACGGCCGGGCGTCCTCCAGGTGGTTCAGGAGCCCTTCCAGGTTTATCGCCTCGTGGAACAGCGGCGGCGTCAGTCCTTCGAAGTCGGCGGTGTCGACGGGGGAGAGGGCAACGGTTTTCTTCGGTGTAGGCAACGCCCGGGTGGATTTGTCGGTGCCGCTCATTGGCCGTCCCCTTCGGAGTCGCCCGGCCGGAACGCCGGCGAATCCACGTCCTGAAGCGGCCGGTTGACTTCGGTCTGATAGTTCGCCAGACGGATGGTTTGGCCGGATTTGACGGCGAGGCCCCGGGTGAGGGAAATGACCTGGGTGTCGGCCGCATCATTCGCGGCGGGCTTTTGGCCGGCCGGCGGCGGGGTCTCGGTCGCCAGGCCGGCGCCGGGTATGACTCCGGCGGGGGCGCCGCCGCTCCGGCCGTCGCCATGCGGGGGGGTGCCGTGCGGGGATGAGGCGCCGCCCGGGTGCCGGGAAGGCAGGCCGGTGGCGAGGCTGGGGCTTTCCCCGAGGGTGAGCTTCCGCAGGGCGGCGGACTGCTGGAGGATGGACTCGGCGATGGTGGCGGTTTCCTGGGAGATGTGCATGGTGGCCGCGACCGTTTTGGAAAGCTGTTCGAGGCTGAGGTGGACCTGGTGCACCGACTGGGACTGTTTGTCCGCCAGTTGCGCGACCTCGTCGGAGTTAACCCGCAATTCACTGGCGTTGTCGCGGATTTCCTTCAGGGTCGTTTCCAGTTGGCCTATGGAGGAGGTGGCGGCGTCGATGCGCTGGGTCATTTCCCCGACCATTCCCGCCGATTCGCGGGCCGCTTTGGCGGAACGCTGGGCTAGGCTGCGGACTTCGTCGGCGACGACGGCGAAGCCTTTGCCGTTTTGCCCGGCCCGGGCCGCCTCGACCGCGGCGTTCAGGGCCAGGAGATTGGTTTGGAAGGCGATGTCGTCGATAAGCTTGATGATTTTCCGGATCTTCTGGCCAGATTCCGATACCCCCTGCATGGCGGCGGTGGCTTGCGAGGCTTCGCTGGCGCCACGGCCGGAGGCGAGGTGGGTAGCTTCGGCCTTGTTGTGGCTGTTGCGGGCCGAATTCGCGTAATCGGCGGAGGCTTCGCCGATATTATGGGTGGTGGCGGTGATTTGCTCGATGGCGGCGGATTTTTCCAGGGCCGCCTCGGCGAGGGTTTGCGCGGCGGTGAGGATCCGCTCCGACTTGACGTCGAGGCTGCCGGCGATGTTCGAGGCCATACCGAGGGTTTGCGAGATCTTCCGGGAGTCGCTCACGTCCACCCCGAGAACCAGCCGGCCGAGGTAGGTGTCGTCGTTGTCCAGCAGGCGGCAGGAGGAGATGCGGTAGACCCGGCCGTTCTGCATGGGCACTTCCAATTCCTCGATGGATGCGGCCTGGGGGAGATTGGTGTCGTTCAGGAATTTGGCCGCCTGGTGGGGGAAGAAGCGTTTGTCGTCCGTCCCCAGCAATTTGTCGGGGTTGTCGATGCCGGCGATTCTGGTCGAGGCCGGGTTCAAGTATACCCACAGGTTTTTGGCGTCGATGATTCCGAGCGGATTCGGGACCCGGTCGAGGATGTTGCGGTACCATGTCTCCGACGCATTCAGGGTTTTCGCCAGCGCCCGGGCGACCAGGTAGCCAAGCAGCAGGGAAAGGCCGAGGACGACCAGGCCGGTGTGGAGCTGCCGGGTCAGGGCAGCGCGGGAGGTGGGGGCGGCGTCCTCGTCGGACTGGAAGAGGAGGACATACCAATGCCGGCCCGAGGTGGAAATGCTGCGCCGGATGGGGGTGGCGGCCACGGTCACGTTTTTTCCGTCGAGGCGCACGGTGGCGAGGTAGGAACGCCCGTCGGCGATGGCGGCGTTCAATTCGGGGCTGAAGTCGGGTTTGAGACGGGTCAATTCGGCCCCGGGGTCTTCGATCACGCTGGATAGGTCCAGGGTCGAGGGCGAGGTGACGGCGGTGTCTTTCGGGGAGACGAGCAGCAAATTGGAGAAATGCCGCGTGGTCGGACTGTCGTTGTATATTTGCCGGTACCTGGAGAGGCAGACGTCGAGAAAAACCGCGCCCTGAAAACGGCCGGCGTTGTGGATGGGGAAGACATAACGCAGGATGACGTGCTTGCCGGTCTTGCCCGAGTCGTCCAGGAGGAAGTGCTGGGTGGTGAAGGGTTCGCTCATAAAGGGGGAGGCGTGCTCCGACGCCTCCTTGAACCAGTTCGAATCGACGACGCGGTTCAATTGGTCGCGTTCCAGCGTGGTGATGGCGCCGAGGGCGCCGCTGCGAGTGAAGGCGATGACCACATGACCGTTCTCGGTGAGGAAATTCTCGTTGTCGTGGGACACGGCCATGGCGTCGGGGACCAGGACGACGCCGACGCCGCTCAGATAATCCACGCTGCTTTTCAAGGTGGCGTGGGTCACCTGCCGCAATAGTTCGATGGTAAGCAGGTAATGGTCGGTTTTGGCGAAATCCATCCCTATTTCGATGATGTTTTCCAGTCCGGTGCCGATGCTGTTCATGTTCTCCGAGGCCAGGCTGTAGCGCCCGGCTTCGAGGCTGTCCGCTTCCTTGACGATGTTGCGGTTGCGTTCGGAAGTGTAGCGTTCCACCTGATAACGGTTCAGGAGCAACATGCCCAATAGGCAGATGAAACAGAGGCCGGTGACGGCGATAATCAATTTCCATTTTACGCTTAACATTAAGCGCATAAATTTTCCAATCTGTGTGCGCGGGCGTAGCGAATGGTTCGCGGCGCCGTCTTTGTGCCAAGCGTCCGCGGCGGTTAGTTCGAATCCGCCGCTTTAGGCCACGGTTATCAGCCCGGTCACAAAGTCGCTTGTCGGCGAGTTCGGCTGGTAGGTTCGAAAGACGAGGCCAAAAAAATAAGCAAATATGGGCATATTGGCGTTTTTTTTGGCCGAAGTATTTCGGACCAACCATCCGAAATCGGCGGCAATTGACTTTGTTACCGGGCTGTTAATATATCTTATCGCCTCTCCGGCAGGGTTGCAAAGAGTTTCTGAACCCCCCCTCCCAAACCCGGGACAAAACCAAACGCATTCCCCTTGCTTTAAGCGCCAACCATCGTATCATGAATAAATCGTATCGCCTCCCCCCGTGCCCGGAGACCCTCATGAACCCCGAATACCGTAAAATGCCAGCCGAACGCGAACAGCGCGGCCTGGCGGGCGGGGGGCGGGGCGGGCGCGCGGGGGGGGGGGGGGG
>JAVBRG010000002.1:0-30849 GCA_031548195.1 Planctomycetota bacterium | reverse complement strand
CCCCCCCCCCCCCCCCCCCCCCCCCCCCCCCCCCCCCCCCCCCCCCCCCCCCCCCCCCCCCCCCTATCCCAATAAACGACGGCCGTCCAGACAGAACCGGCGCGGCCGTCGAAAAACGTTTTATGCGGCAAACTTTTAGTTTAAAAAAAAGGTTGCCCGCAAGCTTTTCCCCCTCGATGGTTCGAGGGGGAAAAGTGAAGGCTTTTTACGGTTACTCCGGCTTAATCGCCTCGGACGGGCATTCGCCGACGCAGGCGCCGCAGTCGACGCAGGCGCTGGCGTCGATGACGTAAATCGGATCGCCTTCGCTGATCGCGCCGGTGGGGCAAACGTCCTTGCAAGCGCCGCAGGCGACGCACTTCTTGGTGATGACATGTGCCATGACTTCTCCTTGTTGTCTCGTATAAGCCAAAACACCCTGAACCACAGGCCAAAAAAGAGATTGTTATAAATGGCGATCGATAGGACAAGCGCCATTATGCAGAACCTCGATTATTCACCAGACATATCACGATAAGGCGGCAAAAGCAATGGAAAAAACCTAGCCTTTTCTCATAGCTGACTTTTAAAATACACTATGCAGACGCCTTCCTTAATCTGTCGGATCCTGTTCCGCGATCATCCGCTTGCGAACCAGCTGGCGGAGAGGGTAGGAATGGAATTGCGTCGTCGTCAAGGCCGCAGCGCCGGGTTCGGTGAGGTACACCGGATTCATGACTACCGGGTCCTCCTTGACATAAACCGGCCGGCCGGGGGCATCGGGCAAAGATTCCGTAAGCATGGGAAAGGCGGAAAGGGCCTGTTCCGCCGGGATCAGGGCGGTTTCGGCCAGGGCGGTCACCCGGGCGGGGCCGGTGGACACGGCGGCCGGATCGGCGGCGGGAACGAGGACGCTTCCCGTGACGGCAGGCTGTTCAAAAGGGTCTTCACGCAGGATATACGCCTTTCCGGCGGTATTATCCGGGACCCGGGCCGGGGTGTACTGAGAGTCGCCTCCGGGTATGCCGGCCCTGGAATGGGTGAATGAGGGAGCGGGTAAAAAATCCCCCAGCGGCGAAACCGCCGCGTCGCCTCGGGGGGAGGCGACGGTCTGGGGCAGAAAGGACTGGTCGAGGGACGGAGCCGGAGCCGCCTTCGGAATGGGGGGCTGAGGGGGAATGGGCGGCGCCCAAATATTCGCCGGGGGAAAGGCCGTACCGACCGGAGGATACGCCGGTGGCTGAGGCGGCGCTGCCGTCGGACCGGGCGGCGGCGGGGAAAGGCCCGCCGGCGGCGGTCCCGGGACCAATATTACCGAGAGGGGTGGATTCTCCAGCGGCTCGACATAATCGACGAGATATGCGGCGTAAGAAGGCAGCGCCTCCGCCGGTGCGGCGCCGGAAGAAGGGGTGACGCCCGGTTCGGGGGTGTCGGTTGCCGGATTGCCGATCGCCTCCGGTTCCGGCGTGGGGTCGGGATCGATCGGGACAACCCGCACTCCTGTTGGGCCGGGCGCCGATCCGGTGGAGGGGCCGGTGGCGGCCGGGGGGACAGCCGTCGTTGCCGGTGCCGCCGGGTCGGGTTCCGTTTCACCCCGATTCGGCCGCAGGGTCTGGAGCGGCGCCAGATCAGGGTCCGGTTCCTCGGCGGTTTCCTTTTTGTCGGCAAGCTGCGCTTCCGTCAGCATGGCGATCATTTGTTTGGCAGCCTGTTCGTCATAATAACTGAGCATGCCGACGGTTTTCCAGGCGTCCTCCCATTCGCGATTGGCTATTTGCATGCCGATGAGGCCGATGAGGGAATTGACACTCTGCTGGACGCTGATGGGCGTAGGGCGGGGGACGATTTGCGGCGGCTCTTCCGGCTGGTCCAGGTTCATGATGATGACGCCGGGCGTTTCCGGAACTGCCGCCGGCTCCGGAACCGGGGCCGAAGCGGGGTCGGGGTTTTGCCGTCGGCTGGCCGGGGTATCGGTTTGCTTTGCCGGAACCTCCACCAGAGCGGAGTTTACGTCGGAGCCGGCCGGAGCGGCGGAGGTTTCAGTCAAGGGCCGATCCACCGGCACGACCGGGTTGACCACTTGCGAACGCGACCGGTAGCCCAGGCGTTCCTTGGTGCGGGACGGCCGGGTGGGCACGGCAAAGCCCGGGTCCGGCCGGGCGGTCGGCGGCGACGGCGAGGTTTCGAGGGAACCGTCCGCTAGGTCCGGAGCGGCTGTTTTTGCCTTTTCGATGGGTTTACCGCTTTCCAGCGGCGGAATCGCCACCACCGGCATTTCCCGGGGGAGGCGGCTGGAGGAAGCCGGGCCGGGCCGGGTCGCCATACGCGCCGGGGGGTAGACCGCCAAATCGTCGGCGCTTTGCGCCATGGCGAAATTATCGGTCCCGGACGGCAAACTTCCCAGCGGGCTGGCGGGAAGACCGCTATCGGTTTGGCCGGCGGCGGGGGCGGGCTGTTCCCGGCGGCGAGTTTCGTGAAGATCCCGATCGCCCGAGCGGGCGAACCGTTCAATGGCTTGGGCGAGGTCCGCGTCAAAGGAACCGATTTCGTCCAGACCGGCATCCAAACCGGGAACGGGGACGGAATCGACTGAGCTTTGGTTTGGCGCGTAGGCGGCGGAGTAAGTCGAATCATATTCGGGAGACAGAGACGGGGGAGTCGCCGGATCCGGCGCGGCCGGCGGGTCGATGTCGGAAGCCGCAAGCGGGTCGGCCGGTTGCGGCGGATTCGCGGTGGAACGAAGCGTTGACGTCGGGCTTGGGGGAGACGCCGGGTCGGCCGCGATTGATTGGTTATACGCGACCGCGCCTCCCGCTTTGGCGTAGGGCGGGTCTTCGGAGGGAGTTTTGGCGGCAACGGCCGGGCTGGGAGGCTGAGGCACGGGCGCGGCCGCGACGGCGGTTACGGTCGGGTCCGGGTCAGGATCCGCTTTGTTTTCGGCAACTTTCGCCTCCGCCGCCGTAATGTTTTTCGGCGAAACGGCGATGGAACCGGCAGTGGAAGCCGGCAGCAGGGGCGGCGGATCATTCAAGGCTTCGGCCTCCAGCAAGGCGGTCTGGGGGCCGGGCGGCGGCTGGGGGATTTCCCCGGGGTCCGGCGTCGGCACGGGGGCCGGCAGACGTTCCCGGTCGCGGAGCTGCCGGGCGGCATGGGAATCGCGGGCCGGGGCGGCGGCGAGATAATGCGTTTCCGGACGGGCCTGCATGCGGGGGGACAAGTGCATCAAGAGGGAGCACAGGAAGATGACCGACGCGGCCACGGTCCAGGCCGGGTGATACAGCCAGGAACGCCAGCCGCGGGGGATTTCCCGCATTACTTCCGCCTTGAAACGGGCAAATTCCTCTTCCATTTCTTCCTGGGAAATGTTCCCTGTTCTTCGAATCGGGTTGAGGGCGGGAGTTCCGGCGGGAGTAAAAATGGCGGAAGTCGCGTCGGAAGAGGAGGATGCGGCTACGGTAGCGACAGGAATACTATGATCCCGTGAACAATCGATCCCGGCGTCGGCGGCTTGAGTCACCGGTGTGACCGGAGCGGCGGCAAGCGTAAACGCGACAGGAACGGTGGGAACGCTCCCAGCGGTTGGGCTTATTTTTGCCGGAGCGTTGGGGTCGACAGCGGCCGTTTCCCCGCAAACGGGGACGGGAAAGGCCGGAGCGGAAAGGGCGGATGCGGGAAGGGCAGGAGCGAACCCGGCGGCGGTGAAATGATCGGCAAGGGGAACATCGGCGGTGGAGTTGCCGACAGTCGATTGCGGCCTAGAAGCGGTAATCGGCCGGGCCACTGTCGCCACCGACGGCGAGCCTTTGCCTTCCCGCGCCCCCGACAGGGCGAGAACAGCGGTTCTCTCGGCCAATCCGGCCGGAGGGGCGGGGGGAACCGCCAGACGATAGGCCTTGACCGTTTCCCTGATGCCGCGCATGTCCCGGCGGCACCGGGGGCATTCCGCCAGGTGTTTACGCACCGCCGCCATCCTTTCGGGCGGCAGTTCCTCGTAGAGGTAATCCAGCGGTTCCAGAATGTGTTCGCTTGCCATATCCCTGCTATCCTAACCCCTATTCTTCCGAAAGAACTCCATGGCGGGGGCGGTGCGGTAAACCCACCAGGGGGTAATATGAAACCGGAAGGCGGTAGGTGTGATAACCTTTTGATCCCCAAGGCGCCTACTTCTTTACTGTCTTTTTTCACCCGGGCGGTGGCGGTGATTTCCAGACACTCATGGGCAGCTTAAGAATAGAAATTTGTGGGCCGCCCTCATTTGTTATTATCGACAACATCCAAGAGCGTGCGCAGTTTCCCCACCGCCAATCTGAACCGGCTCTTCGCCGTCTCCCTCCCGCACCCCAAAATCTCGCCAATCTCCCCAAAATCCAAATCCCCCTCCTCCTTCAATAAAAACGCCTCCCTCTGCGTCTCGGGAAGGCGCAATATCGCGGCCCTGACCCGCTCCTCCAGCTCCTCGCGGGCCAATTTGTCGAGGGGGGACTCCACGCCCTTGTCCGGCATCTGCCCCAAATCCAGGGGGTCCGCCGTCGGGTCGGCCGGGCGCTTGCCCCGCCGCCGCAATTCATCCAGGGCGGCATTTCTGGCAATACGGTACAACCAGGTTGAAAAACTGGCCCGGCCGTCAAAATGCGCCGCATTCTTGGCGACATTTATAAAAGCCTGCTGAAAAACGTCCTCTGCCAAATGGGGATCCCCGGTCATGCGCAATATAAACGCATAGAGTTTATTTTCATAGCGACCCACCAAAGCGGCGAAGGCCTGATCGTCGCCGGTCAGATAGCGCTCCAGAAGACGTTCCGGAGGATCTCTGGGTTCGGTATCGACGCCGGGCAGAACCATATTCCTCTTTTCCTATCTACGCCTGTTTTCTGGGGTCTGGTCAAAATGGCGAAAAACGATTCAACTTGGACCGTGAGAACGCGCCTTCGACCTCGCAAATCTCTTCACCCGACTGCCCAAACCGCGTTCCCGAATAATCGTAAACGCCTTTTGTCTATAGACGACGTGCGCGCGGCGTGGCGCCGCCCTCATTAATGCTTGTTCGGACAGCGCGGGAAAATTACCGTAAATATGCCGTTGCGGCAACGAAATCAGGAAAAATATACTGCTCACGCATTAAAAAGAACCACTGGGCGACGGTTTATCGGCCTGGATTCCGGCGAGTTACGCTTCCCCCCGGTTCAATGTTTATGGCGCCGGAATGACGTGTGGGGTGGGGACAGGCGTAACAGGATGCGGATTTACGTAACCGAGTTGAGATGCGCCCATTTCAGCTTGTAAAAGTCCGGTTTGATTTTTGCCACCGGCAGGTTCACCCGTCCGCTCCATTGTCCTCCGGCGGTTCTTCCGACGCAACCGCAATCTCGGCGGCAACTTCCGTTTCCGCCGGGTTCAGGGCAACCCCGGCCGCTTCCACAAATTTCTCCCCGCCGCTTTCCTGAGCTTTCTCCCCGGTTTTTTCCTCGCTATGTTCCCCTGGTTTTTCCTCCGCTTTGGCTGGCGTTTTCATTGCCGGCGCCGGGGTAATCTCCAGCGCTTTCCCGGCGGAATTTTCCATATTGAAACCGGCGAAGGAGGCGAATTCGTTGCGCAGCGGCAGTTCTTCCAAAGAGCCCAGACCGAACTCGACCAGAAAACGCTCCGTCGTCCCGAACACCGCCGGTTTGCCGACCAAATCCGTCCGCCGGCCCACTTCCCGCACCGTTCCCCGTTCAATCAGGGTCTTGAGCATCGGTCCGCAGGCCACGCCGCGGATATGCTCGATTTCACTCCGCATCACCGGCTGCTTGTAGGCGATTATCGCCAAAGTGTCAAGCGCGGCCGGGGTAAGGCGTTCCCGCTTTTCCTTTTCCCCCAATTCCTTCTTGGGATAAATCCGCATGATCTGCTCGGCGTATTCCGGCCGACTCATCAATTGAAAACGCCCGGAAATTTCGGCTATTTCAAAAGCCCGGCCCGTCTCCAGATAATGCACGTTCAATTCCGCCACCGCGTCCCGCACCTGGTTCTGCCGGGTGCGCCTCCCGACCGCCCGGGCAATTTGCACCGGCTTCAGGGGGTCCCGCGCGGCAAAGAGAATCGCCTCCACCACCGACGCCAACGGGAACGGACTCGCTCCGTCATCCTCCGCCGCCGCTTCCGGGCCTTCCGCTTCCGGGGCTTCCGCTTCCGGGGCTTCCTCTTCCGGCCCTTCCTCTTCTCCTCCGGTTTCCCCCTCCCCTTCTATCGTATCCTCGGTAATGCCCCCATCCGGATCCGCCACGGGGGTGACGGCGTCGGGGTATGCATCGACTCCGCTGTCGACCCCGCTGTCGCCGCCTTTCGCAGGCGTAGCGGTTTTAGCGGACGCCGTTTCGTTCCCGGATGTTTCCGGGGCGTCGTTTTTTTCCGGCTCCCCGGCCGCTTCGCCGGCGGATCCCGCCGTATCCGCCGTCCCGGCCGACTCGACCGTTTGGGCTGCTTCGGCCGTATCGGCTCTTTCCGCGGCGGCGACGGCATCCCCGACCCCGGCGTCCCCGCTCTCGCTAATCTCAAACATTTTGTCAACTCGCTCGCCAAAAAAAACGCAAAACCTTCCCCCGGCGGAAAAGTTAAGCCGATAAATTGAGAAGGCGCCTCCCAAATCTCGCGAGGCGCCCGAACCAGGAATCCGCCCGGCGGGACAAGCGTCCGTCAAGACAGAACGCTCCGGCCCGGTCCGGCCCATGGAAACAGCGTCAACTTTATTCATATCCCGTTCCCGGTTCAACGGCAAAATCGGCCGAAAAAAAATCCCCGGTTTTCCGAGGTTTTTTTTATTGCGGCGACACCCCGGGACGGATATACCCGCACGGTTGTTTTTTGCATAAACGCCGCGAGCGGCATCGAGCCGCGCATTTTCCCCTCGGGGGAAAATCACCCGACGGCACGGTCCATATAAGGAACCACAGAGGATACACACATGATTACCATGAAATTCGGCGGTTCGAGCGTCGGCACCCCGGACAGCATCCGGGCCGTGTGCCAAATCATCAAGGGGGAAATCCACCGGAACCCGGTCGTCATCGTCAGCGCCCACAATTCCCCCAAAGTGAAAATGACCGACACCCTCATCGCCGCCGCCAAAGCCGCCAAGGACGGCAAGCCCGACTCCGGCAAAGTCTCCGAAGCGCAACTCTGGATCTGCCACGGCCTCGGCATCGACCCGGTCGCCATCGGCGTCCAGCGCCTCCTCGACCGCTTCGACAAACTCCTCTCCGGCATCGCGATGATTGGGGAACTGACCCCCCGCACCATGGACGTCGTCATGTCCTTCGGCGAACGCATGTCCGCCCGCACCCTGAACGAGGTACTCCGCCGCGAATTCGGCGTCGCCTCCGAATACCGTTCCTCCATCACCCTCGGACTCAGGACCGACCACCATTTCGGTTCCGCCCGGCCCGACCACCGCTGCTATCCGGCCGTCGCCAAGCAAATCACCGATCTCGGCGCTCCGGTCCTGGTCACCACCGGCTTCATCGCCGCGACGGACGACGGACAAATCACCACCCTCGGCCGCGGCGGCTCCGACTACTCCGCCACCATCTTCGGCGCCATCGTCGGGGCGGAGGAAGTGCAAATCTGGACCGACGTCTCCGGCGTGATGTCGGCGGATCCGCGTATCGTCCCCGGGGCTATTTCCATACCCGAACTCACCTATACGGAAGCCTCCGAACTCGCCTGGTACGGGGCCAAGGTCCTGCATCCCGCCACCATGGTCCCGGCCATCGAAGGGGACATTCCGGTGCGGGTGAAAAACACGGCGGCGCCGGAACATCCCGGCACGGTCATCCGTTCCTCCACCACGAACGGCCACGCCGACCGGTCCGTGAAGTCCCTCGCCCTGATGAAAGGCATCGCCCTCGCCACCATATCCACCGGCCGGATGTTCGGCACCCACGGCTTCATGTCGAAAGTGTTCGACGTCTTCAACCGGCACCAGGTCGACGTGCACATGATCGCCACCTCCGAAGTGACCATTTCCGTGACCACCCCGCACCTGGACAAATTGGAGACTGCGGCGGAGGAAATCCGCGGCTTCGCCAACGTCACGGTCGAGCGGGACATGTCCCTCATATCCGTGGTCGGGGAAGGCATGAAAGGCATGCCCGGCACCGCCGCGCGGGTCACCAAGGCGATGGCGGACAGCGTGGTGAACATCCGGATGATTTCCCAAGGCGCGAGCGAAATCAACATCGCCCTGGTGGTGGCGGACAGCCAGGCGAAGGTGGCGGTGGTGGCGCTCCACAAGGAATTCTTCAACGTGTGAGGTTTTGGGGCGGAAAGCGTCTCCCGGACTTTGGTTCGGGAGACGCTTTTTTATGCGGCAATGGGAAAGGCGCGGACAATGGTTCCCGCTCGACTTTCCGTCTGCGCCCGGGTAAAATGGCGCCAAAAGGGGCGAAATGTCCTGAGGGCACCTCTAAAAAGAGCATTATTGGAGCTGCCCCTGATTATGTTTTTACGGAGACATGATTATGAGCACCATAATAAAAGACGTGGTTGTCCCAAAGAGTCATCATTTGGAGATTGAAGTGGATGTGCCGTCGGATTTTCCGGTCGGCGAGGCGACATTAATTTTGACCCTGGAATCGAAAACCACGCCGGTCAAGCCGGTGAACCGGGCGGTGGAAATGTTTGGCAAGGGCAAAGGCAAGGTGAGGATGCCGGAAGACTTCGACGCTCCTCTTGAAGACTTCGCGGAGTACATGTGATGCGGCTGCTTATGGACACGCATGCCCTAATTTGGCATTTCGAAGCCAGTTCATCGTTAAGTCGAACAGCGAGAAATGCACTTAACAACCGCGACAACCAGCTTTACATCAGTACCGCAAGTCTTTGGGAAATTTCCATCAAAGTCGGCTTGGGTAAACTGGAATTACTTTATCAGGTCGAGGAAATGGTGGCGGGGTACGTGCAGACCGGCACCATCCTGCTGCCCGTATTGCCGGAGCATGCGATGGCTGCCGGGAGCATCCCGTGGCATCATCGGGATCCTTTTGACCGTATGCTTATCATTCAAGCCAGGCTTGAAAAGCTGACTATTGTGACCCGGGATGAATTGTTTGACCCGTATGAGGTTGATTGTATTTGGTAAACGGTATGCCGCCTCCGTAATTCTTTTGCGACGCGATTGCCTCATGATTCCGGCGACGGGTTAAAAACATTCATTAAAAAAAAGCGTATTTTAATTGACCCCGCACGTGCTATTGGGTAAAAACGTCTTTTTCAATTCAGGTGACTAAATGGGGAACATTGTCGCTCCCCGCGCCATAAGCACGTATACATTCCAAACAACGTCGAGATAGTTCCGCCAACAAAGCAAAGGACAGAACGATGAATCTGGGCCAAGAGTTCATGAAAGGGATTTTCAAGGAAAATCCGGTCTTTGTCCTGGTGCTCGGCATGTGTCCCACCCTCGCCGTAACCACCTCGATTGAAAAAGCCATCGGCATGGGGCTCGCCACAACCTTCGTACTCGTCTGCTCGAACATCATCATCTCGGCCATTAAACAGTTCGTGCCCGACGAAGTGCGCATCCCCATCTTCATCGTCGTCATCGCCACCTTCGTGACCCTGGTGAAGCTGATCATGGCGGCCTACTTCCCGGCCCTGAAAGCGGCCCTGGGCATCTTCCTGCCGCTGATTGTCGTGAACTGCATCATCCTCGGCCGCGCCGAAGCCTTCGCCTCGAAGAGCGAACCCGTGCCCTCCCTTTTCGACGGACTCGGCATGGGCGTCGGCTTCACCCTTGCCTTGATGCTCCTCGGGGTCATCCGCGAGTTCCTCGGCTCCGGCTCCTTCTTCGGCATACCTTTCTTCGGGGGCGTCGAAAACTACACTCAAACCATTTTCATTCTCGCTCCTGGCGGTTTCCTCACCCTGGGACTCTTAATGGGGTTCTTCAACTACCTCGCCTTGCGTAAAAAGGGTGGCAAATAATCCCGACTGGGCGGCGGGCACGGTTTTTCCGGCGGTTCGCCGGTATTTCAACCATTGAAAATTCATTCCACATCCTATCATAGTTCGGGGGTACGGAAATGCAGGATTATTTCACGCTGTTGTTCGGGATGATCTTTGTCCAGAATTTTGTGCTAAACCAGTTCCTTGGCATCTGCCCCTTCATCGGCGTTTCCAAAAGTCGCGACTCCGCCATCGGCATGGGACTGGCGGTCATTTTTGTCATGGGCCTGTCCTGCTTCGCCACCATGCTCATCCTCAAGGTGATCCTTATCCCCGCCGGACTGGAAAACTACCTTGACATCATCACCTTCATTCTCATCATCGCCGCCCTGGTCCAGTTCGTCGAAATCGTCATGAAGAAAATGGCCCCCGACCTCTACCAGGCCCTCGGCATCTACCTCCCCCTCATCTCCACCAATTGCGCCGTTCTGGGTTCCACCCAGATGCGCATGACCGACTACGCCCAACTCAGCCTCCCCTCCGCCCTCGCCCACAATACCGCGCTGGGGATCTTCGGCGGGGTCGGCTTCACCCTGGCCCTTTTCCTGATGGCCAGCATCCGTGAAAAGCTGGAATTGGCACCCATTCCCCCCGCCCTCAAGGGCATCCCCATCGCCTTTTTGGCGGCAGCCGGAATGGCGTTATCGTTCTTCGGGTTTACGGGGATTGTTTGACCTTTTTCGGGGACATCGAGCCAAACGCCGCGCGACTTCCGAGAAAACTGTAGGAGAGGGATAAAATGGTTGCACTTTTGGTCATGGCCATTCTGGGCGGTTTGCTGGCGCTGGTTCTGGCGATTGCCTCCAAACGCTTCGCCGTCGAAGTCAACCCGCTGGTGGCGAACATCAATTCCGTCCTGCCCGGCGCCAACTGCGGCGGCTGTGGCTTCGCCGGCTGCGCCAATTATGCCGAAGCCGTCGCCCTCAAGGGCGCGGATCCCACCCTGTGCTCGCCCGGCGGGGTCAAGACCGCCATGGAAATCGCCAAACTTATGGGGATTGAAGCCTCGGCCAAAACCCGTTCCGTCGCCCACTGCCACTGTCAGCACCTGAACGTCCAGAAAGTGGCGGTCTATTCCGGCATCCAATCCTGCCGCGGCGCCTCCCTCCAAGGGCTCGGCGGCGGTTGGCTCGACTGCCGCTACGGCTGCATGGGCTACGGCGACTGTCAAAAAGCCTGCCCCTTCGGCGCCATCACCATGTCCGACGACAACCGGCCGGTGGTCGACGAAGACCGCTGCACCGGCTGCAAAAAATGCGTGGTCGCCTGTCCCCGCGCCCTGATGAGCGTCCTCCCCATCGACAAGCACGTCCACGTCCTCTGCCATAACCGCGACAAAGGCGCCATGGCCAACAAGATCTGCGGCCACGCCTGCATATCCTGCAAGAAGTGCGAAAAGGAATGCCCCTTCGACGCCATTCACGTCGTCAACCAGTTGGCGGTGATCGACTACGGCAAATGCACCAGCTGCGGCAAATGCGTCGGGGTCTGTCCCCACCAGGTCATCGTCAATCTGCGCGAAGAGCGGCGGGGCAAAAAGGAATGGCCGGCGGCCAAGAACGCCATCCCCGGCGAGACGCTCACCGAAGGCCGCTCCGAAAATTACATCACCGCCAAGGATGTGGCGGAGAAGGAAGCGCAGGAAACAAAGTAGCACCGTCAATTTTGAATTGCGTAAAAGAACTGCGGGTGGTGTACGCAGTTCCGGCTTAAAGGGAATTGTGCGGCGTTTGGCCCGATTTCCTTTGAAAATTCACTTTACAAAAGCAGGGGGTAACTAATGTCCCACGCCCAAGCGCTTTTCAAAGGCGGCTGTCATCCGCCGGAAAACAAGGAAGCCACCAAGGACCTGCCGCTACGCAGCGCCAAGACGCCGCCCTTTGTCGCCATCTCCTTCTCCCAACACATCGGCAAGCCCTCGACGCCGCTGGTCAAGCCGGGCGAACGCGTGCTCCGCGGCCAGCTCATCGCCGAATCCTCCGGTTACGTCTCCGCCCCGGCCCACGCCTCGATTTCCGGCACCGCCAAAGGCGTGGTGCAGCTCCGCCATCCCCTGGGCTTCCTGGTCGACGCCCTGAAAATCGAAAACGACGGCCTCGACGAATGGCACCCCAACGCCCTGCAGGAACACACCATCGAAAACCTTTCGGCCGAGGAAATACGCTCGCTGGTCCAATCTGCCGGTATCGTCGGCATGGGCGGGGCGACTTTCCCCACCCACGTCAAGCTGTCCCCCCCCAAAGACAAGCCGATGGACACCTTCATCCTCAACGGCGCCGAATGCGAACCATACCTCACCGCCGACGATCGGCTGATGCGGGAGCGCCCCGACGCCATTCTGCAAGGCGCCGTCCTGGCCGCCAAGGCGGTGGGAGCCGAGGATATCGTGGTCGGCATCGAAGACAATAAGCCCGAGGCCGCCCAGGCCATAAATGACGCCATCAGCCGTCTCGGCTTGAAAATCCGGGTGGCGGTCCTGCCCGTCCGCTATCCGCAAGGCGCTGAAAAACAGCTCATCTACGCCATTACCGGCCGCACCGTCCCTGCCGGCGGCCTGCCGATGGACGTCGGCGTCCTGGTCCACAACGTCGCCTCCATGTACGCGATTTACGAAGCCTGCCGCTACGGCCGCCCCCTGACCGAACGCGTGGTGACCGTCACCGGCCCCGGCGTCAAGGCTCCGGCCAACCTCTGGGTCCGAATCGGCACCATGGCGGAACAGCTGCTCTCGGAATGCAGCTTCGACCCGAAAATTACCAAGAAACTCATCGTCGGCGGTCCCATGATGGGCATGCCCATGCGCGACCTCGAGTGGGCCACCACCAAGGGCGGCAACGGCATCCTCTGCCTGACCGACCCCGCCGCCTTCACCTACTCCGCCTGCATCCGCTGCGCCCGTTGCGTCGACGCCTGCCCCATGTCCCTGCTGCCCAGCACCTTGTCGATTTACGGCGAAGCCAATAAACTCGGCGAAGCGGTCGAAGTCAATGCCCGCGACTGCATCGAATGCGGTTGCTGCACCTACGTCTGCCCCTCCAAGCGGCCGATTGTCCAATGGGTGCGGATGGAGAAAGCCGAAATCAACCGCATCGCCCAGGTCGCGGCCGCCGCAGCCGCCCCGGCGAAATAACCGCAAGCAATTAACTCTTAATTACCCCGCGCGTTCAGGTTCCGAAAACACTTCGTTAGAGGGAACAAGAAATGTCCGCAGAAGAGAAGATTCTTTTCAACGTCAATAATTCGCCCCATGTGAGAGACCCCGACACCACCTCCGGCATCATGTTCCGGGTTTGTCTCGCGCTGGTTCCCGCGTTTATCTGGGCGCTAATCGTGTTTGGCTGGCACGCCCTGGTGCCGGCGATTTTCTGTGTCGCGGCCTGCGTCCTGACGGAAACGTTTTGCCAGCGCTGGCGGGGCCGCCCCAACACCATCAACGACGGTTCCGCCATCGTCACCGGCCTGCTTTTGGCGGCGGTGTGTCCGGCGAATCTGCCCTGGTGGGCGGCGGCGCTGGGCGGCGTGTTCGCCATTGGCATCGGCAAACAGGCGTTTGGGGGACTGGGGTATAACATCTGGAATCCGGCCCTGCTGGGCCGGGCCTTCCTCCAGGTCAGCATGCCGGACCGGATGATGTCGGGGGACTGGCCGCACCTGGACGCGGCGGGGAAACTGTTCGGCAATTTCGGCACCACCCTTAGCGGCAGCTTTGCGGATATCGCGGAACGCATCCGTACCGCCCCCGACGCCATGACCGTCGCCACCACCGCCGGGGCGAAAGTCGGGAACGGCGTCGACCTCCTGACCGGCGCGACGGTTCTAGCCCAAATGCACAGCCCGACGGCCGAAAAAATCGCCGACGCGGCCGGCAACATCACATACGCCATCCCCAGCGCCCTGAATCCGAGTTGGGACACGATCATCCGCACCTGGCTTGGCAACGAAGGCGGGTCGCTCGGCGAAGTGTCGGCGATTCTGATAATTCTCGGCGGCTTGTACCTGATTTACAAGAAAATCATCTATTGGGACATTCCGGTCTTTTTCATCGCCACGGTGGCGGTTCTGGGGCTGCTTTTGCCGCACCCTTACAAGGCCGACGGCGTGACCATGTACACCAAGTGGTTCCATGGTCCGTGGCTGGTGCATCTTGGCGCGGGCGGATTGATGATCGGCGCCTTCTTCATGGCGACGGACATGGTGACGAAACCGCTTACCCAAAAGGGCCGGCGCACATTCGCCATCGGCTGCGGCTGTGTGACCATGCTGATTCGCCTCTTCGCCGGTTATCCCGAGGGCGTGTGCTATGCGATTCTCTTCATGAACACCTGTGTGCCGTTCATCGACAGCATGACCAAGCCGAAGGTTTTTGGCCAGCGGGAGAAGGTGGCGAAGGGCTGAGGATTTTTCCGTGGTGCGAAAGCGCATGCGTGACAGTCAAGCCGGCCCGGGGCGACCCGGGCCGGTTTATTTCGCTGCGTGAACTCGCGGTCGGAACAGGCTGGTCAACCTTGTTGCGCGGCCGGGACGACGATGTTGTCCACCGGGTAGGGGCCTTTGCCGCCGCGATCGGTGATATTCAGGAGCAGGCGGGCGGAACGGCGGCCGAGGGTGTAATTGTCGAAATGCATGACGCTCAGACCAGGCGGACACATCAGGACGTCTTCCCCGGTCGAGACGTAAACGACGGAGGATTTGTCGCCCATCGGCAGGTTGATTTCCCCCAGGATGTCGATGATTTCCGGCAAGAGTCCGCGCAGCAGGGCCACGCCGAGTTTTTTCCCTTCCAGGGCGGCGGTGCGTTCTTTTAGCCAGGATTCATCCGGGGTAAAGGCGCCGTTCCAATTGAAGCAGGGGATGCGGTGGGCATTTTCCCATTCCTGAAAATAGTCGAGAAAAGGCTGGTAGACGGGAGCATTTAGGTTTTGGGGAGTGACGAGAACCACCGCCCCGCAGTCGTCGGCCAGGAAGGTGCCGGCGATGTCTTCGGCGAAGGAACGCATGTCGAAGGAGACGGTGTTTATGCCGTCGCGGGGGATTCCCCCCAGCATGACGAAAGGGCGCTCGGACTGGCGGAGCATGGCGATTTGCTCCTGGTCGTCGGGGCCGGCCTGGATGATGAAGCCGTCGACCTGGCGTCCGAAGGCCATTTGCCGGATGGTTTCCAGCTCCTGATCGTGATCTTTGGACATCACCAGCATCAGCCGTTTTTCCCTCTCCCACATGACGTCGGAAATGCCGCGCAGTGACTCGTGCCACATGTCATCGGCGCGGTAATGGCTTCCGGATGAGGCGACGAAGGCGACGATGCGGGTTTTGCCGGTGCGCAGGCCGCGGGCGGCGGCCAGCGGAACGTAGTTGAGGGATTTGGCGACTTTATGGATTCTTTCGGCAGTGGCGGGCGAGACCCTGACCCGGTTTACGCCGGACAGGACGCTGGAGGCGGTGACGGTGCTGACTTGAGCGGCGGCGGCGACTTCTTTTAGGGTTACCATAGGGCTGGAACCTTTCGCTGGGCTGTATTGCCTTCACGCCTGTATGATTATCCCCATTATTATGCAGATGGAATTTTTACCGAAGCGGCGCTGAAGCGTAGTGTGGTCGGAAAAGCAACTTGGTAGGAATAATTAACATTTAATGCCATGCTCCTTGCTGCTTGTAATCGTTTAAAAAATACACGTCTACTAACGCTTTGTCAAGCCGAGATTGTTAAATACCCCGCCAGAAAAACAGAGGGTATGCGTGGGCTGAAACAAATGGTTTGAGGGTGGGAAGAAAGATTACGTGAAAATGTCAATCCTTGAAAGAGAAAAATGCCGCAATGTGGACAGAAAATGCCGGGATTTAAGTATTTGACAAAAAAAATGGACGGCGGTAAACTTAAAAAATCGCGTTGAGATTAATATGTTGGCGCGACTTAGCGGCGTTCCGGACCAATTGCACTATGCCTCGCCATGCCCTTCGCCATGATAACGAAACGGTGGCGGCGGCAGTTTGGCGGCGACTTATGGAAGCAGCATACAATTTAAAGGCGTTCCTGCACTATCACCGCCGCATGTTTATGCTGATGGCGATGATATGCCTGATGGTTTTCATCGGGCTGCTGCTGGCGATGCGCCAGGATTTCACCTGGTCCGGCGGTTTTCTCTTGGGGGCGGCGGCGCAACTTTTGAAGTTCCGCTTTCTGGACATAGCCGTTATTCAAAAAATAGCCATTGAAAAAAGGGATCCGGCCGGAGTTCAGCTTAAGGCGGCGTTTGTTACCCTGCTGCTCTTCGGGGCGGCGGCGGCGGCGGTTTTAAAGCTGGGCTATAACGTCTGGGCGATGGCGCTGGGCATATTTCTGCCCCGGCTGATTTTGATTGCCGACACCTACTTGCGGCCGAACCCTTTCGGAGACGAACCCGAACCGGCCGAGACGGCGGCAGGGAAGGTGCCGAGTCGGGAGCCGGAAAAACCGGCGGCGCCGCAAGCGCAACAGGAAGAATCAAGCGACAACCGGCAACGCGAAACCGCTTCGCGGAGTCCGACCCCCAATAATACGGCGGAGACGCACGGGAATGAATAAATTCGCCAAAATCATCTGTTTGTCAACCTTCCTCGCCGGCATCGCGCTGCCGGCAGAGGCCGGTATGGAAGACCCCCCGCCGCTGGAATTCGCCGGCCTGCATTTTAACCACGCCACCATCATCCACTGTGCCATCGCCGCCCTGGCGGTTTACCTCCTGGTGCGGCTCCTGACCATGACCCTCTCCCGCGACCATCCCCGGCGCGGGCAGGTGCTGATTGAAATGGTGGTGAACACCTTTCTGGAACTGACCAAATCCACCATCGGCCCCAATCGGGGGCCGCGTTACCTGCCTTACATCGGCACCCTCTTCCTTTTCCTTTTCGCCTGCAACATGATGAGCCTCTTCCCCGTTCCCAACAAGTATCTGGGCGGCGAAACATTCCTCGATTACAACAACAACCACATGTACGACCCGGGGGAACCCTTCATCGACATGGACGGCGACGGCGTGCACAACCCCGGCTTTTTCCTGCCCGCCTTCGAGGAACCGACCACCGACCTCACTCTCCCCGCCACCCTGGCCATCATTTTCGTGATTGTCCTCGGCCACGGTTCGGGTTTGCGTTTTCACGGCCTCAGAGGCTACATCAAGGAATATTTCAGCCCCGGCGGCATCATCGGCATCGGCATGTTCCCCTTGAATGTGGTGGGGAAAATCGCCGAACTGATTTCCATCAGCTTCCGTATTTTCGGTAATATTTTCGGCGGCGCCATCATCATGTCCGTGGTGTCGGGGCTATTATACTACTTCGTGGTGCCGATCGGCATGTACGCCTACTTTAGCGTCTTCTGCGGCACGATTCAGGCTTTTGTCTTCACCATGCTCGCCACCACCTACATTTCCATGGAAGCGGCGGAGGAAGTTCATACGGACGAGGAGGCCGCGTAATGGGCATTGCGAATTTGGTCGCCCTTCTCGCCTGCGGGATCGCCATGGGGTTTGGCGCTTTGGGTTCCGGCTGGGGTCTCGGTTACACCGCCCAGGGGGCTCTCCGGGCCATCGCCCGCCAGCCGCACAAGCAGTCGGACATTTTCCGAAACATGTTGGTGGGGCAGGCCATCACCGAAACGCCGGCGATTTTTTCGCTGGTCGTGGCCTTCCTCCTCTTCTTCTCCGCCGACAAAGTCATCGAAGCGCCGAATTCCCTGGCCCAATGCGCCGTTTTCATCGGGGCGGGGCTCTGCATCGGCATCGGTTCCCTCGGTTCGGGGATTGGCTCCGGCCTGGTCGCCCACCAGGCCCTCGACGCCATGAGCCGCAATCCTTCGCAACAAAGCCCCATTCTCATGCTGATGCTGATTGGCCAGGCCTGGGCGCAGACCGGCGGGATTTTCGCCCTGGTCATCGCCTTGTTCCTCATGAACAGCGGCGGCTTTTCCAGTCTGTCGAGCGCGTCCGATTTCCACTTGTGGGGGATGGTGCCCATATCCGGCGGCGAATTGGTGGGGGCGGCGCGTTATCTCGGGAGCGGCATCGCCATGGGCTTCGGCGCCATCGGTTCGTCAATCGGCATCGCCTACGTCGGGGGGATGGCTTGCGGCGCGATTGCGGACTACCCCGACGCGGCCGGCAAGGTGAAGACCTCCTACTTCATCGGTTCGGCCACGGCGCAGTCCCCGAGCGTTTTTTCGCTGATTATCGCGCTGATTCTGCTCATCAAGGGGTGAGTTCGGGAAAATCGCAGGGCACCTCTAAAATTTGTCTTTCTGTTTTACCTTGGCTGGATCCTCTATTTTTGGAGCGCACCATGAACGAAGAAACCGTAAAACTGCTCATCGGTCCCATCACCCAGGCCTTCGCCCTCTTGGGCGCCGGCATTTGCATGGGTTTTGGCACCATCGGCCCCGGTTTGGGCGAAGGCTATGCCGCCGGCAAAGCCTGCGAGGCGATTTCCCGCCGGCCGGAAGAGTATTCCAACATTTTCCGCACCATGCTGGTCGGCCAGGCGGTCACCGAATCGACGGCCATTTACGCGCTGGTCGTGGCGCTCATCCTCGCTTTCCATTGATGGGACCCGACCCATGCGCAGAGCCTTCATCGCCCTAGGCATAATCATCTTCCTCCTCTACTGCTGGGCTTCGGTCGTTTACGAGAACGCCGTGGACATACCGGATTATAAAACGGTCACGGTCGATCTCATGAACGGCATGTCGAAAGCGGAGTGGGACAAGAATCAGCAGGCCCAATTGACCTGGCTCATGGACCTGGAGAACCGGAGGTATCAACTTCCGGTCGACAGCAAGGATTCCGTCTCCCCCGACAAGCCGCTCACCTCCGACGACTTCAGCCGCTTCATCGCCCGGACTCCGGCGGGACAGCCGGCGCGGATGCAGCTGCGGGACACTTCGAAAATCTACGAACTGGTGGGCCGGAAATACCTCCTCCGCGACACCATCAGGAACCCGAAAGACCCGGACGGCGAACCTTTCTATCTCGGCGGCGTGCCGGTGGAAAAGGCGATGCTGGACGATCTCCGCGCCAAGGGCATACACTCCATCACCGTCACCGGCCATGCAGCGCCGGTCAATTTCCAGGTCGGCACCTCCTTGATGATATGCGTCATCTTTTTGACCCTGGTGGCGGCCCTGATGCCCATCCTCTGGAATCCTTTCATCGCCATGCTGGAGCGGCGGCGGAAGGAGCTGGACATGGGGGCGGAGGCGGAACGCCAGAACCAGGTCGAGAAGTACGCCTTCGAAGAGGAGAAGCGGCGCCGGAACGATGAACTGGCCAGAAACCTCCAGGCCAAACGCCTCGACGCCGAGCGGGACACCGCCAGGCAGGCGGCCCAGATCCTCAAGGAGGCCCGCGACAAGGAGCGTTCCGAAAAGGTCGAGGGCTTGCGTCAACTGGGAGCCACAGCCGCCGGGACCCGCGAGGAAATGGAAAAGCGGATTCCGGAATTGGCGCGGGAGGTGGCGGATGCGCTTACCCCCGGGAAAGGTGCGGCGCGGGACGGGGCGAAAAATTCGTAGTGAATCAGGATCGTCTTCCCCACATTTGGATGTGACTCATGGCGGATAAACCAGGGCAATTCAGAAGCAGCCACAATGTCTCGCGCCATACGGTGGTGATACGCCGGGCCCGCGACGACGACGCCCGCCGCATCGCGAGCGAGGAAGGCGTCGAGGACACCGAAACGAAGGCGGGGGTAAGTTCCCGCCTCACTGCCCGCGGGGCGGCGACGCAGCGCTTTGAAAAGCGCGACACCGGCCGCTTGGGGGAGACCACGGAATCCGGCCGGCAGGTGACGATCGAGTATGACGAACCGGGCCGCAAGCGTTATTCGACCCGGCTGGTGGGAACGAAGGCGACGTCGGTCAAGGTGTCTGGCGGCGACACCATCATCAAGTACAAATCCGGCGACATGGTCATACGCCGAGGCGCCCGGCGGGCGGAAATCCGCAAGCAAATCATTTGGGTTTACGCGTTGATATACCTCCTGCTCTTCGGCGGCTACATGTTTTTCCTGCTGACCGCCAAGTACGATTTGACGCCGACGGAATTTCTGAACCGGGCCTTCTCCCAGCGGGCCGGAACGAGCATTCTCGATTTGGAGCGGGCGGCTTACGAGGCGATGCGGGGGAACCGCACGCCGGCGGAAATCCGCATGGCGCAGGAGCTGTCCTTTTACGATCAGAACAAGGATCACATCGTCGTCGAAAAGGGATCGCGGCTGACCCTCTTGACCGCCGCCAAACTCGGGCAGGCGATAATCGAGGATGAGGCGAAACCGGCGGACAAGCGCTCCTTCACGACGCCGTTCAAGGTTTACAAGGAAACGCATTTGGCCGGGGTCGAATGGCCCTACGTCATGACTTTGTACAATTCCATCGGCTTTTTCCTGCTCTTGGGGCTGTTCCTGTGGCGGCCGATCATGCACTTCCTGGGTACCCAGGGGAAGAAGACGGCGGTGGCGGTGGAGAATGCCCGGGCGGCCCAGGACCAGGCGGCGGCGTACCGGAACAAGTACCGGAGTCTGTCAGGTGAAATCGCCGAGAAGGGCGAGCGTCTGTCGGCGGAATTGGACAAGCGTAGCGCGGCGGCCCACGAACTGGCTTTGGAAAACGCCAAGCGTCAGGCCCAGGACATTACGGGTGGAGTGGCGGGGGCGCTGGAGAATGCCGAACGCAGGCACACGGCGGACATCGAGTCGTCGGTGGCGCTGGCGGCTTGCGATCAGGCCAAGGAGATTTTGGCGAAGCGCCTGGGAGCGGCGGAACACGACGCGGCGATTGACGAATTGATTGCCGACATCGGCGGCATGCGGCTCCGCGAAGGGAATTGACATGGCACAGGACGAGATAATTGTCAGGCGCTACGCCAAAGGTTTGGCGGAACGGGCGAAGGAGACCGGGGAGTTTGCGGAAATCCGCGCCGAACTCGGTTTAATCGCGAATATATTGAATCCCAAGGCCGGGGAGATATACAATCCGGATTTCCTGAACTTCCTGGAGTCGCCGAAGAATTCCCTGGCCGACAAAATGGCGGTCAGCCAGAAAATCCTCCAGGGGAGCGGCATCGGCAAGACCATGACCGATTTCTTCACCCTGTTGATCAAGAACGGCCGGGTTTCCTTGCTGCCCCGCATTTCCGGCGCTTTCGCGGGGATTGCCGCCGAACTGACGGGCGAATACACCGCCATGGTGCAGACGGCGCGGCCGCTGACGGAGGATCAGGCCGAGCGTTTGACCAGCGTGCTGGCGAAGGCTCTCGGCGGGGTGGTGCGTCTGCATCAACAGGTCGAGCCGGGTTTATTGGCCGGGGCGCGGATTACGGTCGGGGACAAGACGATTGACGGATCGGTTCTGGGCAAATTGGAAAAACTGAAGCAGCATCTAGCGTTTGGGAAAGGCATAGATAATGCAGAACAAGCTTAATCCAGAAGAAATTTCCTCTCTCATTCGCCGTGAAATCGCCAATTACGGCACCGCCACCGAAGCCGCCGACACCGGTCTCGTCCTCCAGAACGGCGACGGCATCGCCCGGGTGCATGGCCTGGACGAAGCCGAAGCCGGCGAACTTCTCGAGTTCCCCGGCGGGATTATGGGCATTGCCCTGAACCTCGACGAGGATAACATCGGCGCTGTGCTGTTGGGGGACGGTTCGCACATCAAAGAGGGCGACCCGGTGAAGCGCACCGGGCGGATTTCCCAGGTCGGGGTCGGTGACGCCCTTCTGGGCCGGGTCATCGACGCCCTCGGCCGGCCGCTGGACGGCAAGGGCGATATTAAGATTGACGAGGAACGGCTCATCGAACGCATCGCGCCGGGGATTGTCCAGCGCCAGCCGGTGACGGAGCCGCTTCAGACCGGCTTGAAAGCGGTCGACTCGATTACCCCGGTCGGCCGGGGCCAGCGCGAACTCATCATCGGCGACCGCCAGACCGGCAAGACCGCCATCGCCGTCGACGCCATCCTCAATCAAAACCGGGGCTGGGACGGCAACCCCGAGAACCTGGACGTGATTTGCATTTATGTGGCGATTGGCCAGAAGCGTTCGACCGTGTCCCGCAGCAGCGCAACGCTCCGGCGCGAGAACGCCCTCGCCGACACCCTCGTGGTGGCGGCGACGGCTTCGGAGCCGAGCCCCGAGCAGTACCTCGCCCCGTACACCGGGGTCTCGATCGGCGAGTATTTCATGGACAAGGGGAAGCATGTCCTGATTGTCTACGACGATCTTTCCAAACACGCCTGGGCCTACCGCGAAATGTCCCTGCTGCTGCGGCGCCCCCCCGGGCGCGAAGCTTACCCCGGTGACGTTTTTTACCTGCATTCGCGGCTTCTCGAACGGGCGGTCAAGCTGGCCGAACAGTACGTGGCGGTGCCGAAGAGTTTCCCCGATGTCGTCGACCGCACCCAGGCCGGCCAGCGGAAAATTTACACCGGCGTCCCCGGCCAGTGGGCGGTGGACAAGGAAGTGAAGGCGAATCCCGAACTGAAGCGGGCGAAGATCAAAGGGACCGGCGGCTCGATCACCGCTTTCCCCATTATCGAAACGCAGGCCGGGGACGTCTCGGCTTATATTCCCACCAACGTCATTTCCATCACCGACGGGCAGATTTTCCTGGAGGCGGATCTCTTTTTCGGCGGGGTCCGGCCGGCGGTGAACGTGGGGATTTCCGTGTCCCGCGTGGGCGGTTCGGCCCAGACCAAGGCGATGAAGAAAATTTCCGGCTCCCTCAAGCTGGATTTGGCCCAGTTCCGGGAACTGGCGGCCTTCGCCCAGTTCGGTTCCGATCTGGACGCGGTGACGAAAAAGCAATTGGCGCGCGGGGAACGCCTGGTGGAAATTCTGAAACAGCCGCAGTACGCCCCTTTGAAAATTTCCGAACAGGTCGCGGTGATTTACGCCGGCACCAAGGGCTACCTGGACGGCATCAAGACGACTTCGGTGGTCGAGTTCGAAAAAGCGCTCCTGGATTACCTTCGCGAAAACAAGGCGGGGATTCTCCAGAAAATCGAGACCACCAAGGACCTCGACGCCGACACCGACCGGGATCTCGGCAAGGCGATTCAGGATTTCCTCGACGGCTATGCCGGGGCGTTCAAGGTGGAAGGCACCGGGAAGGACGACAAGAAATAACCGCTTATTAACCACTGGGACACAAAGGACACAGAGAACCATAAAATCAATTTTCAAGAATAAAAAAGTGGTTAAGCGGTTCTCCGTGTCCTCTGTGTCTCTGTGGTTTTAAAGCGGTTAATTCCATATTACGAGGCCCTCATGCAAACGCAAGACATCAAGCGCCGCATCCGATCGGTGAAAAGCACCCAGCAGATCACCCGGGCCATGAAGTTCGTGGCCGCCGCCAAGCTGCGGAAAGCCCAGGCCGGCATGCTCGCCATGCGGCCCTACGCCGACGCCATCGACGGCCTGGTGGTGCACGTCGCCCACGATTTGGTCGGGGACGAACATCCCCTGCTCCACCCCCACAAATCGGTGAAGCGGATCGCGTATGTGCTGATTGCCGGCGACCGGGGTTTGGCGGGCGGCTTCAACAGCAATCTTTTCAAGGCGGTCATGGAATACATCGGCGGCAAAAAGGGCATCGAGCCCATCTTCATCGCCATCGGCAAGGAAACCATCAGCTTTCTCAAGAAAACCGACTACCGGGTGATCCGCACCTATCACGATGTGTTTGAAAAGCTGTCCTACATCATGGCCGGGGACATTTGCGACAAACTGGTGGTCCAGGCCACCAATGCGCCGGAGCCGGACAACATCGACGAGGCTTATGTGGTTTACAACGAATTCGCCTCGATGTTGACCCAGCGGCCGGTGATCCGGAAACTCCTGCCGGTGACGGTGGGGGAGCTGCTCCACAAGGAGGGCGAGGCGGGACCGAAAGCCTTGAAGCAAGGGGACGGTGACGGCATTCTCGAGGAAATCGTCCTTGACGAAACGCCCGACGCCATCTTCGACGCCGCCGACGCCGAAGAGGAATTGATGGCGAAGCAGGGGGAAATCGAGGCGGAGGCGAAAAAGGCCCCGGTGCGGCCGATTTACGAACTTCTCCCCGACACCAGAACCGCCCTGGAAAAACTGATTTCCCGCCGCATGGCCACGGAAATCTACCGCGGCATGCTGGAAAGTTATTCCGCCGAATTGGCGGCCCGCATGACCGCCATGGACAACGCAACCAATAATGCCGAGGAAATGGTGTCGAACCTCACCCTCGACTTGAACCGGGCCAGGCAGTACGGCATTACCATGGAACTTCTGGACATCATTGGCGGAGCGAATGCGCTGGGGTAATATAGGAGATAATCCGTGATTCAGGCTGACAAGAAATTCGGGCGGTTGAAACAGGTCTCGGGACCGGTCGTCGATGTCGAATTCGATATCGGCAACCTGCCTTCCATCAACAATGCCCTCAAAATCGAACAGGATAATCCCCGCCTCGACCTCACCCTCGAAGTCGCCCAGCACACCGGCGAACGGACGGTGCGTTGCGTCGCCATGTCCTCTACGGACGGCCTGCGGCGCGGCATGCCGGTCAGGGACACCGGACAACCGATTATGGCCCCGGTGGGGCCGGAAGTCCTGGGCCGGCTCATCAACGTCACCGGCGACGCCATCGATGAAGCCGGGCCGATTTCGGCCAAGAAATATTACCCCATTCACCGCGACGCCCCCTCTTTCGAAGAGCAGGAAAACGCCACCGAACTCCTGGAAACCGGCATCAAGGTCGTCGACCTCCTGCAGCCGATTCCCAAAGGGGGGAAGGTCGGCCTCTTCGGCGGCGCCGGCGTCGGCAAAACGGTCATCATGAAGGAACTCATCCGCTCCATCGCCATGGAGCACGGCGGCCGTTCGGTCGTGGCCGGAGTGGGCGAACGCACCCGTGAAGGGAACGACCTGTGGATTGAAATGATGGAAGCCGACGTCATGTCCAAAACCGCCCTGGTTTACGGACAGATGAACGAACCGCCCGGGGCGCGCCTCAGGGTCTCCCTCACCGCCATGTCCATCGCCGAATATTTCCGCGACGAAGAGGGCATGGACGTCCTGATCTTCATCGACAACATTTTCCGTTTTGTCCAGGCCGGTTCGGAAGTGTCCGCCCTCCTCGGGCGCATGCCGTCGGCGGTGGGCTACCAGCCTACCTTGGCCACGGAAATGGGTTCCCTCCAGGAGCGTATCACCTCGACGAAGCGCGGTTCCATCACTTCGATTCAGGCCGTCTACGTTCCGGCCGACGACTACACCGATCCCGCCCCGGCGACCTGCTTCGCCCACCTGGACGCGATTACCGCCCTGTCCCGGCAGATTTCCTCCTTGGGTATTTACCCGGCCGTCGATCCCCTGGGATCGTCCTCGACCATTCTCGACCCGCGTATCGTCGGCGAGCGCCACTACCAGGTGGCGACGGAAGTGAAGCTGGTTTTGCAGAAATACAAGGATTTGCAGGACATCATCGCCATTCTCGGCATGGACGAACTTTCCGACGCCGACAAGGAAATCGTGGCGAAGGCCCGGAAAATACAACGCTTCTTCTCGCAGCCGTTTTATGTGGCGGAACAGTTCACCGGCATGCCCGGCCGCTATGTGCCGATTGCCGAGACGGTCGACGGGTTCGACCAGATTCTCAAGGGGGTGGCGCACGACATGCCGGAACAGGCTTTCATGTATGTCGGGAATTTCGGCGAGGCGCAGGAAAAGGCGAAGAGCTTGAGCGGGAAATAGAAAAGGGCGGATAGTATGGCGACTCCATTGAAAGTGGCGAAGGGCCAATTGGTTTGCCGGGTTTTGACGCCCTTCAAGCTGGTGTTTGACGAGACGGTGGAGTCGGTGACGGTGAACACGGTCGCGGGCACGCTGGAGGTGTATCCGCATTTCGAACCGACCATCGCCCCGTTGCAGGTGGGGGTCATGCAGGCGCACGGCGACGACGGCAGTGTGACCGAACTGGCCATCCACGGCGGCTACATGGACATGAACGGCAATGTCTTGGTCATCTTGGCGGATTCGGCCGAAGTCGGCCATGAAATCGACGTGGAGCGGGCACGTCAGGCTTTGGCCCGGGCCCGTGAAAATCTGGCGAAATTGACTTCCGACGACGCGAAGGCGGTGGCATTGGACATCGACCGGGCCAAGCTGGCGATGATGCGCGCCTTGACCCGCCTCCAGGTCGCCGGCCAGCCGATACCGCCGGGCGGCGGACCCGGCACGGGGGGGCGTTCGGGATAAAAGCCTCAGCCCCGGTTTTCCGACCCGCAGACGCGAATTTTCTTGCAGCACAGTTCCACCACCGCTTCCCGGCCCTTCCTTAAATAAGGTTTCGGATCGAAAATCTCCGGCGCCGCCAGAATCGCCCGCACCTCGGCGGTAAAGGCCAAACGGAGTTCGGTCGCGAAATTCACCTTGCACATCCCCAAGGCAATCGCCTCCCTGACCATATCGTCCGGCAAGCCCGACGCCCCGTGCAAAACCAGCGGCGCCTCGACCCGCCGGCGGATTTCACGGAGCCGCGGGAAATCGAGCCGCGGCTCCCCCTTGTATATGCCGTGCGCCGTCCCAATCGCCACCGCCAGCAAATCCACTTCCGTTTCCTTGACAAAGCGTTCGGCCTGCTCCGGGTCGGCGTAGGCGCTCGTCGCTTCGAGACTGTCCTCCTTGCCGCCGATGGCGCCGAGTTCCGCCTCGGTCGTCAGGCCCATCGGCCGGGTGACCCGCATCACCGCGGCGGTAAGGGCCGCGTTCATCTGGAAGTCCTGTTTCGAGCCGTCGATCATGAGGGAGGTATAACCCGCGTGAATGGCCTGCATCACCAGGTCGAATTTTTCGGCATGGTCCAGGTGCAAGGCCACCGGCACGGTCGCCCGTTCGGCGAGGCAGCGTAGCATGGCCACGGCCATGTCGATTCCGATGTGGGTCACGGTGGTGGGGGTGGTCTGGAGGATTACCGGGGAGCGGCACGCCTCCGCCGCCTGCACCACCGCCTGGAACATTTCCATGTTTTCGGCGTTGAAGGCCGGAACGGCGTAGCCGCCTTTTTGCGCCTGCAAGAGCATGGTTTTGCTGGTCATTAGCGGCATGCGCCTCTCCTTGGGGCTGGGGAAATGGATCCGGATTCATGCAAAACTTCAGTTAAATCTTCGGGGGACCCAGGGCGGACAAAATCTCCTCCGGCAGCGACGCCGCGCCGATCCCGGTCAAACGTCCGCCGGCCATCCGCCCGGGCGGCGCCTTGCGACCCGCTTCGATGAAAAATCCGTTCTCCCGCTCCCGGTCCCCGGCAAAGAACCGCGCCGCCCACCTGCTCCCCACTCCCATGCCGCCGCCGACCCCGGTCAGAACCGTGTGTCCGTACAACCAAAAGGCCGAATCGACAAAGTCGCGGAAATACGGCGCCAGTTCCGGCGCGTCGAAGGAGTCGACAAATTTCTGGCGCGGACCGTCCATCGGACTCCCCGCCAAAACCCGGATTCCCCGCCGGCGGGAAGCGGTCAGCAGCCGATCCAGGGCCGCCAGGTTCGCCGTTTTCGCCTCGGCGTCCGGCACATTCCAAATCCGGTCCGGGATCACCGCCACCCCCCGCACCCCCCACTCCACCAGCCGGTCCACCCACGCCTCGACCTCCGTCTCGACCCCCTCCCCGCCGCCGTTCCACATCACGCACGGCACCGCCCCGGCTTCCCGCACCGCCGTCAAAAACTCCACCGTCCCCGGGTACCCCTCCGGCGACAAATCTTCGGGAGCCGTTTTCCGAATGCGATCCTCCAAAACCTCCAGAAAACTCACCCCCTCGTTCAGCAGGCACTCGGCGTCCTGCGGCGGACGCCCCAAAACATCGGCCCAAAAAACCACCCGATCATCCCGGTCAGGGAAATGCGCCTCGGCCTTGGCCGCATATGCCTTGGCGATGTGACGCACTTCCGGGTTACCCCCCGGCAGCAGGGGCAACACATCCGCCTCGTATTCCAGCTTTAACGGCGCCATGTAGGGGTTAATCCGGTCGAGTAGTTCGCTGCCGCGCCGGCGTTCCGCTTCGAGTAACTGGGCGAAAAGCGCACCGGCCCCACCCTTGCCGTCGGGCACCTTGACGAATCCCCCGCCCAGCGCCAGGACAAACCCGGGCTGGCCGGGACAATTCACCGACGTACCCGCCAAATCCGGACAGAAAGTCTTCGCCAGCATGGATACCGTCGCGCGAATCCGTAAGGCGTCCCCGGCCGCCAGCATCTCGCCCAGCGCTCCGAGATTCCCGGTGTCGGCCGAACCAATCACCGACAGCCCCCGCACCACCGCCTCCCAAACCAGCCGCGATGGTGAAAATTCATCCTGGGAACCGGAGAAAAAAGTCCGCGCCAGCAGGTTCGACCAGCCGCTCTCCTGCGGCCGCTGCAGGGAGCCGTCGTCGAAATTGCGCACGACTTCGGCCAAGGCGCGCCGCCGTTCCTCGCTTTTGGTCGAACCCAGGGCGAGAAGGGCGTCGGGGATGCGGCCAATCGCCCTGCTGCGAACCGAGGCGTTGGCGCGGGACGAACCACGGGTGCTGTTATCCGCCATAAAAGCTCCAAACTTTTTCTTGGGGCGTCGCCGCAACGGAATTGGGCCGGATTGAAGGCGATTTGCGGCAGAACCTGGCCGACGGCGCTTTGCCGTTGACGCGAGTAAGGATTATACAGACTATATGACCTGAAAGCAAATTCCAGTTGCATCCGGGCGTTTTCCTGCATCAGGCGTCCTGAGGGGAAACACCGAAGCGGCAAGCGATAAACGTCAAGCAAAGTGCGGGTGAAAATCCGTCTCCGGAGAAGTCGGTATGTTGCGTTCCAGCCATGCGGTCAAAGTCGGTCCGGTGCAAATAGGCGGCGGCGCGCCGGTGAGCGTGCAGTCCATGGCCCGCCGGCCGCTCGAGGATGTCCAGGGAAACCTCGCCGAAATCGCCCGGGCGGCCGGGGCCGGGTGCCGAATCATGCGGCTGGCGGTCCCGAGCGAACGGAGCGCCGCCCACTTCGGGCAAATCGCCGCCCGGGCCGAACTGCCGCTGGTGGCGGACACGCATTTCGATTACCGGACCACCCTCGCGGCCATTCGCGAGGGGGCGGCGAAAGTGCGGATAAACCCCGGCAATATGCCCCTGGACGGCCTGAAGCGGGTCGTCGAGGCGGCCGGCGCAAAGGGGATTCCCATTCGCATCGGTTCGAACTCGGGGTCGGCGCTGCACCTTGACGGCCAGGCAGCCGCAAACCGCGGCGGCGGCGGTGGCGATCCCCGTGCCGCCCTGGATTTGGCCGGCCGCATGGCGGCGGATGTCCTGTACTGGGCCGGCCGCATGGGCGACCTGGGTTTTCGGGACATGGTCCTGTCGGTGAAGTCGGCCGACGTCGGGGAGACGATTCGCGCGAACCGGATGCTGGCGGCGGAGTCACAGCACCCGATTCACCTGGGGGTGACCGCGGCGGGGGCCGGCCGGCCGGCATTATTGAACCGCGCCGCGGCGCTTGGGGCGCTAGTGGCGGACGGCATCGGGGACACCCTGCGGGTGTCCTTCACCGGCGACATGGACGGTGAGATCCGGGCCGGCCTGGACATTCTTGACGCCCTGGGCCTGGGCGAGGCGGCGGAGGTGATGTCCTGCCCGGGCTGCGGGCGCTGCCGGGTGGATTTGGCGGCTTTGGCCGAACGGGTGCGGGAGCGGGCGCGGGGGCTGAAAGGCAGGTTCAAACTGGCGGTGATGAGCTGCGAGGTGAACGGACCCGGCGAGGCGGCCATGGCGGATGCGGGGCTGGCCTCGGCGGGCGGAGTGGTCCACGTATTTGTCAAGGGCCGGGTGGTGGGGCGTTATCCGGAGGATGCGGCGGTGGAGCGGCTGTTTCAGGAGCTGGAGGGACTGGAAGGCCTGGGTCAAGCCGGGAGCGCCGGGTGATTCGCCTCGACCGCCTGTCCTATGCCTATCCCGGTGGCGGCCTGGTCCTGCGGCAGGCGGCGGCGGATTTGCCGGACGGCTTGACCCTCATAACCGGTCCGAACGCCGGCGGCAAGACGACCCTGCTGCGGCTTTTGGCCGGACTGCTGCGGCCGACGTCCGGGGCGCTGAGAAATGCCGACGGCGTGGCATTGGACGAGGCGACCCTCCGGCGGGAGGGCAGGATGGTGATGCAGGACGCCGATCTGCAGATTTTGGGGGCGACGGCGCGGGAGGATGTTTATCTGGGGCGTCCGGCGGACGCGGCGGGCGCGGCCGAATTCGCGGCCGGGGCGGAGCGCTGGTGCGACCGGTTTTCCTTGCGGGAGCATTGGCTTATGCCGGTGGACGGTCTGTCTTATGGGCAGAAGCGTAAGCTGTGCCTGATCCACGCGCTGTTGGCCAAACCGAAAAGGCTGCTGCTGGATGAACCGTTCGCGGGCCTGGATTATCCGGCGGCGCGGGAATTGCGGAAGCTGCTTGACGAGAACCGCCGGGCCGGTTTGACCCAGCTGGTTTCGACCCACGAACTGGGTCCATTGTACGATATGGCGGATTGGCTGGTAGTGGTGAAGGACGGTGTGATTGCGGCAGAGGGGGTCCCGACGGAACTGGGTTCGCGTTTGGGCGAATGGTCGGTGCGGGCGCCGGGCGCGGGCTGGGAATGAACGGGTGGATGTATATACCGAACGCCTATTGAAATTGTGAAAACGTATCTCATCGCGTCATACTTCGTCAGCTCGGTCGGAAATAACTTTTTCTGCCTAGTGCCCCGTAAAGTCTAAATTTACGAGTGCTTTTCCGTTTTCGTGCCCTTGGTCTGCGTTGAAGCTTCTTGACAATATATTCGATATTGCCTGCGAAGCTTCGCCTTGCCCAAGGGCACGAAAACGAAAAATCACT
>JAVBRG010000066.1:0-9887 GCA_031548195.1 Planctomycetota bacterium | reverse complement strand
GTAACCACATACCCGCCAGCCTTGGATTCCTTGAGGACCAAAACCAGCTTGCCGTCCGAAATAGTGTATTGTTTGGCCATGTTCAACCCTCCTTACCACGCCCCCGGCGCACGACGTTTGCCGCCACCGCCACCGCCGCCGTTGCCGCCGCCGACGTCGAGGAAACCGCGCCGAGCCGACTCCACCCCCATCGGTTCGACGTACAGGTAGTTCCCCCCGCGCACCTCGGCGTAGAGAGCCAGCATCCGCTTCCTCCAGCCTTCCTCCCACTCCTCCAAAGTGCTGCCCTGGTCCTTGAGGAGACGCTCGACCTCGGCCAGGGCCGCCTGGGTCAACCGGCGGTTCCACTGCCGGTCGAAGTCGCGGGGTTCACGCGCCCCCTGCATGCACGTTTCCAGTAACGCCGGGACATCCATCCCCCAAACCACCCGGCAGGCACGGAGAAACCGCCCGGTCACGGGCACCGGCCAACGCATATAGGGGTAGGGGCGGTTCGGGTCAATCGCCGCGTCGATGGCCGAACGGACCGCCTCGGGGCCGGCGCGTTCCAGTTCCTTTTGTTCACGGATGAAAATGGCGTTGCCGGTCGCCACCCGCATGTCGAAGACTATACCCCACATCACGGAGTAATCGTCGATGCTGATTTGGTCGCCCATAATCAAATTCATGGCGCTACGGATCGACGGCGCCCGGCCGGAATTGATCAATTGCACCAGGTGGGTGAGACGCGGCACGTTCACCGCCCCGACGTCGTCGACCGACACGGCGATGCCATTGTGATCCGACTGGATATTGCCGCTTTCCATGTTCATCGCCATTCCCTCCGCCAGCCACAGGGGGACGGTGGGGATCTTCGGCACCTTGTAGCCGGGCACGCGTTCGAACACTTCCGGCGGCGTGGGGTAATGCAGGGCGCGGTTGCAGTACTGGTGGAAGCCTTCGTGCATGGCGGTGGATTCGGGGGGAATTTTGCCGCTTTTCTTGTAATAGACGTGGACCTCGCCGGAAGTGCTGCAGAAGCCGTTCGTCGAATTGGCGGGGAATTCGTAAATCGCCGCCTGGCGGTCATATTCGCGGCGGTTCAGGTGAAGCCAGAAGGGCATGGGGCTGCCGGGAGGCAAGGGCAGTTCGTCGAGGCTTGCGTAGACCGAGAACATCTTCTCCATCATCATGCCGGTCTGGCGGGCCAGTTCGTTCGCACGGGGGCCGAGATTGCCGCCGACCACCCTGACCAGGTAATGCTGGCTGGTATATTCCCCGACCTGCACCGGAGCGCCGTCGTCGTCGTCGTAGCTGTCGTCTTGCGGCCCGATACAGCCGGCAGCCGCCATTACCAGGATGGCAAGGCAGAAGGCCGGCAGGCGGCGGAGCGGTTTAAGCAGGCTGAAGGGTGCGGGACGCATGACTCCCCCGTGATTGTGGGTGAACGGTTCATAACGACAAGACTGTGGGTATAATTACCTTTTCTCCCGCGGTCCATTTGGGGGCGTTGTAAAAAAGGCCATTTTTAGGGGCGGCTTTGGCTGTTTGGGATATCTTACAACAAGCCGTTCAAATCCAGCCCGAGGGAGGATAGGTCGACGCCGCCGGTCATCTCGCGCATGGCTTCCAGGCGCTGGGCGGCGATTTTATTTTTGGCGTCGGCGACGGCGGCGACGATGAGGTCGGCGAGCATCTCCGGATCTTCGGGGGTGATTGCCGCCGGGTCGATTTTCAGTCCGACAAGATCACCGATGCCGTTCACGGTGGCCGCGACCATGCCGGCGCCGGCATTGCCGACGGCGGATTTCTTGGCCATTTCCGACTGCACGTCCTTCGCCTTGTCGACCATCTGCTTGGCGTTTTTCATCATGTCGAAGAGGTTTCCCATGCCGGTCATGTTGTCTCCTGGGGGACTATTGAAGTAAATCGGAATCAAGCCAATCCTATCCATCCGCCCCGGCGTTGTCATCCGTTTCTGCTTCGGCGCCGGATTCCGCCTTCTCTTCCAGCGGGCTGTGGTAATTGACAATCACCCCGTCGAAAAGGGAACGGACCGTCTCCACGGCGGGTTTTCTGGCCAAGTGCGACAGGCTGTCGCCGCCGCGGCGGGGAGTATTTCCGGTGCCGCCGGCCAGGCCGGCTCCGGCGGCGCGTTTCGTCTTGTTGACCGAAAAAGCCACCTCGACCCGCCGGCCCAGGACCTCCCTCAGGACATTCCGGAAACGTTCCAGTCGGAAGCCGTCCTCCCACGGTTCAATCGCGGTGGCCCGGCCGCCGAAATGGATGACCCCCTTCTCCTCCACCGAACCGACATTCAGGTGATGCAGATGGCGATAATCCGCCGGATGCTTGTCGGCCATGGCGTCGAGAATTTCCGACCATTTACCCTGGACAAATTCCAGCGTGAGGGGTTCGGAAGCGTCCGGCGCCGCCGGCGTCGCCGGTTCTTCCGGTTTCTCCGCGGTTTCTATTTCCGGCAGGGATCCTGCCGCAGCCGCCGTTTCCGGCATTACTGTTTCCGGTACCTCTGTTTCAGGCATTTCCGGGGCTACGGGCGTTTCCGGAACGGTTGACCGGGATTTTGGCGCCGTTTTGGCGGCAGCCCCTTCCTCCGGCAGGTCGTCCCAATAATCGTCCTCGGTCACGAAAACCCCGTCGGGATCTTTCGGCAAATTTGCGGCGGTATGCCGTTCATCCTGCGGCGGGACCGACTCGACCGGTTCCGGTTCATTGACCTTCGCCGGTTCCGGTTCATTGAACTTTGCCGTATCCGGAACAAACGATTTTGTCGGCTCCGGTTTGTTTGCCTCCGGCAAGGTGGGTTCGGGGCGAGTGACCGGCGGCGGCGCCGCTGTTTGAGATTGCGAAACGGTCGTCTGCGGAACAGTCTCCCGGGGAACCGGCGCCGGCGTTGCGGCCGGCTTAAGCGCCGCCGGCGGCAATTCGCTTAAACCCGCCGCCAGTTCCGCCACCGGCACGACCCCCCCCAGACCGGCCAGCCGCGCCACCGCCATTTCCAAAGCGACCAGGGGATTCGTCAGCGCCTTCGCCCGCACCCGGGTCCGCGCCTGGGTAAAGACGTCCAGGTAAAGGAGGGCCGCCTCCAAATCGGTTTTTTCCGCCAGCGTGAACAAGGTGTCCCGCGCCGGGCCGTAGGCGGCGATGCCTTCCTTGCCGCCGCCGGCGGCGAGGAGCATCAGGTCCCGGCCGAAGGAGATGAGCTGGTCCAGGAAGTCGCCGACGCTGGTGCCGCGCCGGGCTGTTTCGTCGACAATCGCCAAGGCGGCCTTGACGTCGCCCGCATCGATATGCCGGAAAATCCCGGCCACGTTTTCGGCCGACGCCACGCCCCGCACCGCTTCGACATCCCGCCGGGTCACTTCGGCGTCGGCGAAGGAGAGGACCTGATCCAAAAGGACCAGGCCGTCCCGGACCGAGCCTTCGGCGAAGGCGGCGACGGCTTCGAGGGCGTCGGGGGCGATGGCCGCCTGTTCCCTATCGGCCAGTTCCTTGAACAATTTCACCAAAACGTGCGGCGGCACCAGCCGGAAATCGAAGCGCTGGCAGCGGGAGAGAATGGTGTCGGGGACTTTGTGGGGATCGGTGGTGGCGAGAATGAACTTGACGTGTTTTGGGGGTTCTTCCAGCGTTTTCAGGAGCGCGTTGAAGGCGCCGTCCGAAAGCATGTGGACTTCATCGATGATGTAAATCTTGAAGCGGTCACGGCTGGGTACGTAGGCGGCCTGTTCCCTCAACTGGCGGATTTGCTCGATGCCGTTATTGGAGGCGCCGTCGATTTCCATGACGTCGGCGTCGCGGCCGGCGGCGACATCCTGACAAACGGGGCAGACGCCGCAGGGATTCGGGGTGGGGCCGGTTTGGCAGACCAGGGCTTTCGCCAGAATGCGGGCCATGGTGGTTTTGCCGCAACCGTGGCCGCCGGTGAAGATGTAGGCGTGGGCGACGCGACCCCGGGTAATGGCGTTCTTGAGGGTGGCGGCGATGTGTTCCTGTCCCACCACTTCGTCGAATTGAGCGGGGCGGTAGCGCCGGGCCATTACTTCATACATGATAATATCCGGGGAACTAGTGCCCCCTAAAGTCTAAATTTACGGGGCACTAGTACCGCAAATAAAAAGGCCGTTCGAGTCCGACCAGGCTTGCCTGCACAAAGCCGGATCCGCTTAGGGCTGCTCGGTTCCCCGCCTGACCCGGTTCACGCTCCAGCCCTTGTAGGGGCCCGGCCGGACTCGAACGGCCGCGAATGATTTAATTGTCTTGCCGCTGTGAAGGAAGGATTATCGCTTTCCCGTTTCTTTTTGTCAAGGGCGACTTTAATTTTCATGAAAGGGGCTATTGGTTTTTTCCGAGAACAATCACGAAAAGCGCTTTGTCCCGGGGGTCGAGCTTGAAGGCTTTGGCCGCTTCGTCGCGGTTGATGGAGTAGGCCATGCGCGCGCCGACCCACAAACCCTGGCTGGCGAGATAGATGTTCTGGCTCATGGCGCCGGCGAGGACCAGGGGGAATTCGGCGGCGGTCGGGCCGTTCATTTGGGCCATTTGTTCGCCGTCCTCGACGATGTAGAGATTGACCGGAGCGTTCTTGGCGAAGGGCTGGGTGGGGATGCGGCTGTGGACGTTTTCATCGGAAACCTGCACCAGGGCATGCTCGCGCCAGTCGTAGAGATAGACGCCTTCCCGGTTCGTCAAGTAAATTTTGCAATAGGGCGGGCGGCCCATGGCCATGGGGACGGTCCAGAGTTTGCCGGTCCGGTTATGGCCGCTGGCGGCCCAGAGAATGGTGGAGAGTTCCTGCTGGGTGAGTTCGCCGGAGGGGAAGGTGTTTTGATTGGCCGAGGCGCGGTGGTCGATGGCATTGTAAAGGGCTGGGCCGCCGGCCTTTTGCGGATCGGGCAGTTTGATGTCGGCGGCAAGGGCACAGATGCTGGAGACCAAGCACAAGGCTAGGGCAAGGGTAAATTTTTCCACGGCGAATCCTCCTTGGGGGCTTTGCGTTAAGTTGCCAATGCGAATTTGTAAACATAAATATTTCCCATTGTATCAGTCCAGGCGTGTAAAGCCACTGTAAAATAGGTTGCACCCCCGGCCTTTTCTTGGTCGATACTACTGGCAGCCGTTTTTTTGGGCAGGCGGAGGAACTAATGTGGCATGCCGCTTGCTTCCGATAATAGCCACAGGGCCGGGCAGTCCGGTCAAGGGAAGCGGACCCATGGTACGGTATTGGCATATCCCATTATTGGTCATGCTGTTGCTGATGCCGCCGGCTTGGGCCGAAGTGGTGGTGATAATCCGTCGTGAAGCCGAACCGACCGGCAAATATATCCGCATTTGCGACGTTGCCCGGGTCGACGGACCCCAACCAGCCGCCCGGGAAGTGGCGGAAACGGTTTTGGGACCGGCTCCTTCACGGGGGGAGGTTCTCGAATTCAGCCGGTGGGACATGCAAAGCCGCCTCTATGAAATGGGCGTCGGCGCCGCGGTGGCTTTTTCCGGCAACGATCTGGTGCTGGTTTACGGGGAAGGCGCCGAACGCCGGGGATTACGCGAGTCGGCGGACGGCTTCAGGACGCTCGGCCCGGTTTATGTGGCGGATCGGGGGGGGCTGGCTTCCGGCGGAATTTTGGGGATGGCGGGCGGGGAAGGGCATGCCGGCGGCTTGGCGGGCCCGATCAAACCCGAGGCGGGAAAATTTCACTCCGGCCGCTTTGGCGGCGAACGGGGAAAACTTGCTTACGAATCCGAGCACCGGGTCGGTCAGGCCATTGCCGATTATCTGTCTCTCCGTTACCGCCGGGGTCACAGCAAGCGGGACGACCTCGAGGTGGAGGCGAAAGTCCAGAAGGCCAATGCGGACATTCCCCCCGACGCTTTCGAAATCAGGGTGGAACAGGAATTAGGCGGCAAGGTGCCGGGCCGGGCGGAATTACGTTTGGCGGTCCGGGACCAGGCCGACGCCAAACCGCGTTTCGTCGAGGTGGTGGCGGACACGGAATTGTTCGCCCAGGGTTTGGTGGCGAACCGGAAAGTGACCAAGGGCGAGAGTCTGGACCAGAAGGACGTCAAGGTCGCCAAGGTCAAGATGGAATTCGGCAAGGGCTATTTGCCGCCGAAGCCTGAGGCGGTGCTGGGTCGCGAGGCGAAGAAGCAGCTTCTCCCCGGCGAGGCCTTGACGGCCGACGACACGCCTTTGGGCGAGGCGGTGAAGCGGGGCGCCCTGGTGGTGGTCAAGACCGAAGGCAAGGGCTGGGAAATCCTCAGCCAGGCGAAGGCGCATGGCGGCGGGGGCATTGGCGACATCATTACGGTCGAGGACACCTCCAACAAGAAAAAGTTCACGGCGCGCATCGTCGACCGGGGGGTGGTGGCGGTGGTGGTGAAGAAAAATTGACGCGAGAAAGCGAAAGGCGAGCATGCGAAACGTGACCGGCGTCCGGCCCCAAAACGGCAAGCGCCCCTTGACCAGGCGTGAACGCGAACTGTACCGCCGCTGCATCGTGCTGATGGCGGGGGTGATTTTCTTTTCCTTCATGGCCATGTGGAAGGCGATGTCCGGCGACTACTACGGCGGCGGCGGCAACGCGAACCGCTACGGCCCCGACCGGAGGCCGCAGTATCCCTATTACGACGACAAGTACGACGTGATGTCCGACGATGATCACCTGATGGCGATGCGGCTGAAACAGAACGTGGTCGGCACCCGGCCGGTCTACTACCGCCGCAAAGCCGCGCGGCCGAACGATTCCGTCACCATCATCATCAACGAAAGCACCTCCTCCGAACTCACCACCAGTAACGATCTGAAACGGGACTCCTCCGCCAACACCACCCTGACCAATTGGCTCACCCCCTCCTTCACCGGCGGCTTCCACATGAACCAGCACGGCCAGGCCGCCGGCGGCAGCACCCCGACCTATTCCTGGAACACCAGCCGCTCCCACAAGTCGGACTCCTCCATCGACCGCTCCCAGGTCCTCTCCTCCACCTTGACCGGCAAGGTCCTCTCGGTTCTCCCGAACGGCTACCTGGTCATCGAAGCCCGGAAACGCGTCGGGGTCAACGGCGAAATCCAGACCCTCACCCTGACCGGCATCGTCAACCCCGACCACATGGACGCCGACAGCGCGGTGAAGGCGGAATACATCATGGACGTGACAGTGAATTATGACGGCAAGGGGCCGATGACCAGGATGAACAAGCGCGGCTGGTTCTCGCAATTCTTCGACTTCGTGAATCCGTTTTGAGTGAAAATTTGCCGCCGGAAAAGGTGAAGCGAACGGCCAAGAGGTCCGATAATATCATAGGGAACGATCCTGATGCGGAAAAATACGCGGAATAAAACCGGCCTCATTTTTGGATTCGGAACCGGCAAGGCGGTCCGCTGGCTGGCCATCCTCGCCATCCTCCTGACCGCGGCCGGGAACGCCCGCGCCGAATTCATCCGGGACATGGTCACGGTCCAGGGGGCGCCGGAAATCCCCATCTCCGGCATCGGCATCGTCATCGGCCTCGCCGGCACCGGGGACAAGCGCGACGCCGCCGCGACCCTGATGCGGAAATACCTATCGAACAGCAATTTCGATTTCGACGCCGCCACCCTGTCCGGCGACAACATCGCCATCGTCCAGGTCACCGCCACCATTCCCCCGTTTTCCCGGCCGGGCCAGTCCTTCCCCGTGACCGTCGCGACCATGGGGAACGCCAAAAGCATCGAGGGGGGACAACTCGTCAACTGCGACCTCTTCGACGGAAACAGCGAACTGATGGCCCGCGCCTACGGCCGGGTCATAACCGGGACGCGGCAATTGACCCGGGGGAACATCCCGGCGGGACCGGGTTCCGGCGCCTTCCAATTGTCAACCTACCCCTTCGGGAAAACCGTCTCCGACGACATGATCGTGCGCCTGAACCTGAACCATCCGAACTACGACGACGCCTCGAACATCGCCCGGCGCATCAACTCGACGCCGTCCCTGAATCCGAACCTCGCCGACGTCACCATGTTCGCCGACACCACCGAAACGGCCCCGGTGGCGATACCGAAGGATCCCGGCCAGGTCATAGTGCGTATTCCCGACAAGCACCGGCTTAACACCCACAACTATATTAACGAAATCCTCAAGGTGCCGGTGTCGGTGGACCGGCCGGCGACGATACTCATCAACCGCAGCCTGAATTCGATTGTCATCACCGGGGACGTCAAGGTGTCGGACGCGACGGTGAGCCTGCAGGACAAGACGGTGCGGCTCCGCCCCGAGACGCCGGAGCAGCCGGCCGGATACGTCCTGAACGACGCCGATCCGCGCACGGTGGTGGAACTGGGCGGACCCGGTTCGAACGCCGATTTGCAGACCCTCTTCGACACCCTGAACGCGATGGGCCTGACGACGGAACAGGTGATTGTCATTTTCGAGCAGCTCATGAACGCGGGCGCCATCAAGGCCAAACTCATCAATGAATGATCGACGGTTTTTTTTGTATTGGGGACAGCCATGGATACGGTCACTCTCAGCGGCAGGGGCGGCGATTCGGCGGGGCTCATGGCCCTAAGGAACGGCCGCGACGAACAGGCGATTGAACGGCTCAAGGCGCAAAAATTGGCGCGCACCGTCGGGTCCGACGAACAGCTGGAAAAGAAGGTTCGCCAAGTGTCGGAGGAATTCGTGTCCGTGTTCATGAACGAGGTCATGAAGTCGATGCGGGCGACGGTGCACGAGACGAAGGAATTCCACGGCGACAACGGCGAGAAATTTTTCCAGGAAATGCTCGACACCGAGCAGTCGAAACAGCTCTCGAAAGGGAGCGGCTACGGGCTGACCGACCTGATTTACCAGTCCCTAATCTCCCAATACCGGGTGTCGACGCCGGGGGGCGGGCAGGCGGCGGCGGATGGTTATGAAGGCGGCGGCGACAACTCCGGAAAAAAAGATGCGGGGCGTAAACTTGCCGTGGCGGGGATTGGCGGGTAAAATGCATATGGCGGGTGATTGGTGGTGTTCCCGCGTTTAGGAGGTCCTGATATGGACAAGCCGGCTGACGCCGCCCTGAAGCGGGCGATAGGGATGTTGGAGGCGATATTAAGACGCGAGATTGACATTCACCGCGAAATGCTGACGGTGGCGGAGGCGAAACGCGACAGCATCATCCAGGGGAACATCGCCAAGCTGGAATCGGCAGTGGCGGATGAGAAGAACCTGGTCGCCCGCATCGAAGACGAGGAAAACAAGCGGGTGGCGGTCATGCCCCTGGTGAAGAACGGCCTCGGGCTGGCGACGGAAGTCGAGAAGATGCGCGAGGTCATCCTGGCCATGCCGGAACCGGAACGAACCCGGCTCATGACGGTGCGGGACGAACTCAAGCGGATAATGGAAGAAAACCAGCTCAAGGCCCGGGCCAACGCGGAGCTCCTGAAGGCCAGCCTGGAGCATTTGGACAGCTTCATGCGTTCCCTGAACGACGCCGCCCACAAGGACGGCACCTACAAGCGGGATGGCCGCAAAGCCGGCGGCGGACCAAGCATCATCGACCGCCGGGGATAAGGATTTTTCGGGTGTGTAAAAGTGGCGCTGCCGTCCTGTTACGGCAGCGCCGCATTGTTTACTGTAGGGCAGCTCTAAAAATTGCCTTTTTGGAGCTGCCCTGTAATCTGTTAATTTCATTTATTGGAATCGCGTCGTCTCCCCGGGGACGAAGACAAAATAATTATTTTTGCCAACGCCTTAAAGGTTGACATTTCTTTGCTTTTGGGCTTTAATCCTGCTGTATTGTACCCAAAATTCCTTAACAGCCCGGTAACAAAGTCGCTTGTCGTCGATTTCGGCTTGTAGGTTCGAAAGACGAGGCCAAAAAAATAAGCAAATATGGGCATATTGGCGTTTTTTTTGGCC
>JAVBRG010000179.1:0-8402 GCA_031548195.1 Planctomycetota bacterium | reverse complement strand
AGCGATGGGATTTACCCGTAGGCGTTTGGTGGTGACGGCCCAATTGAAGAAACGGGAGAAGGCGTTATGGGTGCGGTTGCGGGTGCCGGCGGAGAGGGTGGTGGCGATATTGGCCAGGTAGGCCGACAGTTGATCCGCTGTCGCCTTTTCGATGCCACCTAAATGGGCGTCCAGTTTACGAATGTACGAGAGGGATATTTCGGCCCATTCCGGCGAACAGGCGCTGTGGATTTCCTTGGTATAGGTGGGTAACCAATCCTCCATCGTTTCAATGACGAGGTCGGGTTGTCCGAACCTATCCTCCAGGTAGCTCCGGACGGCTGTATCGTCCTGGTAGGTTTCGGGGAAAACCGGGGTGTCCATGGCGAGGGCAGCCGAGATGATGCGGAGGTCGTTATTGACCAGGGCGAGCTTTTTGGCGTCGGCGTAGTCGGTGGCGATGGAATACTGTTTGGAGTTCCACTTCCAGTAAATCCGCCACCTACCACCATGGAAGCGTTTTTTCGGGACCGGGTAAAGGGACAGCTTGGGCATGATTTCCTCCTGTCTACCCTCCTTAAAGGTGCGGGAAAGGGTGCGGGAAGTATATCATGAAAATTCCCAGTACAAAACAAAAAAACGCAACCTCTTGAGGTTGCGGTGGTTATAATTGGAGCGGGCGAAGGGAATCGAACCCTCGTAACTAGCTTGGGAAGCTAGAGCTCTACCATTGAGCTACGCCCGCTGGTGTAAACAATAGGAGCATGAGCGCATATACAGGTAAAAATGCGCAATAGATGATTGGCGATAGATGATTGGACTAAAAAAGGGAGCCGAGATTTCGGCTCCCTTGGATAATGTCTGGTGGAGGATACCGGGGTCGAACCGGTGACCTCAAGACTGCCAGCCTTGCGCTCTGCCAACTGAGCTAATCCCCCAGATTCATACATATCATGAAAACACATCATGAATATCATAAAATTTGGAAAATAATTATACGGGGAAACCTATGCGCCAGTGGAAAAAGGGCTCCGAAATTTTCCACTCCGAACATCATAGACTTTTACCTGCACTTGTCAAGAGGACAATAAAAATTCCTAAGCTTTTCTTCACCACCACTCACCGGTAAAGAATTACTATTTTTTAACCTTTGGAAAATTCCCGTTATCTGGTACAATTCCACACCGCAAACCATTGCCTGTCGAGAGGCCACCGAACGCCAGGCGCTTACCATACAACCCCTTAGAGGATATTGCACCCATAGGTTAAGGAATTATCCCAGCCATGGCGGTTAGACATGTTTAAAATGGTGCACAATATCGGTCGGGCTCAACGTTGGCAGGCTCTGCGCAACCAAATCCGCAGCGCCAACCGGCAGGAACGCCTCCTGCTCATACGCAACTTCGGCTCCGACATCCAAAGGAAAATGCCCATCGCCCTCAAATCGTCCGGAATCGAACGGAACGACATAAATCGCGCCATCGACAGTACCAACGCCCTCGCCGCCATTATCGCCGGCTGGCTCCTCATAGACCCTACCAATCCTTTCTGGCCCGGCCGGGACAGGCTATTCATCACCAGAAAGGAAGACCTCATCAACGCCTGCTGGGGACTGTCCGCCATCGGCTGTTTCCCCGACGAATCCGTGGAGGAAATGATTTCCAAAGTCGATTTCGAAGGCCGGAAAACTTTCATACCGGGAATCGAAGCGCCGGGAGCGCCAATCGGGGAATTGGCGCAGATGATTTGCCAGTCCGCCCTGGATTCGGCAAAAAGCAAAAAAATTTGGCGGAAAAGCATGGGCGATCAACCCGCCTGGGCCGACAGCGAATGGGCCGAATCGGACGCGGTTTGGAGAACTTGCGCCATATTCGACCATTCCGACGCGGTGGCCGGGCAATGCCGCGATTTGTTGCCGGAACTCCCGGAAACGCCGGCGGGGCTGGTGGTGGTGGTAAAAGTCGAACGCGGCGAAGCGACCAAAACCGCCGAGGAATGGATGGCGAAAGGTTGGGAAACGGCGGTAATTCACCGCAGCGACAGTTTGCACCTTTATGAATTGCTGACGGAAATTATCCGGGACCAACCTTTCGTCATCATCATGACCGTGGGGCAGGCGGCGCCGCCAAGCATTACCCGATCCGGAATCCGCCGGAAGGAGTCGGGGCTGCTGGCGGATTTGTCCGACGCCCAATTCAACGAAATCATGGGCGAGTCGCTGTTGCCGAAAACGACTTGACCTGGATTCCAGCTTGGTGCATTGCACCTTACGGTACAATGCACTAGTGCCCCGTAAATTTAGACTTTACGGGGCTCTAGCAGGATGCGCTGAACTTTATCCGGATGGAATCCGCCCGCGGCCGGCAACAAACTCGGGACGCGCCTCTTGCTCACTATTTCGGCGAATAGGCCAATGCACCCGCCGGAGACGGAACAATCCGCGCCTGGACCGCGCCCTGGGCTTCCGCCGCCGGTTGACCAGAATAGCCGACGGGGGATAATTTCCCCTTAGGCTTGTTGCCGCTGATCAGCCGCGACAGATTCTGGACCAAGCCGTCCAAATGCTCGGCTTCCTCGCTCAAGCCCCGCGTAATCGACGCCGTTTGCTCCGCGTTCGCGGCGTTTTGCTGGGTGACCTTGTCCATCTGCGCCAGGGCGGTGTTTACCTGGTCCACCCCTTGGGCCTGCTCGTTGGTGGCGGAGGTGATTTCGCCGATCAGCCGGCTGACCTCGTTCGAACCATCCTGGATTTCCTTGAAGCTTTTGTCCAACTCGGTGGCAATGTCCGAACCGTGGCGAACCCTTTCCACCGTGCCCTGGATGAGTTCGGTGGTGTCGCGGGCGGCCTGGGCCGAACGGCCGGCCAAATTCCGCACTTCATCGGCGACCACCGCGAAGCCCTTCCCAGACTCCCCCGCCCGCGCCGCTTCGACCGCCGCGTTCAGGGCCAGCAGATTGGTCTGGAAGGCGATGTCCTCGATGGTCTTGATGATGCGGCTGATCTTCTCCGCCGAATCGTTGATTTCCGACATCGCCCCGGTCATGTTCCCCACCGCCTGCGCCCCTTCGTTGATGAGACGGTTGTTGCGATGGTTCGTTTCGTTGGTCTTGGTGGCATTGTCGGCGTTCTGCCGGGTCATCGAGGCCATTTGCTCCATGGCGGACGACGTTTCCTCGAGGCTGGTGGCTTGTTCCGTCGCCCCTTCGGCCAGAGAATTGCTGGCGCCGGCGATGTCCGACGAGGCGGAATTGACCAGGCCGGAGGCGTCGTTGATGTCGTCGCTAATCCCCAACAAAACCTTGGACAGGCCGTTCACCAGCCAATAGAGGATGAGGAGCGCCAAAATCAGCAGGCCCAGGCCCACGATGATAATCAGCATCACGCCCCGATCCACGTCGGCCAAGGCTTCGCTACTGGGCGCCACCGCCACGACCACCCAGTTCTGGTCGGTATCGCCAACCGACACCGGGGCCATGGCCAGCATCATGTGGCGGCGGGTCCTGGGGTTGATGTCGTCAAAGACCTGGGGAACCCCTTCCTTCTGGGTTTTCATGACCGAAGCGTAGGCTTCGGGGGAATAAAAATCCTTCGCCGACGTCATCCAGCGTTCCTTGTCGCGGTGGTAGGCGAATTTACCGTGATTGTCCACCAGGGCCAGGTAGCCGCTGTCAAAGAGCTTCACCGTGGCCAAATAATCGCAAATCGGCCCCATTCGCAAATCACCCCCCGCCACCCCAAGCAGGGTCGACCCCTTGAACATCGGCACTGAAACGGTGGCGATATAAATATCGCCCATGGTGGTCTTGTACATATACGGGGAGACGAGGGCTTCGTGGCCAAGCCCCTTGGGGACCAGGTAGTAGTCGCCGGCACCGGGTTTGTCATAATCGACCAGGGGCTCGCATACCATGTTGTTACCTTCGAAATAGACGTAAGGTAAGAAACGGCCGCTCTTATCGGTGGAGGCGGCTTGGCCGGCGAAGATTTTGTCCTTGCCATCGAAGGCGTCGGGTTCGAACAGGGTCCAGGCTCCGAAAATGCTCTGATTGTCGCGGGTGATTTGCCCCAGCAATTCGACGAAATAATCGCGTTCCGCCCGGGGGGTGCCGGCGGCGTTGCTCAGAGCGGCGGCCATGGATTTTACTCCGCCTAGGGATAACTCCAGATTCGCCTTGATGCGGTTCGAGTAACGGTAGGCGATCGCCTCCATATTGGTGTTGGCGGATTTAGTCATGGAGCGGGAGTAAGAGGTGGCGATGATGGTGACCAAGGCGGCGATGCCAACAATAAGCACGATACCCACCGGTATTATGATGCGCCATTTCAAGCCCATTTTTCCCATATGCTCTCCTTTCGACTATCACGAGGAATTCACTTGTCCGGTATGAAAGCCCACCTGGCCCATGATTCCGGGCTAAACAGTTACCGTACCTTGACGACTGACGTTACAATCGCCCGGAAGTTAACTGTCAGTTATATCAGAAATATCAGCCGAGGGTAGCTAAAAACACCGAATTTTTGCTGTTTCTGGATTATTCCCGACTTAAATTGTTTATACAAATACTTGAAAACGGTTATTATTTCTTTTTTACTTGCGAAATATTGTAGACATTGGGACTGCTCGCACTAATCGCTAAGAAAATTTTTGTTAGGTAATAAATGCCCAAAAAAACATCCCTAAAAAGTAATTTTAGGGATGCCAGACATCAAAATAAGGTTATTTGCCGCCGCATGGCGCTGAGAAACGCCCGGGTCAGTAATCCCCCCCGTCCAGTGCTACAATATGGTCCGGTTTAAGCGTCCTCGGCAGCTGCCCGCCGCCGCCCGGACGCGGTGTCGAATGCCCGCCCATGCCGCGCCGACGCTCCGCCCGGGCCGAACCGGCGCCGCCCACCAGATCCATCAGGCGTTCCACCAGCTCCCGCAAATTCACCGACAAATCCGCCAATTCCTGACTCGCCGCCGCCGATTCCTCCGCCGTCGCCGCGTTCTCCTGGGTCACCTTGTCCATTTTCGCCATGTCGGTGTTGACCTGGTCCACCCCCGCCGCCTGTTCCTCGGTCGCCTGGGCGATGTCCTTGACCAGCTTTTCCATCTGCTTGCTGCCGCCTTCGATATGCTTGAAGGAGGCGTCGAGGGTCGCCGCGATGGCGTTGCCGCGCTCGATGCGTTCAATCGTGCCTTGAATCAGGGAAGTGGTGTCCCGGGCCGCCTGGGCCGAACGGCCGGCGAGACTGCGCACTTCATCCGCCACCACCGCGAAGCCCTTGCCCGCTTCGCCGGCCCGCGCCGCCTCGACCGCCGCGTTCAGGGCCAACAGATTCGTCTGGAAGGCAATTCCTTCGATGGTTTTGATGATGTCGCCGATTTTCTCGGCCGATTCATTGATTTCACCCATGGCCCGGCTCATGTTCGCCACTTCGTCCGCCCCGACGGCGATTAGGCCGGAGGTGTCTTCGGTAACGGCGCTGGTCTGCTTGGCGCTTTCGGCGTTCTGCCGGGTTACGGAAGCCATTTGCTCCAGGGTCGAACTGGTCCGACCCAGGGATTCGGCCTGCGAGGTCGCGCCGGTGGCTAGGGATTGACTGGTGGAGGTTATCGCCCCGGCGGCGCCGTTCACCCGTTCGGACGAATCGGACAGTTTGTCGATGATATCGTTGAGGCCCCGGGTGATGCCCCGGACGTTCCTGAGGGTGAAGATTCCGGCGATGATCAGCCCGACCAGCGTGACGGCGATGACCAGGATGACCGCGGCGCGGCTTTCGGCCGCCACTTCACGGGCATCGTCGTGGAAGCCTTTTTCCGCCGCCTGTTTCACCGTCAGGGCGGTGGCGTCGACCGCCTGGGCGGTGACGGCGCCGTCGGCGGCGGCGAAGGCGAAGGCTTTTTCGTCAAAATTGTTGACCGCCTGGTCCAGCGCCTTTTTCGACTCCTGTTCCGCCCGGGCATAAATTTCCGGAAAAGGGGCGGCAATGGCGCGGATGGCTTTGGGGAGTTTCCGTCCCTCGCCGATTCTGCCGGCGAGCGCCTTGAATTCGGCGAATTCCTTGGCCGATTGGGCCGCGTGCTGGACGATGGCCTTGTCGTTATGGTCGAGGATGGCGTCCTTTTCATAGCGTTGCAGGCGGTTCAGGGCGGAAAGCATGTTGGCGACGTCGCCGGCGGCGGCGGTGGCGGCGAAGGCGTCGGAGCGGGAGAGTTCGTCGCCCAGCCGGTTCAGGACAGCCGTCGCCGCCGCGAAGGCTTCGGCCGAAGCGCCCAGGGACTGGCGAATCGCCGACTGCTGCGAGTTACGGAGCGACCAGTCGCAGATGCTCTGGTTGTCGGCGTTGAATTTGTCAAGCAATCCGGACAGTGAGGAGAGCGTCCGCGATTCCTCAACCGTGCCGGAGGGGAAGGACTGGATGGCGGTGTAGAGCTGCCGGAGCCGGGACTCTTCAGCCTCGAGTTTGCCCTTGGTGGCTTGGCGCTGGGAGATGTCCCTTTCCAGCATCAGGTCGCGGCGGAGGGTGCGGCAATTGGCGAGCGAATTGGAGAGTTCGCTGGCGGCGATCGCCTTGGGAACGGTGACTTCGGTCATATCCCTGATGGAACGGCCTGTCCTCCACATGGCGTACAAGCCGACGCCGGCGATAAGAATGGCGACGACCGCCAGGATCAGCAAATTCAGAAAAATCCGGGTGCTCAGGCGATGTTTGGACATGTGGGCTCCCAAAAAGTGCGCTCATTTGGACAGATATTTTTTGAAAATGGAAGAGGCGGTGGGAACGTCCTCGAAGCGATCCAGATGCGCATTGACGAATTTCAGCAGTTCCGGCGCGCTTTTCGCCACCGCCACCGCGTAGGGGTCTTCGGTGCCGCGTAGGACTGCCAGGGTCAAGGGGCCGCCCCTTTCGACCACGATGGCCGGATTGTTCATCACGTCGCCGGCGATGGAAACACCGTCCCGCAGCATGAATTGGGCTTTTTTATCCAGGATGGCTTGGTAGCGGCGGTCGCCCTTGCCGTAGGTTTCGGAAATGACCGCGACCTGGGGAAAGAGGTTTTTAATCTCCCCTTCGTAGGCGGAGCCGGTTTCGGTCACGGCTGCGAGTTCGGGCCGGTTCAGGTCGGAGGGGCCGATGACTTCGACGCCGGCGAGCTTTTTTTCCACCTCGGCGAGGTCGATGAGGAGGGACATGGTGCCGATGAGGTAGGGCTCGCTGAAGTCGACCTGCTTTTTCCTTTTTTCGGTGACGCTGAGATTGGTGATGCCGACGTCGACCTCGCCGGCCTCTACCGCGTCGGCTACCGCTTGGAAGGACTGGTAGGAACGGTTCAAGACCAGTTTGACGCCGATGTCCCGGGCCAAACTTTCCGCCAAATCGATGTCGAAGCCGATTAGCCGGCCGCTGCCCTCTTCCGTGAAAAAGAAGGGCGGATTGTCGCCTTGAAATTGCCCCACCACCAATACCCCGCGCCGGCGCACGGAGGAGAGGTCCCGGGCGGTCGGGGGAAAGGCCCCGTCGGGTTTTTCCATGGTTATCAGGATGTCCCTGCCGCCGGCGAGGACCCGACCCTCCGGCGTAACCTCCGGCATCATGGGTTGCGCCGCCCGGGCGGGCGGGCCGAAGGCCATGACGGCCAGTAAACAGGCGGTGCCTAGACCGGCGAGCCGCCGGGGTATTCGCCGCATCCGGATGACTGGGCTGAGCGTTTGCCTATGCATGACAGTACTCCAAGGCGTCAATGCGGTTCGCCTTTTCTTGCGGAATTTTTTATCCACACGGTGATTACTAAAAAATTTAATCCGCCCTTGCCGCGGTGTCAAGGTAAATATACCCCCAGCGGTTTTATCTACCCATGGTCTTATTGACAATAAAGGGGTTGAATATTCGGATGAAATTGGCTTACTGCCGTCGACTCTGTGGATATTTCGATTTCGTCACGGTTTCGTTCCGGGTATGAGCAATACTGACCGGTGAGTGTCCGGTATTGGTGGGGTGTGATGGGGCGCTTGGCGCCTAAACCCTGCTTGGTTCGGGACAGTGGCATGCGGTGTGGGCGAATCGCCTGCGCATGGCTTTTTGCGTCATAAAGATGGACTCGGGGCGACGCCTTATGCATGATCACCAATCAAACCGCCGAATGGCGATTTGGTAAAACAAAACCCCTGAAATTCAGGAAAAACTTCGGCATAAGGGTGGAAACCCAATTAATTCCACAACGCTAGATTTGCGGGGCGGGTCCCGCAAATCTAGTGCCCCGTGAATTTAGACTTTACGGGGCACTAGAGCGGTTCTAACAATTATATGGCATTTTGAGCACTGCTATTTTGCCCTCAATCGAGGCACGAGGAGCGCGCATCCCCTACGGGCTGTAAGCGACGAGTAACGAAGAGTGAGGGCAAAAGAGCGGTGCTCAAAATGTCATAGAATTGTTA
>JAVBRG010000183.1:0-5554 GCA_031548195.1 Planctomycetota bacterium | reverse complement strand
TCACGTCGCAGAGGACGCCGTCCAAAACCGCTCGCTGCAGGATGATCATTTTGGTCATGGCCACGGCGCGGTTCTTTTCCACATCGATGGCGCTTCCCCCCAAAATATGCATGATGTTCAGGCCTTTTTTGACCCCTTCGACGGTGATTTCGATGAATTTCTCGAAAGAGCCCTCGGTCCAGGTGGCTTTCATGACGCCATCGGGATGCCAGATGGTCCGGAACTTGTCCCACAACATCGCGTCCCGATACACAACCCAGCGTTCGATTTTGTCGCGGATCATCATAATGTCGGAAAAATATTCCTGGTGCATGACTGTTCCCCTTGTGGTCGGTAAAAAGCGCGCGGTGAATCCAATGTGCAAAATAAGGTCCGATGGTTTTGCCTTACCCGGTCAGGGCGGTTCCAAGCGGTGGTACAGAACAGGGATTAGGGGTAAGAGCCCGAGGGCATGCATATGGCGAAAGGGGGCGAGCATAAGGCGAATGGGATTGCGGTAGAATAGCGGCTTGGCAAGAAAGCGACCGGTCCAGGGAAAAAGAAGATGCTTCTTTCCTTGACGCCTTGACCGACCTCCGGCGAAGAATATGGTTAGTCCGGACATTCTCAATCGCAAATAGAATAGACAACTTCAGGAATAATCAGAAACTACTGATGCAGGCGCTAGCGTGGGTTGGGTGTATTCTTAAAGTAACTATACATTAAAGAATTTAATTTGTCAATTAAATTTGCAATATATATTTACAATAAAGATGAAAAATTTAAAATTCAGGAAACATTTACGAATAGCGCTATATTATACTCCTGTCGTAGTATTTTGAATAATTCTATACTCCTAATCTTGCGCATTGAGGTTAAATAGAGAATTTGAACGGTTAAAACATGTCGCATATCGTAACCTTTGTTTACATTTCGTGACACCGAGAATCACGCCTACCAGTCAGTCCGAGCAAGCATTCTTTCTGCTTCAAAACCACCTTTAAGTACTTAATAATATTCTTTTATACATAGATAAGGGTATTTATACTACGCGATGATTATGGTAACTGCTCCCACAACCGTCGCGTAGTAGGTTTAATTTTTAGGGATATGTCGGAGCGCTCTTCAGGCAACGGAAAATCCGGAAATGTTTTGAAACGAAAACGTATATTATGCCAATTATTCATACAATGCTGAAGCAAGGGCTTGCCCCTGAATAAACGTCAAGGCCCGAAACCGATTCCTCCCAACAAGGATCGCTGCCATGAAACTGTATCCATCTCTCGGTGTCGTCAGTTTTACCGTCCTTTCCTGTCTGATCGGGCTGGGCGTGCTCTCGACCCACAGCCGCGCCGCCGACAGCGTGAATACCGGCGAGAATGTCGGACCATTCAACATCACCTACGCAAACAAGGGCGACAACCCTCTGAAAGGGCATGTCGACCCCGGCAGCGATTTTTATCACGACTACGACGCCACCCGTTCCTTCACCCCTTCGGAAAAAAGCCAGACCGACCTTTCCCTTCGTTATTGGGCCGAGCGCCTGGCCCCAAACACCGGTAACGGCCCGGCCAACATTTACTTCGTCTTTCACCATAACCCGGACGGCTCCGCCAATTCCACCTCCACCTCCTCCATCCCGCCCTACGACGAAGCGCGCTGGGGCGTGTCCCCGAACGGCACCGTCTACGACAATCTGGTCCTCGGCCGCGCCAGCCCCTGGCCGCAGGGTCTGGCCGACAACATCATCACTTTCGAGGTCGACTACGACCCCACACCGCCCCGACTCCTCTTTAACGACTCCAGCATCATGTCCACCGTCATCCACGAGATGGGGCACGCTCTCGGGTTAATCACCAACATGGAACCCACCAACAAGGACGGCAGCAGGGGAAAATACAACCAAATCACCGCCTGGGACAGCCATGTCCGGGATGTCTTCGGCAAACCGGCTAAAGCCGGCATGCTGATCGCCAACAACGCCAACAGCGGCAACCAGGCGAACGTGTTCCAGTTTTACGGGTCGGACACCGCCCCGGCCAACTACCGCTACCCGGTGTTTCGGGGTAAACACGTGGACGCCCTGACCGGCGGCGCCGGCATGCCGGTCATGGGCGGGTCCACCTGGACCGACAGCGGCGCCGGCATCGACAGCGGCAACTCCCTCGGCCACCCCGGCCTCATGCAGTCCATCATGTCCTACGGCATCGTCCGCAACATGTCCTTCAGCGAATTGGAACTGGCCATGTTCCAGGATCTGGGCTACGACATGGATCGAAGCAACTTCTTCGGCAAAAGCTACTATTACCGCGTGGGCAGCGACAGCCAAACCAATAACCTCGGCTTTGGCTCGGCCGCCAACCCGAACTCCGCCATCCTCGGGCTGGGAGTGCACGTGATGCGCAACCAACTCAACCTGACCCAGGCCGCGGACATCCATGCCGGTGGCTACGCCGGCGGCGGCATCCGCATCGACGGCGTGGAGAACACCGTGGTCGTTCCCGCCGGCGTCACCGTCGCCGCCGACGGCCAGAACGGCACCGGCCTCCTCGTCTCCTACGGCAGCGATAATCGAATCGACCTGGACGGCACCCTGCGCGCCCGCGAAGCCGGCGGCATCGCCGCCCATTTCGGTATTGTCGCCGCCGACCCTCGGATCGCCTCCTACATGCCGGACTACAGCGGCATAACGACCAAAGTCGACAGCGAAGGCGTGAGCAAGGCGGTGCCGATCCAGGAACGGCACGAACTCCTGACCGTCAACCGCGACCTCGGCGGACCCCTGGTACGGGAATTTAACGTCGGCGGCACCCTGCAGGGGCGCCAGGCCGCCATACAAATCGAACGCGACTCCCACGTCGCCGCCGTCAATTTTCGGTACGGCTCGGCGGTCACCGGAAACGTCACTTCCGACTGGGCCAGGAATTCCATGGGCGGCACGAACTACTCCACCACCCTGACCTTCGGCAACGCCGATGGCAGCGGAAGCATGCGGCTGGACGGAAACATCGTCTGGAAAAGCGACAACACTTATGTGAAAAATCAAGGCGCGGCCGTGAACTCCATCGATGTCGAACAGGCCGGCGGCATCCTCACCTACAACGGCAACGCCAACGTCCACCAATGGCAGGTCGGCGACAACGCCACCCTGAAAGGCAAAAACAACATTCGCATCGAAGGCCCCGGCCAGGCCCTGGTCTGTGCCGGCACCATCTCGCCCGGCGACGACAACGGCATCGGCTCCATCGCCATCGACGGCGATTTCATCCTGGAAGCGGGCGGCGTCCTGGACATGCAGTTCGACGCCGACCGCTTCGACAGCCTGTTGGTCACCGGTAATGCCGACATCCAGGGCGAGCTCAACCTGGCCCCGCTCGCCGACTTTTACCCGAACGGCACGGTGCTGGAAGTCACCCCGCAAATGCTCTTTGGCGGCAACAACGATCTGGACAACATGAGCGTGTTCGCCACGGTGAACGCCTCCGCCCTATCCTCCCCGACCCTGATGACCGTGGACGATCTTAACGCCCAGAACGCCTCCTTCTCAATCGGCCGCAACCCCGACAGCTACCGTCAATACGCATCAGGCGGCAACAGCGCCGCCCTCGGTTCCGCCCTCTTCCGGCTGGCCGACCACGCGGACGACCGCATCGACGACCTTTTTGTCGCCCTGGATTTTTCCGCCCCCGACGGAAGCGAAGTTCGGGACGCCCTGCCGGAACTCCTTCCCGGAGCCTACGCCAACCTGGCCGCCGCCGCCTGGGACGACGGCCGCGCCCTGGCGGGAACGGTGTTCGGACAATTGTGGTCCGCGACGGCGACGAGCGTTTGCGTCGCGAGCGGCGATGCCGAGTCGGGGGCGGACCCTTGCCGTCCGGCTTCCCCGGCCGGCGCCGGCCGGTTTTTCCTGACCCCCAACGCCGGGGCCTCCCGGCAGCAGACGCGCGGGGACGCCCTCGGCTACGACTCGACCCGGGCCGGGGCGGTCGGCGGCATGAACTGGCTCGGGCCGAACGGCGCTTTCGGTTTTCACGCCGCCTACGCCCACCGCTGGACCGACACCGACAGCACCGCCACCTCCCGCGCCGAAACGGACGCCCTAAGCCTTGGCGCCCAAGGCCTGTGGCAGCCGGGGAACGGAATCTTCCTGACCGCCCTGGCGAACGCGGGGGCGGAACTGTCCCGCATGGACCGGGCGGTGCGGATTGGCGCTTTCGCGCGGCGTTACGAAGAAAATTTCGCCGCCTACACTTTGCTTGGCGCCTTCCGGGGCGGTTACGAATGGGAGAGCGGCTGCTGGCGTTTCGGCCCGGCGGCAGGCCTGGACTACAACGGCTATTTTCGTTCGGACATCGAAGAAGAGGGCGGGGCGGGAGCTCTGGAAATCCACCGCGAGGCGGCGCAGAGTTTGAATTTGGCAGCCGGCGTTCAGGTGCGTTCGGAAATGTACAGCGGCGGCGGAAACACGCTTAAGACCCGCTTCGGCGCCGAATGGCGCCATGAATTGCTGCCGGGCCATAACGGCTACCGAGCCAATATCGCCGGGTTCCCCGAAGCAGGTTTCAGTGGCGCGGTGCGTCGTGGCGGCCGCGATTCTCTGGCGCTGCGGGCCGGGGCGTCCCTATCGGTGCGGGACCGGTATGAAATTGGCGCCTACGCCGGCGGGGAATTTTTCCGGGCGGGGTATCGGTCCCTGGAGGGAGGGGTGACTTTCGGCTGCGGGTTTTAACAGCCCGGTAACAAAGTCGCCCATCGGCCAAGCCGCCTTCACCGGCGGCTTTTTTTTGGGGTCGGCCAGACGTTTCCATTTGTTTCAAGCTGTTTTATTGGCGTTATTGGCGCAGAAACGGCGCCGGTTCCCGCACCGCCCGGGCTGGTCGGGACGGTTTGTCCCAGCGCGCTGTTTTTTGCCCCATCTGCTGAAGCATGTATCAGATCGACACAACCCATGCTACGGTGCGGTGGTTTAGGCGGAGTCAGAGGGCGACAATAAGCTGCGGTTGACGGGTGAATTGGCGTAAAAATGCGGTGGACCTCAGTGAAGCAAGGGGGGAGGACACAAAAACGGGAAAACTGGAACGGTATTTGCAATATTTCAAAAACACCCCATCGTCATGCACCGGAAGATGAATAACGCTATCCCACGGATCCGCCGCCGCCCGACCTTTTGCGTTCCCCATTTGACCAGCAACCAGCGCTTATGCTTTTTATATTCCGCCCGGCCCAAATCAACGGAGTCCAACCATGCCTGTGGAAACCGCCGCCGAACCGAAAGTCGACAAAAAAATCTTGGCGAAACAATTCTATGAAATAATGTACCGTACCCGCCGCTTCGAAGAAGAGGTTTTCGAATTCTACAAACGCGGCCTCATGCCTGGCCTCGCCCACCTTTATCTGGGCGAAGAAGCCATTGCCGCCGGGGTCAGCGCCACCCTGCGGGACTCGGATTACATCGGCTCCACCCACCGCGGCCACGGACACCTGGTCGCCCGCGGCGCCGACACCGGACGCATGATGGCGGAAATCCTCGGCAAAGCCACCGGCTATTCCAAGGGCAAGGGCGGCTCCATGCACA
>JAVBRG010000096.1:0-17901 GCA_031548195.1 Planctomycetota bacterium | reverse complement strand
AAAAATGCTCTTTTGCCCGGATACTTCGTCAGGGCTTCGTTCTCGCGTTTTGTAACACAAACCACCACCGCGTGTTACAAAACGCTGCCACTACGCCCTTCCTCGTCTGCGGGCAAAATAGCAATTTTTAGAGGTGCCCTTGGGCCAGACAGCATGCGGGGAGTGACGCCGGTGAGAAGTGAATAAATATTCAAGGGTGACTGAATTTATATTTTCATCTTACCTTGCCCGCGTATTTTTGTCAAGGGGTGATTTCCGTTTCTGGCGGGATTTCCGGGGTTGGAACCGGGGATTGGCAACATCACCATGCCGATCGGAAGGGCAGGTCGATCTTTACTGCACTGCGCGCGGCCGGTGTTTGCGTGGCGGAACCTGTCCGCAGGGTCCGGATTGACGGTCTACCGGGGTTCGGCGGCCGGATAGGGGGCATTCTGCAAATCGGGCGTCTTGCTTGACGCCGGTTTGGTGTTCCGACGGAGAAAAAGCTCCTCCACTTTTTTCCAGTACACCTCCTCGGGTTCCTCCTGCATCAGGCTGTCCAGGGCCTTGAGGAAGGGGGCGATTTCAATGCGGGAGCGAACCGGAAAGTTGGAATGGATGAATTCGCTGGCCAGGAGTATTTCCCAGATTCTTTCCACGCTTTCGATATTGGGGTCGCCGGTCTGATCGAGACGTCCGTGGTAGAAGCTTTGTTCGATCAGGTAGGGGGAGAGGTTGAGATATTTGCCGATGTCGGCGATGGTTTTTTCGCGTTTGTCCGGGTCCTGGCTGAAGCGTTCGGCTTTCAGGCAGGCGCGGAGGAAGCGGGGCCAGACGTCGCGTTTCGCCTTGTAGCGTTCGCCGGTGACGGCCAGCCGGCAGCAGGGGTGTCCGGGGAAGAGGTCGGCGGTGGCCAGAACGACCGTCAGCCCCTGCTGCTCGGCGATGAGATTGTGCGGACCCCAGACCAGTCCGGCGTCGGCCTGGCCGTTTTTGACCACTTCGAGCACGGCGGGCGGGCTGGAGAGCTCGAGGATTTGCAGGTCCTTTTTCCAGGAAAGCCCGGCTTGCATCAGGGCGCCCCTGAGGACCGCGTCCGAGGAGGAAAGCCGCACGGTGGCGATGGTGAAGCCGTCGAGATCCTTGACGTCGCGAATGGTCTTGGCAATTTCCGGTGTGGCGACGAGAAAACCGTCCTCCCCCATGATTCCGGCGATCAGGCGGATGTCCGAACCGGCGGCGATGTAGACCAGGGGGGCGACGGTGCCGAAGGCGCCGAGATCCAGCTGTCCGGCGTGGATGGCGGCGAGGCCGTCGGAGGAATTGCCGTAGTCGATGAGCTCGACGTCGAGCCCCTCCTCCTCGAAGAACCCCTCCTCCTTGGCGACGAAGAATTTCGCGTGCCCGGTCACCGGCAGGTGTCCAAGCAGGATTTTTTCGGCGCCGGCGGCGGTCGCGGCCGGGTTGAGGCCGAGTAACAGGATGGCCAGGACAAGGGCCGCAACGGATTTCGCCTCGAGCATTTTCTTCCCCGGTTCAATAAGCCGTGCCCGACATGAACTGTTGATCGCGCAGAATGTTCTGCCGCACCACCACGCCACGCTTCGCCGCATTCTCCACCATGGCCGGGTGCACGTCGCCAATCGTCCAAACTTCCAAACCCTTCAGGCCCGCCTGCACCGCTCCGCCGAGAATCCTTTCGAAAGCCGCCGCGGTCTCTCCCCACGGACGCAGGGTGTCGGCTATGGACACGATGTACATCACCCCGTTCTGGCCGATCGCCCCGAACGACTCGGTGAAGGAACGGAATTCGGCGATGGGTTGAACGTTCCGGTGCAACAACGCGTATATCCGTAAATCCAGGGTCAGGAAATCCGCTTCGTCCGGAGACTGGGCGTCGGCCAGTTCCTCCAGGACCCCGGTCAAATTGCCGGCTCCCGACAGCGTTTCAAAAACGCCGGCCAGATAGGCAATGTCCCGGGGGGAATAGTTCGGATTGGTCAGGAGACGGTACAGGGGCAGGCCGGTATCGGATCGCGACATTCCCAGCACCTGTTCCAGGTCCATTCCGACCCGGCGCCGCAGTTCGCTGGGGTCCAGGTCGCGGATGAGCGTTTCCGCCTTGTCGTCCCCGGTGATGGGATTGAAGGAGGAGAGGGCGCTCAGGTGGTACGGCGCCGCCCAAGTGGTAAAATAACCGCCGGCGCGGGCCCGGGCCAAGGCGTTGAGGGCTTCCTTCAGAATGGGATTGGTGGTGTAGACGTCCACCCCGAGTTCGTAGGCGATCTGGCGCCGGGCGCCGCCGGCCGGGCCGCGTCCCAGTAACGCCCGGTCCTGTCCGCCGGCGTCCTCGCCGACGGCGCCTTCCCCGGTGACGGTCCGCTCGATGGTGCGGCCGGCCTGGCGGAAGCGTTGTCCCAGGTTTTTCAGGCTGATGCCCGGATGGATGACGGCGTTCCCTATGCCGGTGCCGATGTCCTTAACCCCGGCGCCCAGGCCGCGGAGGATTTCCTCCCCCTTGTGGGTTTTTTCAATCTGGTCGATCACCTGGAGTTCATGCACGAATTTCGCCAAATTCACCGACGACCCAATCAGGAACCGGCCGTGATTGGTGTTTACATGGTAAAAATAAGTGTACGCGACCGCCGTCACGTCCGAGTCGATGGAATATAGGTCGCCCGTCTGGGGGATGACTTCGCTCACCTTCAGGGTATTGTAGGGAATCGTCGCCGAGGGGAGCTGCCCCATTCCCTTCAGCCACGGCATGGCCTGGAGAAAACGGCCGATTTCCGCCGCTTCATCCGGCGTCGCCGCCTTGGCGGGACGGAACGCTCCGCCCATTATCGCAAACGTCGCAGCCACGGCAAACAGCCAGGCCAGCCTGTTCGGCGTCCGTACCCTCGTGCGCATCCCCTTCTCCTTTTTCAAAACCCCCGTCTGCCCGGGGGCGGCCCAAAACGAACCACGAAAAACGAGATGGCAATCAGCCATCTCGTTCATGAATGCCGATATCACCTCCGGCGTCCGGCGTACCGTCCGCCCCATTTCGCAACCATTTCGCCGTCGGCCTCAAATGACAATGTTGATGCGCCGCATCTTGGCCCGGGGGCCGCCGGGGCCCTCCTCTTCCTCGTCTTCATCGGCTTTTTCCCTGTCCTCGGCCTCCCGCTCCTCGCCCCGGCGGCGGCGGCGTTCCTTTTCGTCATCCGGTTTCAGGCCCTTCTCCTCATCCGACTGGCGGGATTGGATCACCACCTGATCCTCTTGGCGGTTCATCTCGTGCTGTTTGGCGAGAACGGCGTTTTCGTGACTGCGATTGACGTCGTCCACTTTGGTCTGGGTGTGCTGGACCAACGTCGTCTTGACCAGATTGTCCTGTATGGCTGAAAGGCTCATGACTGTCTCCCTCCTGGAGAAAACCCGACGAATCCCTCTCCGCATTATATTTTCGGTCGCCGCGGCCGCAACTTTAAACCCGAATTCCCGCAATTTTTCCGAAGAAATTCAGTAAAATCGTCGTACCCGCTCAAGTTCGCCGGCGGGCGTCCGCTAATATCGCCATGGGAATGTCACCCATTTTGACGCAGGGATCGCGTCGCCGGTTTGCTTTTCTCCGCCGCCCGGGCGGCTGAATTCCGGCAGCATTTCTCGAGATGCGAAAGGATTGCCATGGCCACTTCCGCCAAAGCGCTGATGAACGCCGCTTTCTTCTCGGCGAACAGCTGGCTCATCCCCGCCGTGCCCAGGGGCCAGAAGGCCACGGTGCGGAATATCGCGAAAAACACGACGGAATACCTGCGTGATTCATACAACGCCGACCGGGACGCTGCGTTCCGGAAAACCTTGGCCAAAATCCAGAACGCCATCCACAAAGCGGATACCCCCGCCGACCCCGGAGGCGGAAAATTGACCGCCAGCTACACCGTCACCGCCGACTCCGACCCCAATTCACCCCTCGCCAAAACCATGGCCCAAGCCAGGCAAATCGCCGGACAGCTGAACCTCGGCGATTCCGCCTGGGGACTCGATTCCCTCGCCCAGGATCTGGCCGCGCTCGGCCTCGATTTCACCGACTTCAACCGCTCCGCCGAAGAACTCGGCCAATTGGTCCAGGACCGATCCCTCGACCGCATCGCCCAGCTGGACGCCGGTGATGGCCCGGCGGGAGGCGATTACGACGCCGCCCGCCGCGCCATTACCGGCGCCAGCGCCAGGCTGGCGAACGGCATCCGCAAAGCGTCCGGACTCCTCGGCGGCGGCACGCCGCTCGGCGGCGCCGCCGGAGGGGGAGTGTCCTCGACCTCGGTCGCCGCCTCCTTCGGCGTCACTTCCTCCGTCGGCGGCGCTTACTCCGGCGCATCGGGCGTGGGGGTGAAAGTCGACGGCGTGCGCCTGAACGCCAGCGCCATAATCGCGGTGGCGAACGTCATCGTCGATCCCCTGGTTTTCGACCTGAAAGGCGACGGCTTCGACTTCCGTCCGACCGAGGACGGCGTCGATTTCGACTTTCAGGGCGACGGCGAAAAACAGCGGACCGCCTTCATCCAGGGGGACGACGCCCTGCTGTTCCTCGACCGCGACCACCAGGGCGTGGTGCGGGACGGCAGACAGCTTTTCGGCAACACGGACGGCTACGCGAACGGTTTCGAAAAACTTCGCCAGCATGACGACAATGGAGACGGCGTGATCGATGAACAGGACGCGGTATTCGAAGAATTGCGGTTGTGGGTGGAGAGGAACGGTAACGGCGTCTGCGAGGCGGAGGAAACGCTCAGTCTGCGTGAAGCCGGCATCACGTCGATAAATCTGCATTACGAAAATACCCGGGTGGAAGACGGCAAAGGCAACCTCATCGGCCAAGCGGGCGGCTTCACCAGAACCGACGGAAGCCAAGGCGCGGCGGCCGACGTTTGGTGGCGGGGCGGGTGATACTTTTCGGGACAATCGGACCGCGGCCCGATTGTCCCGAATGGTTTTTCACCAGCCCCGCAGCGGTTTGTTGCCGTAGGGCTGTTCCTGGTTCCAGGACGCATCGCCACTCGAACGACCCAGGGGGAAGGCGTAAGGATCGGGATTCGCCGGTGGGCGGGACGGCGGCGAGCCGCCACCGGAAAAGAGGCCGCCCCGCTTGCCCTCCGCCTGAGCCGGGGCTTTCCCCCGGCCGGTTTTGGCATTTTTACCTCGCTCATCCCGCGCGTAAAAGGCATAGCCTTTCGTCAAGGCGTCGGCCGGAACCTGCCCCAGGCCGTCCGCCATGGGCACGTTTCCGCCTGGACCGGCCACGCCCACGCAAGCCCCGACGTCCTCCCCGCTCCCGTACTGGCCCGACAGGGAAAACATCGATCTGCCGTCGGCCCGGCCGGGGCTTAGGGCATTCCCCGCGTAATCCAGGGAAGGGGCGACCGTGCAGGCGGCGCGGTTAATCCGCTGCGCCCGCATCATCTCGACAATCCCCGCCCGCTCCCGTTCATCCATCTGTTCCACATAGCCCCGGGCCCAATTCTGCCAGGTGGCCAGCGCCACCCACTGATCCGTGTTCGCTTCCAGATTGTAACGCTCCCGCGGACGGTCGCCGCAGGGCGACCATTTCAAGAGGTCCGGGTTCGGCGTCGGAACGTGGAGGGAGAGGATCTTTTCCCAGTAGGCGCGGGCGCCGTCCCGATCCATGTTGACGTAATAGCATATTTCGCCGAGACGGTAGTAACTCGCCGCTTGATCGGCCAGACGCCATTCCTTCGCCGCCATTTCCAAGGCCCGGCCGTACCAGGCCACGGCCTGATCGATCAACCCCTTGGCCTGCATCCTTTCCTCGACCGAATCCGCCTTCCCCAACAGATTCATGCCCTCGGCGTGAAAAGTCTCGCCGACCAAATGCAGGAGGTCGATACGTTCGGGAGCGATTTCCCGGGTCTTCAGGGCGATTTCCCGGGCCGTTTTGTAGGCGCCGAGTTCGTTGTAGGCGAGGGCCAAATCGGCCCAGGCGTTGACGAATTCCGGATCCGCCTTGACCGACAGCCAGTAATACTGCAAGGCGTCCGCCGGCTTGTTCTGCCGCATTTGGTTCAGGGCCATCAGGTAATACAGCCAGGCCCGGTCCATGTCGCGGGCCGGTTTCTTCTTCAGGACCGTCTCCTTCGGTTCCGGCGCCGGTGGCGGAGGGGGCGGTGGCGGAGGAGGAGGTGGTGGTGGTGGCGGAGGAGGAGGAGGAGGTTTGGGCGGCGCCGGCGGCGGCTCCTCTTTTTTCACCGGCGGCGGTTCCTCCTTCGGCGGCGGCTCTTCCTTTTTCTCCGGCGGAGGCGGCGGCGGAGGGGGAGGAGGGGGCGGCGGCGGCGGAGGCGGGGGCGGTGGGGGCGGCGGCGGCTCCGGCTCCGGTTCCGGCGGCGGTGGCGGTTTGGCAAATTCGAGTCGCCGCAAGGCGCGGCCGATGTTCCCGGCTTTATCCAGGGCGGCCAGGCGAATCGCCACCGGACCGTCCAGGTCGGCGGGCGTTTCCCATTCCAGTTCGCCTTTGGGTTGAAGATCCCGGCGAATAAGCACCCAGCTTTTACCGCCATCGGCGGAATAGGTGAAAGCGGCCGGTTTTTCCTGGAGGTGTTCATCCTCGACCGCCCATTGCAGGCGGATCTTTTCCCCTGTGACAAAGGACGCTTCGCTGGCCGGGGCGAGGATTTCCGCCTTGGGGGGGAGGGTGTCGACCAGGACCACCGCCTGGGGCGGATCCGCCGGTTTCGGCGGTTTGGCGACCTCCTTACGCACAACGGGGCGGCTGGTGTACTGGTACAGACCGTCCGCTTCGACCTCGACCTCCCGCGTGAACCGGACTTCGCCGTTGGGTCTGACTTTCCGCTGACAGGGGCCCAGCGCCTTCCATTCGGCGCCCGGTTTGCTCCTTTGGTAGAGAATGGCGCTGTCGGCGTTTTTCGACTCCTCGTCGACCGGCGCGACGGCGACGTCGTACTCGCGGCTGGCGACGTAAATGGGAGCGGCTTCGCCGGCGCCGGCGACACTGCGGCCGACAATGCCCAGAAGCGCCGCCAGGCAAAGGACCGCCGCAAGGGCGGGGCGATCGATCCGGCGTCGGATCGGCGGGGCATCATGGTGTGTGGTGGCGTCTGGCATGCCGGGGCCCTCTTGGGTGGGCGGATTTGTTGATGAGCAACTCTGGAAATACTCTTTTGCCCTGATACGAACAGTCCACGGGAAAAACGGAACCTATTCTATTTTATCGACGGATGCGCCGGGTCGGATTGAGGGCGGCGAAAGAGGATTCCGGCCGGGGTTGTCGTCCCGACGTCATTCACCCGCCCCGCGTTGCCTCACGGTGGACCGCAAAGTCCTTTTTAACAAAATCAGCCGAGAGGGCCGGATAAAGAAACCCGGCGCGAAAGGTCTGGCTTTCGCGCCGGGTCAGGTTATTGAAAAAGTGCGGACCGCGCTGTTCCGGAGTGCCTCACCGCGGGTTCGTCAGGACCGTCACCGGGGAAATCTCGTCGATAAGCGGATCCATCGGCTGGAGATTGGGATTACGGATGGCGCGGGCGACGTCGTCGGCCATCACCCCCGCCATGCGGCGGACGGTCTTTTCGGCCTGTACGACGTACTTCTGCTGGGCGCGGTCGCGGCGGGAGACGATGCACACGCCGTCCGATACCCGGTAGACCTCCGTGGCCACATCCACTCCCGACATTTCGGCAAAAAACACCTGCGCCGCCAGAACCGCCGTGGAAATCACCGCCGAGAACAGGCTGGGGACCGACTGCGCGCGGCGGAACTCGACCACTTCGCCCCGCATGACGAAATCGGCCTTGGCCAAGCGGGCGAGTTCCAGGGCTTCCTGCCGGCCGATGGGGCGGTCGTGGGCCACCCGGCCGCTCGCGTCCCACAGGACCTGAAGCGCGGGGTCGAGCGCCAGCTGCGTGCCGTACAGGGTGGTGACGACTTCGCCGCCGCCGGTGTTCGCGATCAGGTTGTTCGGGTTTTGCCGATCGTAGTAGGGCAGAATCAGGATGCGGGCGGCGTCGGGATTTCCCTTCCTGGGGAAGGCGATTCGGGCCTCGGCGTCCTGCATTTCCGAATAGGGGTCTTCCTGCAGTTCGAAGTCGACCGACTTGAGGGTGCGGGGCTGTTCCGCCACCAGCGGGCGGCTGTCCACGGGCGTCCCGTCCATGACGGTAACATCGGAGGTTACCGCCGTTTCCGGCGGGACCGGCACTTTCACCACCGTGTCGCCGCGAACTTCGGCCCTGCCGCCCGGGCGCCGGGGGCCGGTGGCTAAGCCGGCGGGTCCGTCGTAAACCTGCTCCGGGCGACCAAGCGCCGGCGGAACCGCTTCGGACTGGTAAGGAACCGGACTGTACTGCGGCGCGGCCTGGGCCTGGGCCTGAGCGGCCTGGGCCTGAGCGGCCTGGGCCTGAGCGGCCTGGGTGACGACCGTGCGGCGTTCCACCACCGGGGCCGGGACCCGGGTCACCGGCAGTTTCCCCGACACCACTTCCAAAGTCTCCGGGTCGAGGACAAACGGTTCCGTCGGGAGGCTCGCGTATTCCTCGCCGTTCAGGGTCACGGCCAGGGGCAGGTAGACCATGCCGGGGTCGATGGGGTCTTCCTTCCTGCCGCCGACGATGACCGGGGGGTCAGGCATGACCATGGCGGCGCCATAGAGTCCGCCGTCCGAGGCGAGGAGGTCGCCGGCGAGCTGGTCGCCGCTGATTTTCGCGGCCAGATTCGGCTTCGGATAGACTTCATCGGCGCTGATCATGAAGGGATCGACCTTCTTCAGTTCGATTTCCGGAAGTTCGTCGATGCAGGCGGCGCTGGCGGTGTCGACCGGTTCCGAGACGGCGTAGATGTCGGCGAAACCGGGTTCGGCGGAATAGTCCGACGAATAGCTGTAAGTGTAGGAGGAGTTCGACTGGACCGCGCCGTCGTCCTGGGCGTAGGTCGCCAGATAGGCGGCGTATTCGGGAGCCGGGGCGGGCGTGGGAGCCGCGGCCGGAGCCGCTACGGCGACGGCGGCTTTGCCGGCTTCGGGCTCGGGTTCGGTGACGAACGCTTCGCTTTTCGCGGCCGCCGGGGCGGTTACGGGAACCGGGGGTTTGGCGGCTGCGGCCGTGGCCGATGCCGTATGCACCGTTTCGCTGGGCGCGCTTTCCGGTTTTGGGCTTTCCGGCTGGGCAACGGCGGTCTTGGCCGCCTCGCGGGCCGAATCAATCGCTTTCGTGAGTTCAAGCGCCTTGTCGACTTCCGTTTTCGGCTGGCTCGCGGGAGCGGCGGCGGAGTTTTTCGCCGCGTCCCCATCCGTTTTGGCCGGGGCCGGTTTATTGTCGGCTTCCGCGTTGCCGGCTAGCGGTTCCTGGTCGAAATAATTGGGAATTCCTAGGGATGACTGCGGAGCGATTTCCGAAAAACTTTCCTGGAAATAATCGGTTTTGGCGCCGGGGAAGCCGGGGAAGGAGTCCTCGGCATCCGGTTCCCAGGAATCGACGTCGTCGTGCGCCGGGGCGGCGGGGGCGGTCCAGGCCGGTGAGGCGTTGGGCCAAGGCGCGGCGCTTTCATTACCCCAATCGCCGGGATTGGCGGCCGGTTCCGGAGCTTCTCCAGCAGCGTCGGCTTCGGTTTTTTCGAAGTAGGACAGATCGTTCAGGTTCGGCAGTTCCGTCCCGCCGGCGTAGCCTTTGTCGTCCCAGGGACCGGAGAGGGACATTTTCGCGTCCGCCCGGGCGGTCTCCTGGCGCACCGCCGCGTCGGCGGCGACCAGGGCGGCGGCGCTGGGAACGGACAACGCCTCCTTTTGGGCGGCTGTGCCGGCGCCGGTTTGCGTAAGGCCGGTCCTGGCGGCGGTTTTCGCCGGGGCCTTGGTCACGGCGGCGTTATCCTTCGGCTGGTTCGCCATGGCCAGGAGGCCGGCGTCCGGCAGGGAGGGCATGGCGAGGAATTCAGCGCCGAGGTTCGCCGGGGCCGGGAGTGCGGCCGGGGCCGGCGGGGCCTTCTGCCAATCCTCGGAGTTCAGAAGCTCGGCGAAGGAGGACAAATCGGGGAGGGGTGGCGGTTCAGGCAGCGGTTCCGGATCCTGGAAGGAGTCGCGGCTGTTTTTACCGCCGCTTTTCTTTTGCGTTTTGCCGCCGGCGTGGCTGAGGTCGACGACAGTTTTCAGGACCGAACGGTGTTTAAGGGCTTCCGGCTTGGTTTTCGAAGGGCTCATGGCGGCCGGTTTCATCGGCACCGGCGACAGCATGGCGAAGGCGCCTGTCGAAGCGATGCGGCCGGCGTCGGCCATCAGCTGACGGCTGTTCGCCAAAAAGCCCTGCACCAGCAGGTCGGCGACTTTCCTGGCCTGGCCGTCCCGTCCGCCGCCACCGCCGGGAACGTTCGCGGCCTGGTAGTGGTCGCCGGCGAAGAGGAGGGAGCCGTCCCGGGCGGAAATCACCCGGATGAACATGCCGGCCCGGGGGGGAATGCTGGCGGCGCGGGTGTCGGTGAAGCTGAAGATTTGTCCAGCGACGACGATGTCGGCGCCCATCCTCCGGCCGAGTTCGGCGACTTCGGCGTTGGCGAGCGATTTCTTGACCAGGGGCAGGTTCGGGGTGTATATGGTCCTGCCGTTGGAGTAGGGCCGCATGGAGTCGACAAAAATGGTCCGGGCGTAGTAGCCCAGGTCATATTTGTGGGGGTCCGAGGAGTCGGTGAAGGTGCGGGTGTCCATGAAGGGGAGGACCAGGATTTTTTGCCCGTGGGCCACGGAGACGCCCTGCACCTGGTAGGAGGTGAGGGGTTCGGTGCAGCCGGGCAGGAATGCGAGGCCGCAGGCCAGGGCGATTAGGACGCAGGTGAGGGGTCCGGCCCGGAGTTGCGACGTTTTCATTGACTTAAACATCGTTTATCGCCTTTCAGTTGGGGACGATGCGCTGGATCGTGTTGCGGCTGAAATATTGCGCGAATTCCAGGATTAAAGCGCAAAGAATCCGCCGGGGTTCCTTTCTTCACTTGCCAAAAATTAGCGGAAGCATTCAAAAAAAAAATAATTTCCCCGGGGAATCGGGGGGTTGATCGCGAACGAGTCCGAAATTACGCCGTCTCCGGCTCCAAAACCCCGTCGCGGAGACGCATCACCCGGTCCGCCTTCCTGGCCAGAAAGTTCTCGTGCGTCACCACCACCATCGCCATCCCGGCCTCACGGGCCGAATTCCACAGCCAGCCCCAAACCTCCTCGGCCGTGGTCGAGTCGAGGTTGCCGGTCGGTTCGTCGCACAGCAGGATGGCGGGATTGGGCATCAGCGCCCGGGCGATCGCCGCCCGCTGCTGTTCTCCGCCGGACAGTTCGCCGGGACGATGGAGACAACGCTCGGCCAAACCCACCCGTTCCAGCCATTCCAAGGCCTTGGCTCGGTTCCGGCGGCCGAAGGAGCCGCCCCGGCCCAACGCCGCGCCGAGCATCACGTTTTCGAGCATGTTGAAGTCGGAGAGCATGTGGTAGTTTTGAAAGACAAAACCGATCTCCCGGCCGCGGAGGTTGGTGCGGCGGACTTCCGATAACTTCGAAACCGGCACGCCATCGATGTAAACCTCGCCGGAATCGGGCCGATCCAACAGGCCGGCCATATTGAGGATGGTGCTTTTCCCGGAGCCGCTTCGGCCGACAATCGCCACCACTTCGCCATGCTTGACGGAAAAGTCGACCCCTTTCAGGACCTCCAGGGGTTTGCCGCCGTCGTCGTAGCTCTTCTTCAAATTTTCCATAACCAAGGCCAGTTCGGACATCAATCAACCCTCCCGCAACGCCGACATCGGTTCGCGGCACGCCGCCCAGGCGGCCGGATACAAGGCCGCCAAAACCGACACCGCCACCGCCGCCAGAAAATAGACGGCCAATTTCCAGGGGAAAATCACCGTCGGCAAACCCGCCTCGTCCGCCACCCCGAACATGCGGGGGGGATAGAGCGGCTGGCCGGTCACCGCCTCGTACCAACGATCGATGCGGGGCCGCCGCGTCGCCGGGTTCTCGCCCGGCTTCAGCGGCGTCAACGCCGCGCCGCCGCCGGCCAGGCGCCACTCCTTCCCGACCTTTTCCTCGATGGTCGGCCCGGCGAGGAAGGTCCCCGCGAAAACCCCTAAAATTCCGCCCGACACCCCGATAAGCAATCCCACCAAAATGAACACTGTCATCACCCCGCGCCGGCTCGCCCCGATGCAACGGAGGAGCCCGACGTCGCGGATGCGCCGGCTCACCAGGGTGACGAGAATCGCGAACACGCAGAAGCCGCTCGCCGCGTCGTTAAGGAACAGGACCAGTTCCATCAGATTGTTTTCGTGCTTCATCCCCTGGGCCATTTCCGACCAGCGGTTCTGCCAGGTGTCGGATTTGATGGCCGGGTCGTCGCCGGTCAGCGCCCGGAGAATGGCCGTCGCCGCCGACCTGGTGGTGCGTTCCAGCTTCTCGGCCTGGTTCGGGTCCTTCAGCCAAACCACCATGGTCTCGACCAAATCCCGATCCCCGAAATAAAACCCCGCCGCCTCCCGAATGGGTATGTAAACCCCGTAGCGGTCCTTCTCGAACACGCCGGAACGGTAAAGGGAGGTGACCCGGAACCGTTTCGACCTGGTCTTCATCTCGCCCGATTCATCACGGTCGGCATAAAACAGTTCCACTTCGCCGCCGATCGACACCCCCATGCGCCGGGCCAGGCTCTCGCCCATGAACATCCCCGGGCGTTCCCCCGTTTCGCCCCAGTTCGGGTCGGCTGGATCGGGGTGGTAGGACAGGAGGTGTTTCGGGAGGGAGCTGTAGGCCAATTCCGCCTTGAGGTCCACCCCCTGGACCCAGACGTACTCCGCCCCGGCCCCGGTTTCCAGAAAGCCGACCTTCTGCACCAGCGGCGTCAGCCCCAGGACCCCCCGCACATTAAAGGAAACGTCGTCCGCCGCCGCATCGAACGTCTCCCGGTTCGGCAGCGGTCCCGTCACCCGTAGAGTGATCTGCTCCCCCATATTTTTAAGGCGCTTTTCGAGATCGATCAGCATTCCGTCCAGTACCGCCATGGCGACAATCTGCACCGCCAGGGCCAGGGCCAGAGCGAGAATGGCGATATAATTGACGAGACGCCGGGTGGCGTAGCGCCAGGCTAGCTGGAAATACATCATGGGCGGCGGTTCCTGGATTGGGCTTGATGGCTTCGGTTTTTCCGTCCACAAAAGCTTGGACAACAAATACAATTGGATCAGGGGACTTTCACAGTCCACGAACAGCGGCTTTCACCGCGGGGGAAAGCCGACGCAATAAATTTCCGGCCGCCTGGTTATCGGCCGTCGAATTTCGGAAAGCGGGTGTCATGATTAGCGGCTCGGTCGTTTTCTACAAAATCGCCACCACGTGCCTCATTATACTTGTCGGCTATATCGTGACCCGGATGCAATTGATCCCCGAAAAATCCGTCCCGGTCCTAAGCAAATACACCCTCTGGGTGGCGTTCCCGGCCTACATGGTGTACAGCCTGCCCGCGAGCATTTCCCTCGCCACCCTGCATTTGTACTGGTTTTTCCCCCTGGTCGGCTTTGTCCTGGTTCTCCTTTCCGACCTGACCGCCTACGCCGCCGCCCGCCTCCTCGCCGGCCCGCAGGACCGCGCGACGGTGCGGATCCTGGCCGGCATTCCCAATTGGGTTTTCATGGCCTTGGCGGTGTGCGAGCCGATTTTCAGGGAAGAGGGCGTCAGGGTGGTCCTGTTATTCAACATTGGCATTACTCCATATCTGTGGACCATCGGCATGTCATCCTTCCGTCCCGGCGAAGGATTTTATCGGCTGGCCCGCAGTCTATTCGTCAATATGCAGAGTATCGCCGTGGCGATCGGGATTGTGCTGGCCCTCACCTGCCCCTTCCTCCGCGGGCTGGAGAGGCTCCCGGCTGTTGAACTGGCCCGGCTGCCGCTGGCCCTGGGATTACTGACTCCGGTGTGGGAGACGGTCTACCTTTTGGGGCTGACGGCTTTACCCTTGTCCATATTCCAGATTGGGGTGATGCTGGGCGGTTTGCATGGGGACGCGACCCAACCGGCCGACCCGGCGGCCAAAAGCGATTTCCTCTGGCTGGCGATTTTGGCCTTTCTCAGGCTCCTGGCCATTCCCTGCCTGTTGATGTTCGCCTTGGCGCTGGCCTTGAAATGCGGATTACCTTTCAGCGGCAACGAATTCACGATTGCGGTCATCATCATGGCCATGCCCCCGGCGGTGGCGGCGATGGCGGTCGCGGACGTTTATCACGGCAACACCCGCTTGACGGCGAAGTCGCTCCTGTGGCTGAGCATGGCGGCTTTGGCGACGGCGCCCATGGTGGTGTGGGCGGCCGAGACGCTGCACGGGCGGCTGTTTCCCGGGATGTAAGGAGCACCGCTCGCCCACAGTCGACTTCACTGTCGACTTGAACCGTCCTCCATTCCCCCTTTCCGTTGCATCAGGCCCCGGTATTTCATAAAATTGCCGAAGTTTGGCAAAATGACGATTGAACCGCCCTTCGTCATCGTGAAAAAATTGATTTTGCGTGAATTTCCAGGGTTTCAAGCAATCCGCCGCCCCCGGTTTTCCGACCGTAGGACGGTTTCGCTATTTTTCCGTTGCCAGCGCCACCGCGACGACCCCAGAGGAATGCAGACATGCGCATAAAGTGCCCCAACTCCGACATCGTCCTCGAACTCCCAGGCGACCGCACCGACATGAAATTCACCTGCCCCGCCTGCCATAAAATGCATCGGGTCACCATCTCCATCTCCACCCCCGGCGAAGATCCCCCGCCCCCCCAATCGCAAACGGCCGCCAACTCCATGACCCGGTCGAACACGCAAATGCCCAAAAAATACGCCACCGGCGCCTATGCGCCGGTGGTCGATGTGCCCATCGACGCCAATTTCGTGCTTATCGACCCGGCCAACCGGCAAAGCGGCATCGATCTCTCGAACGCCGCCCCCGCCATGCCGCCCCGCGTCGACGAGGAGCTTTCCCGCCGCAACACCCAGATAATCGACCGATCGCGGGAGGAAACGGCCGCTTCGTCCCGCGGCCGGCCGGCCGCCGGCGGCCCGGATGAAAAGACGCCGACTCCGCCCCCGGCCCCGGCCGCCGCGTTTACCCCGCCGCCGGTTCCGCCCGAGCCGGAAACGGCCGGACCGTCCCCCGCGAAGGGCGAGGGCCGCCGGCTCTGGGACGAAATGGCCGCGCCCGGCGCCGATGCGGGCGAAGGCGGCCAGCCGGCGCCGGCCGGCACCGACGAAACGGCCGTCGGCGACGACGAGCCCGACCATCATGCCCCCGCGCCGCGCCGCGAATCCGCCCCCGCCGAGCCGGAACCCGCCGGCGCCGGGCGCCGCGAATCGGGCGCCCGCATCCTCTGGCTCGTTCCCCTGGTGCTCGTCCTGGCGGCCGCCGGTTTCCTCGGCTGGGAACAGTATCGCCGCGACAATAACCTCGCGGAGGTGGACTCCTACCTGTCCTCGGCCGATTCGGCCTGGCAAAAGGGCGAGATCCCCGCCGCCGCCGCCGCCGCCCGCGACGCCGCCGCCGCGCTCAGGCAGTCCAACGCCTACCTGACGCCCGCCGTCGTCTACAACCGCGCGGCCGACCTGACCGGCCTGTTCCAGCCCCTTCCGGACCGGGTCGAGGCGATTCGGGGCAAGGTGGACGCGTATCTCGACCGCGAGCGGCGGCTGGACGAATTCACCCGCGCCCTCGATCCGTCCGAACCGGCGAGCGTGGCGGGCGATTTGCGGGAGGCGGCGGCGTCCGCCGCCGGGCGGGGCGACCGGCCGCTGGCCGAGGCGTACGAGTCGGCGGTGGTGAAATCGGTCGCGGCCGAGCTTCGCAAGGCCGGGTCCAAGCTCCCGCCGGAGGAGGCGGCGCGCCGCTCCCGAGAGGACGCCCTCGCCCTCGAGCCGGCCCTGGGCGGCAAGGCCAGGGCGGCCCTGGAGTCGGAACTTGCCGAGTTCACGCGCGGGCAGGCGGACCGGCTCTTCGCCTCCGCCGGGGACGAACTCTCCCTGCTCGCCGCCGACGCCTCGGCCGGCAACGCTTCGGCCCTCAAACGCTACATCGAACTGTCGAAACGGCTCGCCGATGCGCCGGAGGCCATCCTGGCCGCCAGGCCGGAGCTGGCGAAACCGCTTCCCGAGCTGGCGAAGTCGGCCGAGCGCCCCGCCCTCGAGCAGCTCGACCGGTTGGCCGGCATGGTCGGCCAGGCGGTGCGGAAGTCCCGGACCGTCCTCGGGCAGGAGATCCCCGACGAGCGGATGCTCGACGACTTGGCGGCCAGGGCCGGCCGCGACGTCAGCCCCAATCCCGACATGGCGGCCGCGGCGTCCAAGAGCATCACCGGCGCCATCAAGGAGGCGGACGACCTCTTCAGCCTCCGTGCCGACCTCTACAGCCGCCTCCAGTCCGAGGTCCGGCGCAATCAGTCGAACCCCGGCACCAAGCTGGCGTGGTCCATGCTGCGGATAGGCTTCGGCGACCCCGAGGTGGAGATAGATCCCGCCGGTTTCAAATACGACCTGGAAAACGCCCGCATGGCCATGGTCATGCGCGGCTCGCCGGTGGTCCTGGACATGAAGGCCGCCGACGCGGACGAAACGATCCGCGCCACTATCGGCGGCTACACCTTCACCGCCGGCTGGGCCCCCCTGTTCCACAAGCCGCTGGTGTGGATGACCCGCCTCGCCGCCGACATGCGCAAGGCCGGCGTGTCGCCGGAGAAGTACCCGGACTGGGAGGTGCTGGAAGGCCCCGGCGCCCCCCTCGCCCTGTCCCGCCACCTTGGGGAAGGAAGCGACCTGGCGCTCGGCAGCCCGGCCGCCGATTCGCGCCACGTCTTTTTCCAGGGCCGGCTCCGCCCGGCGGAGGAGTTGCCGCTGGCGGCGGATTCGCGGCGGCTGGTGGAGGACTTCCGCCGCGCCGCCGTGCGCCTCCACGACGGGGTGATGGCGGACGACACCATCTCGCGCGAGCTCAGGCAGGCCCTGAAGCCCATCCTCATGGGCGCCTACCAGAAGCCCGATCCGCAGGATTATTTCGACAGCCCCTTCTGCCGCCGCCTCCTGGAGGCCACCTACCTCGAAAGCGCCATCAAGCCGCTGCCGCCCGCCCGCCGGGCGGATCTGGAGGCCTATCGCGCCGCCCTCGCCAAACTCGAGGCCGGCTACGACGAATTCGCCGTCAGCCTCGGCGGCGGCGAGCGGCTGGTGGCGGTGGCGCAGGTCGACCCCGACATGGGTGCGGCCGCCGCCGGCGGCGGCGATCAGGACGCGGAAACGGGCGAGCGCATGCCCCGTTTCACCTGGCGGATGGAGGGAACCGACGAGACGGTGTTCTTCTCGCCCCTGCCCTCGCGGTTCGTCTACGCCTTCCTCCTCGCCGAGCATTACGCCGGCAGGCTGAAGGCGCGGCCGGCCGGCGCCCGCCCCACGCTGTCCGAGGTCTGGCACGCCACCCGCGGCCGGGTGGCCTCCTACCGTGCCGGCGCCGCCAAGGCCGAGGGGGACGCGAAGGCGTGGATAGAAGCCATCGCCGAGGACCTCAGCGGCCGGGCCGACTCCAGCATGGGCCCCCCCGGCTGGAACTTCCCCCTCCATGTCCTGGAGCGCGACGACCAGGGCGACCCGTTGGCCCTCGCCACCCTGGCGGGCGTCGTGAAGAGCCCCGACTTCTCGGGGATTGCCGACGCCGGCGCCCGCCGCAAGGCCGAGGACGCCTGGCTCGACTCCACCGCCAAGACCCTGGCGACGCCGGGCGAGCTCGGGCTCATCTTCCAGCAATTCTTCCGCTATTGCTCCGACTCCCCGCTGCCGGAGATGCCGAACCTCATCGGCAGCCACTTCGGCCTTTCCGACACGCACCAGACGGTGTACCAGTCGCTGGAGCGCCGCTGGGTCGGCCGACTCATCGG
>JAVBRG010000108.1:0-19192 GCA_031548195.1 Planctomycetota bacterium | reverse complement strand
ACGATGGACTGGTTTTTGTCGATGGCGAGGACTTCGCAGTCTTTGGCGAGTTCGACCGCCAGATGCCGCCCGAATTGCCCGAGACCGATGACGCAAATGCGTTGATGCTTGGCCATGCCTAAACTCCCATATCAGGTCCTGGGCAGATTCACTTCCTCTTCGCCAGACAATGCAAATTCGCCATCGCCACCCCCGACAGCATGGCCCCGACGATGCCGTGGAAACCCTGGTCGGCGCCGATTAAAAACAGGTTTTCGCGGGAGGTCAAACCGCTGCGCGCCTTCACCGGACTCCCGTACAAAGCCCCTTCGGCATGCCGGGTGAACCGCCACAGGGTCACCGGGGTGAAGAGGTCGTCGAAGCGGCCGAAACGGCCGGCTTCGGCTTTGCCGCGGGCAAGGTCGAAGCCGAGGGTCAGGAGGGATTTTTCCATGCCCGCCGCCGCCCGTTCCTTCGCCAAACGGTAATCCAGGGGATCGAGCTTCCGCCAGGCGGGGTAACTCGCCAGTTCGGAAATTTTCAGGATGTTTTCGTCAATCCCCGGATAATTCGCCGGCAGACAGAGGGCGCCGCAGGACTCCTCGACCAGGCTGTCCGGCCGCCGGAAACGCAGCTCGTCGGACAGTGAATAAAAGACCACCGCGTCGGTGAAGCCCTGATCCGCCGCTTTCGCGTCCAATAGGGCAATCCCTTCGGCGATGCTGACGCCGCCGGCCGGAATCGCCTCCGCTTCCTCACCCAGGAGGATTTGCGTCTCGCGCCCGCCCGCCGAGGAGAAGAATATGTCCCCCGCCACTTCCTCCCCCGCTTCGGTGACGGCGGCCTTGACCCGGCCGTTTTCACTGATGAAACCGCTCACCCGGTTCGCCAGGCGGAGCAGGCCGCCGTCCTGCCGGAAACGGTCGATAAGGAGGTTCCAGATTTTACTCATGCCGTGGGCGGGATAAGCCAGGCCGGATTCATAGAGGCATTTCCAGACCACGCAAAAGAGGAGCCAGTCGAGATCCGGCCGCCGCCGTGCCGCGTCGCGGCCGTCCCCGACCCCGCCGGGACAACCGTAAAACAGCACCGGGCAGAGGAGCATGTCGACCAGCAGGGGATCACGCAGATATTTTTCCATGACTTCGCGGGCCGAGGTTTGCAGGCCGGTCAATTCCCCCTCGTCCGTTTCCAGGACCAGCTTCCGGAAGCGGTCGTAGCCGTCCGTTTCCTTGGGAAAATGTTCGGCGATTTGCTGGCGCAGATAATCGGGCCGGTCGTTGAAGGAAAGGGTGAGGCCGGGGAAACGTATGGAGGCGCGGCCGGGGCCGCAAAGCTCCAGATCGGCCGGGTTCACGCGGAGCTGGCGGAGGAGCTTTCCCAGAGCCCCTTCGCGGCCGCTCTTCGAGTAATTCGTGAAGGCGTGCAGTCCCGAGGAGATTTCCCTGTTCCGCACGTGATGCCATGAATTCAGGCCGCCGGGGCGGGTGTGGGCTTCGAGGAGGCAGGTCTTCACCCCGAAGTGGGCGAGACGAACCGCCGCGGCCAGGCCGGAGGGACCGGCTCCGATGATGACTGCGTCGTAATTCATGGGGTCTCTTCCCCTACGCCTTCTTCTGGTGCGCCTCGATGTACGCCACCGTCGAGTCCAAAGTCGCCAGTTTGGGGTAATCCGCTTCCGGCACCTCGATTTTGTGGCGCTTCCTCAATTCCATCACGATGTCCAGAAAATCCATCGAATCCAGGTCCAATTGATCCCTGAGCGGTTCCTTGCCCTGCACTTCCGGCAGGTCGTCCAAACCAGCCACATCCTGGATGATGTCCAACACGGCTTTACGGATTTCCGATTCGGTCACGCTGTTCTCCTGTCTCTTTCCGGCGCGGACCGGAAACGAGCGGGTTATAAAAATAACGCGGATGCTTGCGCATCCGGTACGGAATTGCCATGGGGTTTCGGTATATAAATATAAATGGCCACGGGGCACCTCTAAAAATTGCTATTTTGCCCGCAGACGAGGAAGGGCGTAGTGGCAGCGTTTTGTAACACGCGGTGGTGGTTTGTGTTACAAAACGCGAGAGCGAAGCCCTGACGAAGTATTCGGGCAAAAGAGCATTTTTAGAGCTGCCCCACGCCAAACCCATAACCGCGAATTTTAGGTAATGGGGCGACTTTTTCAAGTGGAAACGCCCTGCCGCCCGCATATCGCTTACGGTGGCAGCGAGCCCCTTGCCGCTAGCGCAATTGGGCGGCATCTCAACGCTGTTACGTCAATCCGCATCCTGTTACCCTGGACACCACCCCACACGTCATTCCGGCGCCATAAACATTGACCCGGGGGGAAGCGTAACTCGCCGGAATCCAGGCCGATAAACCGTCGCTAGGCGGTTCCACAAAACACCCTATCAGTGTCGGAACTTGCACATCCGTAAGACAAGGAGCAAACGCCACGGTAGCGATTGTCTATCGGCCTGGATTCCGGCGAGTTCTGCCTCACCCCGGTTGAACGCTTGCGACGCCGGAATGACGCGTGGGGAGGAGTCCGGCGTAACAGGATGCGGATTAGGGTAACGCAGTTGAGATGCGCTAGCGCAATTGGTCCGCGTTCTCCAAATTGCGCTTGATGTCCCCCATCAGCCGCGCCGCCAGGGCGCCGTCGATGGAGCGGTGATCACAGGACAAGGTGAGGCTGGCCACCGGCCGCACCGCCACCTCCCCCTTAAGCGCCACCACCGTCTCCCGCACCTTCCCCATGGCCAGGATCGCCGCTTCACCCGGGTTTACAATCGCGATGAAATTGTCGACCTCGAACGCTCCCAGGTACGATACGGAAAAAACCCCGCCGGAACAGTCCAGGGGCGTCAATTCGCCCCGCTTCGCCTTGTCGGCCAAACCCCGCGTCTCCTCGGCAATCATCCTGAGGGGCTTCCGGTCCGCGTCCTTCACCACCGGCACCACCAAGCCGTCATCCGGCAGGGCCGCCGCGAAACCGATATGCAATTCATCCCGGGGCACCAAACCCTGGGGCGTGTAAATCGCGCTTGCCCGGGGATTCTGCCGCAGGGCCAAGGCCGAGGCCTTGATGGCCATGTCGTTGAAGGTCGCCTTCTCCCGGTTCTTTTTCATCTCAGTCCTGAGGGCCAGACAATTGGTCATGTCCACGCTGGCGGTGAGGTAGAAGCAGGGGATGTGCCGCTTGGACATCGCCATGCGGTCGGCAATCGCCCGCCGCATCACTCCGAGCGGTTCCGGCGGCCCCCCCTGGTTGTCGATTTCCGACCAGTCGAAGCCGTGGATGTCCTCTTCGGTGGGAAGAGGCGCCAGTTTGGACTCGGGGAGCGGCTCGTCGGGGGAGTCGGAAATCAGGGCCAGGGCCGAACCGGTGGCGAACCGCGCCCCGGCCGGAACCAGGTAGCGCCGGATCACGCCGGCGGTCGGCGAGGGATATTCCTGAATCGCCTTGTCCACTTCGTAACTGCAGAGGGGGGTGCCCTTCTCCACCGCCTCGCCCACCTCCGCCAGCCATTCCACCAAAGCGGGGCGGGGGCTCTGGCCAAGCTCCCCGCGCGAGTCGAAGATGATTTGTCTTATCATTTGCTGGCGTGACCTTCTTTACGAGTCGTTGGCCGAGGATTCACGGAATTCGGCATATTGTTTGAAGGCGAGGGGCAGGCGGGTGATGACATCGCGGGCGATGACGCCGCGGTCGCCGATCTCCCGGGCGGCGAGGTCTCCGGCGAGACCGTGGAGGTAAACCCCCAGCTTGGCCGCCTCGAAGGGGGGAATCCCCTGTCCCACCAGGGAGGCGATTACCCCGCACAGGACATCCCCCGACCCGGCCGTGGACAGGGCTGGATTGCCGGATTCGTTGATATAAATCTCCTGACCGTCCGTAACCACCGTGCCGTGGCCTTTCAGGGCGACGATGGCGCCGGAATGTTTGGCGTATTTCACCGCGAAATCGGAGCGTTTCTCCTGGATTTGCGCGGTGGTGCGGCCGGTGATGCGGCTCATTTCCCCCGGGTGGGGGGTGATGATGGTGGGGCTTTGCCGTTTGCGGATGATCATGTATTCGGTGCCGATGGCGGAGAAGGCGCCGCCGTCGAGGATGAGGGGCGGAAAAATCTCCGGTATCAGCAGCCGCATCAATTCGCCGGTGTCGCCGGCCACCGGCAAACCGGGGCCCAGCACCACGCAATCCGTCTCCCGCGCCGCCTCGACCAGGATTTCCCGCGCTTCCATGGACGGCGCGCCGGAAGGGGTGTCGGGGATGGGCAGGGTCATCACCTCCGGATTCTGCGCTTCCCCGATGACGTTGAGCGCTTTGGGGAGGGCCCATAAGACCACCCCGCATCCCGAACGCAGACAGGAAAGGCTGGTCATCGACCCCGACCCCATCATGCCGGCCGAGCCGGCAATCACCAGGACGCGTCCGTAAGTCCCCTTGTGGCTGTACAGCTTCCGGGGGGGGAGGAGCGGCAATTGTTGATAATTGGTCGGTGGCATAAGCTTGCCTTCTATGAGTCGGTGGCGGCCTCTGTGGTGAAATGAATTTTCAGCATCCGCGCCGCCGCCACGGCGGCTCCGAAGCCGTTATCGATATTGACGACGGTGATGCCCGGCGTGCAGCTGTTTATCATCCCCAGGAGGGCCGACAAACCGCCCAGGCTCGCCCCGTACCCGACCGACGTCGGCACCGCCACCACCGGCGCGGCGACCAGCCCCGCCACCACGCTGGGGAGCGCCCCTTCCATGCCGGCCACGGCCAGGACGACCTTGGCCCGGCGGAGTTCCTCCAGCCGCGCCAACAGGCGGTGGAGTCCCGCCACCCCGATATCCGCAATCATGCGGCAGGGAATCCCGAGGGAGCGGAGGGTGACGGACGCCTCTTCGGCGACCGGCAGGTCGGAGGTGCCGGCGAGGGCGATGGCGACCGGGCCGAGGTTTTCGTTCAGCGGGGGGATTTTCCCGACCGCCGCCGCGCCGGAGCGTTCGCCGGCCAGGAGGTCCGGCCAACGTTTCCGCAGGGCGGCCAGGGTCTCCGGGTTCATCCGGGTGATTAGGGCGTAGCCCTGTTTTTCGACCAGTTTTTCGGCGATGGCGAGCGTTTCCCGGGTGGTTTTCGCCAGGGCGAAAATCGCCTCCGGCGTGCCGCATCTTTCCGACCGTTCCACATCCAGGCGTGCCGCCACGAATCCGTCGGCGTCCCGGACCACGGCTTCGGCCGGATTTTTCCGGGCGGTTTTGCGGGATTTTTTTACTGTTTTGTCAGGCATGTCAACCAGGCGCTAGCCTCCCCGGCGTTTTTTTCTGGCCGCGATCTTGTCGTCCATACGTCTTCTTTCCAATTCCCTCGCCCGGTTCCGCCGCCGCTTCCTTTCCTGCACCAATTCCTCGTTCAACACCACCCGCACCAGGTAGGAAAACCAGATCGCCGCCACGAAAATCATGGTTACCGTAACGCTGATCCAGGTCAAAAAGACATTCATAAATAAATCCCGTCGCCCGTACGGCCGTGGCAGCCCGAGATCTAGGATAGGTGGTAATACCCTAGTCTATAATACGAACCGCTAAAAGTCACTGCAACATAAAACCGCCGGAAAAGCCCCGGCCGGAAAAGCGTTGGTCGCGGCGCGGGGATTTGCTATACTGTCCGTCGCCACATGGCGGCGGTACGCCACCATGGCGTGGTTTATTGCCGTGGGTTCCAGCCCCGACCCGGAGAACGACATGACCCTGCCCAGAAAACCCGGCCCTAAACCCCCGTTGCGTAAAGCCGGCCCACCCCCCGGTCCTCCGCCGCACCGTTCCAAACCCCGGTCCCGGCCGCCGCCCCGGCCCGATGCATTGGCGCCGCGGCTCCAGGTCACCACCCTATGGGACTTCCCCTCGCAAAATTACGGCGGCCAAAGCCAGGGCGACACCGCCTACGCCGGCGCCACCCCCAGTTACCTGGTCTGGAACCTCCTCGAACGCTATACCAAAGAGGGGGACCTGGTTATCGACCCCATGGCCGGCAGCGGCACGACCCTGGATGTGGCGCGGGAATTGGGCCGCCGGGCTTTGGGGTATGACTTGAATCCGACCCGCCCGGACATTTTTCGGGTCGACGCCCGCAAGCTTCCCCTCGAGGACAACAAAGCCGCCTTTGTATTTATCGACCCTCCGTACTCCACACATCTAAAATATTCCGAGGATCCACGTTGTATCGGTCGTCTCGACGCCGCCGGCGCGGAATACTACCAGGCCATGGAAAAGGTGATCGGGGAAATCCACCGGATTCTGGCCCCGGGCAGCTATATGGGATTGTATGTTTCGGATTCGTTTGTCAAGGATAAGGGGTTTTATCCCATCGGTTTTGAACTGTTTTCCCGTTTGCAACGCCTGTTTATCCCGGTCGACATCATTTCGGTGGTGCGGCATAACAAGACTTTGGATATGGGGAATTATCGCCAGGCGGCGGATGTGGGCGGGTTTTATCTGCGCGGGTTCAACTATTTATTTATCATGCGGAAGGCCGAGGCGAAGAAGGGGGAGGGAAGGAAGCTTAAGGGGCGCATCTCGACTGTGTAACCCTAATCCGCATTCAGTTACGCCGGACTCCTCCCCACCCGTCATTCCGGCGCCATAAACATTGAACCGGGGGGAAGCGTAGCTCGCCGGAATCCAGGCCGATAAACCATCGCTCAGTGGTTCCACTAAACAGCCTATCAATTTCGGAACTTGCACATCGAGCAAACGCCACGGTAGCGAATGTCTATCGGCCTGGATTCCGGCGAATTACGCTCCACCCCGGTTGAACGCTTGCGGCGCCGGAATGACGTGTGGGGTGGTGTCCAGGGTAACAAGGCTTCGGAGCCACGTGTTCCGACGTGTTTGTACAAATGGTCGCGCACGCTGTGCGGTTTTCACCATTCCGTTCCGCTTTCGGTATACTACCGTTTCATCTCCTCGAACGGCGGAATCGTCAACTCCACTCCCACCGCCAGCTGATTCGGATTCGGCACCGCTTTTTTGTTGTTGTCGGCCAGAAAACGCCAGCCCGAACTCGTTCCGTAATAATACTGCGATATGGACGACAAGGTCTCACCCCGCGCCACCACGTGCTTTTGCGGGCCGGATGCGGCCGGCGTCGGCGCTGACGGTGGAGTCCGGACGCCCGGGCCGGCCGGGGTCGGCGGCATTGACGCCGGGCCGTTTTCCCGCACCGGCAGGCGGATTTTCACGCCGGACAGCAGGTGATCCGGATCCGCGATGACATCGCGGTTCAGGAGGAAAATGTTGTCGGCCAGGGAAATCGACCCCAGCTCCCGCGAAGCGATGCTGGAAAGGGTGTCGCCGGGCAGCACCACATAAACCCGCAGCGACTCGGAACCGGAAACCGCCGAATCGTCGTAGGTGTCGTCATAGGCATAGTCGTCATGATACGGTCGCGCCGCAAGGGGCGGGGCGGCGGGACCGCGCGGACCCGCGGCGGGGGGAATCCCCGGGACGGTGATGCCCGAGGCCGGTGCGGCTTGCGGGCGGGTGGAGGGAAGGGAGGCGGAGCCGCCGGGTCCGCCGAAATCGCCCGGGCCGGATGCGGGTCCTGAGGCGGGGGGGCGGGGCGAAACCGCGCTGCCGGGACGCATGACGCTTTCCGGCATGGGAGCGGGCGCTGCCGAGGAAAAGCCTGGGCCGGCCGCGCCAGGTATAGGCAGGGCGGCGGCGCCCGGGCCGGAAGGGGCGGCGACGGAACGCGGCGGCAGAGCCGAAGCCGGCGGCCCGATGCCATCGGGGAGACCCGAGGCCCCGTTCACCATCCCGGGGAGGCCGGAGGGCGGCGGCAGCGAAGTCCCCCCGGGGTAGGAACCGGGAGCGGCGGGGGGCATGCCGGGCGGTAGATTTCCGTCATAGGCCGAAGGGGGAAGGCCGGAGGTGGCGAGGTCGCCCGAATCGTCGAAGCCGTCGTCGAAGCCGCTGTCCGAAGCGCCGCCGTAAGCCGGCAGATTCGGCGCGCCGGCCGAGGGAATGGCGGAGACGGCGTCGGCGGGGGGATAGGCGGTCGGACCTGCCGACGGCGGTTTCAAGCCGCTGATTACCGCCGCAGCCGGCAGGGAATTGCCTGACGGGGCGGTTGACTGGGAATTGACCGGAACGCCGGTCGCCCCGGCCGGGGCGGCGTTACCCCCGGCCATGCCGGGGATCGGCAAACCGGAGGGGGGAAGGTTCCCCGAATCGGGACGCAAGCCCGGAGCGCCCCCGGGCGGAGCCGGGATCAAGCCGGTGATCACGCCCCCGTGCGGCGTCGCGGCGAAATCGTCTTGCGGCGGACGGTACGGGGAAGGCGGCGGCGCCAGCGGTTTGACCGGGGCCGGAACCAGCGCCAGTTCCTCGCCCCGGGCCGACGGGATCCACTCGCCCATGTCGTCGTCGTCCTGGGGGGGCGGCAGGGCCTTGGCGGCCGGCGGCGCGATGGCGGGCCGGGTCGAGGCCTGGGCGGGCGGAGCCGGGACCACGGCGGCGGCGGCCGGCGGCGCGGGCTGATGGCTGGCGAACTGATTTACCGGTGCGTCATAGCGGGGACTTTTGGCCCGGTTGAGCCGATAGCCGACGTAGCCGAAAATGCACAGGAGAATACTGGCGACAAACAACAAATGTCTGGCCGCGTTATTATTGACCATCTCCATCTCCGAGAGGGATTAGGGGGGAAAGAATAAACAGTTTTCTGATAATTCCTCTCATTATAATGTACCTGTTCCCCCGCTGCAATGCCGGGTTTTCCCATCTTCCAGCCGGGGTTGACGCACTTTTCCCGTGTGATTTCCCCATAAACCCGACAGAAACTAGGAGAAAACGTGAAAAAGAAGGGTTTCACGTCTTTTTTGCTGGAATATTTGGAAATAATACTATATAGTAATAATTACTGTCAACTGAGGCAATTTCCGGTGTATTTTTTAATGAAAGGCCACTGCCATGCCCAATATGCCCAATCCCTTTGCGGCGCACCTTGGCGACAAGAAGCTGAGCAAATACGATCTGCTGCAAGCGGTTCGTACCGACATTATTGGCGAATTGGAGGCAATTTTCCTGTACGACGCCCATGCGGCAGCGTCGACCGATCCGGTGGTGAAGGCGGTTCTCGCCGACATCCGCGATGAAGAAAAGGCGCATGTGGGTGAATTGATGACCTTGCTGAAATACCTGGACCCGGCGGAGGCGGAACACTTGGCGGAGGGTGAAGGGGAGGTGAAGGAAATGCTGGAACAATTGGGCTTCCGGGCCGGCGCCAGTCAGGCCGAGGCCAAAGGGGCGACGGTAGGCGGCTTGAAGGATTAACCCGGGGGCGATTCTCAGCCCTCCTTTTTATTGGAGAGTGACATGAGGTATTTATTGCGTGAAGGCGCCCCTCTTACGGAAGGCCAGTGGGATAACATAGATCAGGCGGTGGTGGCGGAGGCGTCGAAGGCGATGGTCGGCAGGCGCATCCTCGAGGTCAAGCTCTTCGGGGCCCGGACCCAGAACGTCCCCCTGGACCTGGTGGAACGGGCGGACCAGGCCAATGTTGATTATTGGGGTCGGGGGGAAGCGGATACGGCGAAGGTGACCGGCCGGCGTTTCCTGGAATTGGCGACGGTTTACAGCGACTTCAATCTATCCTGGCGGGATGTCGAGGATGAGGCGGCGGCGGGGGTTCAGGCTGCCCGCAACGCCGCGTTTCTGGCGGCGGCGCGGGAGGACGACCTGATTTTCCACGGCGACGCCGGCTTGGGCATCGACGGTTTTTTCTCGATCAAGGGTTGTCACGAAATCGCCATTTCCGAGTGGTCCGAGGGTGAAAATCCGCTTCGGGACCTTTCCAGCGGCATGGAAAAGCTTACCGATTGCGGCAGCTTCGGCGGCTACGCCCTGGTAATGGCGACGGATCTTTACGGCAAGCTGCACCGTATCCAGCCCGGCACCGGCATGATGGAAATCGATCGCGTGCGCGGTTTGGTGGGCAAGGTCTACCGCAGCACCCGTCTGGCCAAAAACAGCGCCTGCCTGGTTTGCAATGAACCCCAGTATATGGATTTGGCCGTGGGCCAGGATTTGATCACCGCCTACATGGGGAACGACAAGATGGATCACCTGTTTCGGGTGATGGAGACCTTGGCCCCGCGCATCAAACGGCCGGAGGCGATTGTGACCTTCCGCTAAAAGGTATTTTTAGAACTGCCCTAAAACTTTACATCGGTACGACCACCACGCAAGAGGCGGGATCCACCAGGATCCCGCCTCTTGCCTTTACCCCCACTCTGGTGCAAAAGCGGTTATTCCGCTCACTCACAAATTCCCCATCAGCAGCATCGCCACATTGCCAATCACCTGCACGTCGGGTTCGTAACGGTGTTCGCCATTCTCGACGTCTTCGAAGCCGGCCTCGATTTTCCGCACCAGCTTCACCCCCCAGCCGCTCTTGATCAGGACATAGGTGGCGTCGGCGGAGGCGGTCTGGTCGACCAGGAGATAATCGCCTTTCCGCAAGCGGCCGGAGCGGTCGTTGAAGGGCAAGTGCAGGACATAAGGCTCGTGCATCTTTTTGGCCCGTTCCTTCACCGGAGAGGTTACGCAGATGAAATAGCCGTCCCAGTCGTCGACAGTCATTTTCGGTCCCATGAAGGGACGCTGAAAGACCGGCAGGGGCAAGGTTTCCCGTCCCGGTGCGGAGATATAGGGATACAGGGAGATGATGCGTTGGGTATCAATGGCCAAATCGCCGGATATCAGCCATTTATAGCTACCGTATAGCCCCAGCAGGGTGCGCATGAACATTTCCTGGGACAAGGGGCGCTGTCGCCGCTTGATGTCGGAAATGTACTGGGGCCGGGTACCCGATATTTTGGCGATTTCCCGTCCGGTCAGACCAATGGAATTGATCATTCCGGCGTAAATATTGGTTAATCTCTCTCTGGTGGAGTCCCGATGATCAGTACCCACTTCTGCGACGTTTCGCGCATCAAGGTTCGTCATAACTGGTATCCAAGCAAGGGTGTTAGTTCATCATAATAGCCAAGGCTGGCGGAGCGATTGGCCTACCCGAATTCGGTCGGAATTTATTTGGACATAACAAAGCCAGAGGATAAACCTGGGGATAACGAACGGTGCAAGTGAATAATAACAAGCATAAGCAAACGCTTTGCGAATATTGCTTATAAAGCACACTGCGTTAAGATATTTATATAATCCGCCAGATGCGGTGGTAGACATACTGCCAAAATCATTTAGCCAACTCTAGCTATAGCCACCTAAAGCATTATGGCACAATGCACGACTTATTGCAAGAGCATTAATTAACAAAACAACAATTTTTTTAATATCTCTCACAACAAATCATCCTTGGTGAAAATCGAGTGTAGATTCACCCCCTCGCGTTCCAAAGCCTCCCGCCCACCGTCGAGACGATCCACCAGGGCGTAAACTCCCACTATCGAAGGATTTGCCACGCTCTCGCGAATTCGTTCCAGCGCTTTCATGGCCGAGCCGCCGGTCGTCACCACATCCTCAATGATGGCTATGCGTTGTCCGGCGCGGAGTTCCGGCCCCTCAATCCATTGCCCGGTGCCATGGCTTTTAGGTTCCTTCCTTACGATAAACCCTTCCATAGGCATGCCCAAATCATAGGATAGCGCCGTTATCGCCCCAATAAGCGCGTCCGCCCCCAAGGTCAAACCGCCTACACGATCCGGACGCGCCTCCCGCATCATATCCATGAAAATGCGAGCCGCAAAATTGAGCGCATCGGGACGAAGAGTGGTAGTCTTGCCATTGAAGTAAAAGTCCGATTTCTTGCCGCTGGCGAGCGTGAAGTCGCCACGCAAAAAATCAATCCTCCCCTTTAACTTTTCACGCAACGCTTGAATGTTCGTCATCGTAATCTCCTTGCCAGATAAATTTACCCATCCGAAAATCGTAAACTTGCAGCCCGGGAAACCTCAGCCGGGAATTTTCACTGCCGCAAGTAACACCCCAATAAAATGGTGGAATGCAACCCTTTTGGGATTTTAACCCATGGCGCGTCAGACTGTAGGGTAATTTTCGCTTTCCGTGGCGCATAAAAAAAGGGGGGCTTTCCCCCCCCCCTTATTTATACGCTTACAATATTTTGTCAAATTCGGGCCACTGCCACCCTTACCCCCTCGCCCCCAATTTCGAACTCCCGCGCCTCCCCCCCCAAATCCTCCCATTCCACCCGGTAATCCTCGGCCAAAGTCTCCGCTGCGATCAAAGCGCCGTGCTCCACCGCCGCCCGGGCCACCTTGCCGCCCGTGCCGATGCGCACCCGAATTCGCGCCGCGAACGGCAAATCCAAATCCTTACGGAATGTTTGAATACGGTTGATAAGTTCCCGCGCTATGCCCTCCCTTTCCAATTCGTCGGTAATCTGCGCTTCCAAAACCACCACCGCCCCCCGGCCGTCCGCCGCCGCGAAACCTTCCTTCGCCGCCAAACGCACATCCAGTTCCTCCGCCGTCAAGCGCTTGGTTTGTCCGTCGAAAGTAACTTCGTAAAAACCGCGCTCCTTCAGGGAACGGATGATTTCCGCCGCGTCGGCTTTGGCCAAAGCCGCCCCGCATGCTTTCATCGATTTACCGAGAACCGGCCCCAGCGCCTGGAAATTCGGCTTGACGGTGAAGGACACATACTCCGCCGCGTCTTTGGCAAAAGCCAGTTCGTGGACATTGATTTCCTCCTTGACCACTCCGGCCAGTTCCGCCACGCCCGCTTCATCCTGCGGCCGGGTGAGGATGACCACCGCCTTCTTGAGGGGCTGACGCACCTTGATTTTTTGGGACGCCCGCGCCGCCAGCCCCAACGAGGCGATTTCCCGCACCAAATCCATCCGTTCCTCGACTCCCGCGTCCACCGCCCCGGCCTGGTAATCCGGCCAGCGGCACAAATGCACCGACTGGGGCAAACTGTCCGGCCAGAGGTCGCGGAGCAGATTCTGGTACAGTTCCTCGGCGAAGAAGGGGATGAACGGCGCCGCGATGACCGCGATGCGCCCGAGCGTTTCGTAAAGGGTCCAATACGCCGCCAGCTTGTCCTCGTTCTGTTCCGCCGACCAGAAGCGGTCGCGGCTCCGCCGCACATACCAGTTCGACAGTTGTTCGACCAGCGAGTGGAGCGCCTGCGCGGCTTGAAGAATGTTCATGTTTTCGAGGTTCAGCGCCACCTGCCGGCCGGCCGTTTCCAATTTGGACAACATCCAGCGGTCGAGGAGACTGCGCTTCTCCGGCGCCGGCCGGGTCGGGGAAGGGGCGAAGGGGGACGGGTTACCCGACAGTTCACGAACCCCCGACAGGCCTTTTCTCGGGTCGAAGCCGTCGATGTTCGCGTAGATGACAAAGAAGGAATAGACGTTCCGGAGCCGGACCAGGAAGTCTTTCTGGGCTTCACGGATACCTCCCTGGAAGAAGCGGGTCGAGGTCCAGGGCTGGTTCGAGATGCAGAAGAACCAGCGCATGGCGTCGGCGCCTTCCTGGTCGAGGACGTCGAAGGGGTCCGGGTAGTTCCGGAGTTTTTTCGACAATTTCGTTCCCTCCCCCGACAGCAGCAGCCCCAAAACCAGGCAGCTCTTGTAAGGCAAAGGATACTCCCGCGCCCACGGCGCCAGTTCCCCCGGGTCTTTTCCCGCCGCCGTTTTCCGGTCCGCGCATTCCTTCAGGAGCGTCGCGATGGCCAATAGGGAATAGAACCAGCCGCGGGTCTGGTCGATGGCTTCCGAGATGAAATCGGCCGGCAGCGCCCGGGCCAGTTTTTCGGCGGAACCGGCTTGATGCGGATAACCCCATTGGGCGAACTGCATGGCGCCGGAATCGTACCAGCAGTCGATGACCTCCGGCACGCGGCGCATGTCCCCGCCGCACTTCTCGCAGCGGATCCGTATGTCGTCGACCCAGGGTTTGTGGAGTTCGAAGTTGTCCGGCACCTGGTTTGCCGCCCGTTTCAACAATTCATCCTTCCCTCCCATGACCGTCTTGTGCCCGCACGAGCACTCCCATATGGGCAGGGGCGTTCCCCAATAACGTTCGCGGGACAACGCCCAATCCACGTTCGAGGCGAGGAAGTTTCCAAACCGCCCGTCGCGGATATGTTCCGGGAACCATTGAATGCGGGCGTTGTTCGCCAGCATCCTGTCCTTTATGGAAGAGGTGCGGATATACCAGGCCGGCCGGGGATAATAAAGGAGGGGGCTGGGGCAGCGCCAGCAATAGGGATAGTCGTGGGTGTACTGTTCCGACTTGACCAATTGTTTGCGGTTTTTCAATTCCTTGATAATCAGGGGATCCGCGTCTTTCACGAACATGCCGGCCCAGGGCAGTACCGCGGCGTCGAAAGTCCCGTCCGGCTTGACCGGATTCAGGAGCGGCAGGTTGTGCTCCTGCCCCATGCGGTAGTCGTCCTCGCCGAAGGCCGGGGCGATATGCACCATGCCCGAACCCGTGTCCAGGCCGACGAAATCGCCCGGGACAATGCGGAAGGCCGGCTTGTCGGCATTGACATAGGGGAAGAGCTGTTCGTACTCCTGCCCCAGCAGTTCCGAGCCTTTGACGGTTTTGACGACTTCGTGGGGAATCTTCGCCAAAACTTTTTCACGGAGGGCTGACGCGAGGACCAGCGTCTCCTCCCCGACTTTCGCGTAGTCGTAATCGAAGTCCTTCCCCACCGCCAGGGCCACGTTCGAGAGCAAGGTCCAGGGGGTGGTGGTCCAGGCGATGAACAGGGTCTTCGCATCCGCTTTCGAGCGGAAGGCTACATAAGCCGAGGGGTCCGCCACTTCCTTGTAGCCCTGCCCCACTTCGTGGCTGGAGAGGGCGGTGCCGCAGCGCGGGCACCAGGGCACGATTTTGTGGCCGTGATAGAGCAAATCCGCGTCCCAGAGCTGCTTCAGGGACCACCACACGGAGTCGATGTAACTTTCGTGGTAGGTGACGTAGGGGTCGTCCAGGTCGACCCAGAAGCCGATCCGTTCCGTCAATTTCCGCCAGGCGTCGGAGTAGCGGAAGACCGAGTCCTTGCACTTCTTGACAAAGGCTTCCACGCCGTATTCCTCGATGGCCTGCTTCCCCTCGATGCCCAGTTCCTTTTCGACCTCGATTTCCACCGGCAGGCCGTGGGTGTCCCAGCCGGCTTTTCGCGGCACGTCGTAGCCCTGCATGGCGCGGAAGCGGGGGAAGAGGTCCTTGACCACCCGGGTGAGGACATGCCCCGGGTGGGGCATGCCGTTGGCGGTGGGGGGGCCTTCGTAGAAGACGTAGGTGGTTTTGCCTTCGTCACTGGCCCGCTGGCGTCCTTGCGCCAATTGTTTGGCAAAGATTTTTTCCTTTTCCCAAAACTCCAGCCATTTTTTTTCCGAAGTGGGAAAGTTGATCTCGCGTTCTACCGGTTTAAAAACGTCCATGGCGGCGCTGCTCCTGGGGGTTGACGATTTCCACAAAACAAGGCGGGCCAGGCCCGCCGGTAAAAAAAAGTAAATTTCCCATCCATACCGCGTGAACAAGACTAAAACCCAAACTTGAAGGTGCTCCAGCGCGCGGAGCGGCTTGCGGTTGCGTCACCCCGAACGGAAGCCCCGGTTGCACGGGCCCCGTAGGGTTCTTGGCAGGGCGTGTACGTGCAATTTTACGGGTCACGTGCCGAACGAACCTGGTTCGGTATATACACGCCCGGGGATTCCCTGACCCGGTTTCCCCGCCCTTACACCCTACGGGTCCCGGGATGAGCTCGCCGGAGCTTCCGTTCCTCTTTTATGCTGGAGGAGCGGGATTATCCATTGGCCGCCGCCACCGTCGGTCGGGTTTGGACCAACCCCAAGGCGGGGAAACGGGCGGCTCCGCATCATGTCACGCCGCACCCCACCCCACACGTCAGCGGTAACGGTAAGGCGAGGAAACGGGCGGCTCCGCATCCTGTCACGCCGCACCACACCCCACACGTCAGCGGTAACGGTAAGGCGAGGAAACGGGCGGCACCGCATCCTGTCACGCCGCACCCCACCCCACACGTCATTCCGGCGCCACAAGCGTTCAACCGGGGGGGAAGCGTAACTCGCCGGAATCCAGGCCGATAAACCGTCGCTCCGTGGTTACACAAAACCCCCTATGAGTGTCGGAACTTACAAATCCGTAAAACAAGGAGAAAGCGCCACTGTAGCAATTGTCTATCGGCCTGGATTCCGGCGAGTTACGCTTCCCCCCGGTTGAACGCTTGCGGCGCCGGAATGACGTGTGGGAAGGGGTGCTGCGTAACAGGGCAATAAGACCTTTGGTTTACTAAAACGTGTTTCAATCAGTTTTTAACCCGGACTTCCGCAAAACCAGCATTTGGCGGTATAAATGCTGATTTGGCAAAAGTCCCGATTATAACAAATCCGCCCCCCCCCGGCAATCGGCAAATGCCGCCGCAAGGAGTCTCCGACACCCCCCCCCGGCGTAAATTCCCCGCCTCTTCACTTGCCATTTGCCGCTGCCGGATTATAATCGGACGGAAGTTTAACATTGCGGAATCGCGGGCTTTGGTCGGAAAGCTCCGCGGTTCATTATCTTTCGCCTACTCCCGCGTCTCCTGTCCCCCAAGCCGCGCTTCGATGAGGTACGTTGCCCATGGAACTATTCGCCTCCGCCCTAGCGGCAGAACATGTCGCCGACTCCGTTAACCTCGCCACCGAAACCACCCAGCAAACCGTAACCTCCGGCGGCAACGCCATGGTCCACCAGATGGTCATCCTGGTCTTCCAGCTTGCCGTCATCATCTTCGCCGTGCGTATCGGCGGCGGCATCATGCGGCGGTTGAAACTCCCCAGCGTATTGGGGGAACTCCTCGCCGGCATCGCCATCGGACCCTATCTCTTGGGCGGCATTCCCCTAAACCTGCTGAAACTCCCCCACGGCATCTTCCCCAAACCCGTTCCCGGCGGTTTCCCCATTTCCACCGATCTCTACGGCTTCGCCACCGTCGCCAGCCTGATTCTCCTGTTCATGGTCGGCCTGGAAACGGATTTCCGACAGTTCCTCAAATACTCCCTCGCCGGAACCGTGATCGGACTCGGCGGGGTCGTCATCTCCTTCCTAGCCGGCGACTTCGCCGGCGCCTACTTCGGCATGAACGCCGGACATAATTTCCTTACCCCGGCGAATCTGTTTCTCGGCGCCCTCTGCACCGCCACCTCCGTCGGCATCACCGCCCGCATCCTCTCCGAACGCAAACAAATGGACTCCCCCGAAGGCGTCACCATCCTCGCCTCCGCCATCATCGACGATGTTCTCGGCATCATCAGCCTGGCCATCATCATCAGCCTCATCGACATCCTGAACGCCGGTACCGGCACTTTCTCCGGTCTCCCCTGGGGCAGCATCATCCGCGTCGCCTTCTCGACCGTCTTTGTCTGCATCGCCTTCTCCGCCCTGGGCCTCGCCCTGTCGCCGCAACTCGGCCGCTTCCTTAAATCCTTCAAAAATCCGACCACCTTCACCACCCTCGCCCTGGGCCTCGCCTTCATCGCCGCCGGCATCTTCGAAACCGCCGGCCTCGCCATGATCATCGGCGCCTACGTCATGGGCCTCTCCCTCTCCAAAACCGATATCACCTTCATCGTGCAGGAGCGCCTCCACAATCTCCACGATTTCTTCGTGCCGATCTTTTTCGCGGTCATGGGCATGATCGTGGACCTGGAGCGCCTCACCAAGCCGGAAGTCATCACTTTCGGCCTGATTTTCGGCGTCCTGGCCATGTTCGCGAAAATCATCGGCTGCGCCGTGCCGGCGCTGTTTCTTAATTTCAATACCCTCGGCGCCTTCCGTATCGGCGCCGGCATGGTGCCGCGCGGCGAAGTCGCCCTGATCATCGCCGGCATCGGCATGTCCACGAACATCCTCGATCCCGACATGTTCGGCGCCGCCATCATCATGACCCTCTTCACCACCCTGCTGGCGCCGCCGATTCTCACCCTGGCCCTGTCGATACCCGGCAAAGGCGTCACCGTCGAGCGTCCCTCCGACGATTTCCGTGAATCGAACTTCCCCTTCCCTTCCGAAACGGTCGCCGACGCCGCCACGCAAAGCATCCTCGCCGCCTTCCGGTCCGAAGGTTTCTTCATCTCGATGGTCGACGCCTCGACCCGCCTCTATTCCATCAGGAAAGACGACCTGGCCTTCTCCATGTGGCGTGGCGACAACAATACGGTGGTCTTCTCCTCGAACCGGCGGGACGTGACGCTTATCCACACCGTGGTTTACGAAGCGCTGGTCGACTTGCACCAGGATCTGGACCGGATCAAGGAAATGGCCAAACCGAAGGAGTTCCGCCGCACGCTCCGCTCGGTGACCAGCGTCCGGGCCTTGCCGATGAAAGAGAAGCAGGAGATATTGCGGCCGGATTGCGTGATTATGCAGATGGTGTCCAGGAACAAGAAGGACGCGATTCACGAGTTGGTGCGGAAATTGGACGGCGGCGGCTTGCCTATAAAATGTGAAGAGGAAGTGTTGTCGTCGATTGCCGAGCGGGAAGCCGCGGCGCCGACCGAATTGGAATTCGGGGTGAGTATGCCGCACGGCCGTTCGGATGCGGTGAGCCACGTTATGGCGGCGGTGGGTATTTGCCCCGGAGGGATGGACTTCTCCTGTCTGGACGGCACGCCGGTCAAGCTGATGATTTTGGTGGCGAGTCCCAAGAATACTTCCGGCCCGCACTTGCATTTTCTGGCCAGTTTGACCGGGGCGTTGCGTACTCAGGATATGGTGGACAGGGTGGTTGAGGCGGCGAGTGAGGCGGAGGTGGTGCGGTATCTGATTGGTTCGAAGAACGTGTCGATAATGGAACGGTTGATTTCCGGCGGCGGCAATTCATAGGCGAGGACCGGAACGCCCGGCGGGAATGACGCAAACGTAGGGGAGAGCCGTAACGACCGGTGGGAAAAGCGGACCATATCAGGGTGCACAGCCGCCCGCTTCCTCAGTATTGCCGAAAAGATGTTTTTCCAAGAAATGGTTGCGTAGCGTGGTGAACACGGATATACTGGTGGGTGTATGAAGTTGCCGGTTGCGACGTTACTTTTTAGAGCCTATCCGAATAGGCGGTTTTGCTTTTTCATTGTATTAAAAATCATGACCGCAAATGCGAAGTCGATCATAGCCACGTAGTTTTCCAGTTTCTTTTCCCAGCGGATCAAGATTCTCCTGAACCGATTCATCCAGC
>JAVBRG010000042.1:0-72462 GCA_031548195.1 Planctomycetota bacterium | reverse complement strand
CGTGCCCGTGGGCATGGCGGAGCTCCCCTGGAATATGGTCCAATATGTACACCCCGCCCCACCGCCGCCCCGGGCCACGAAAACGGAAAGCTATCCGAAGATTTAGGCTTTATGGGGCACTAGTTGTCCACCCCACTTTATTATCCTGTCCACAATTTTCCGGGCCAACTCTTCCTTGGCGATTACCCCGCACTCCTCCACTGCCTCATGGGACATGATGTCCGCCGTCTCCTCGCCGGAACCGAAGGATGCCACGGTATTAACCACAATCAAATCCAGATTTTTCGCCGCCAGCTTGCGGCGGCCCTCTTCGAGGTTCAGCCCCACATCCAGGGAAAAACCAATTATGAACTTGCCCCGCCGTTCCGGGCGGTCTTTCAGGTCGGCCAGAATGTCGACGGTGCGACGCAGGCGGAGGGAAAGGTCGCCGTCCCCCTTTTTGAGTTTTTCCCTAAGCGGTTCCGCCGGGGTGTAATCGGCCACGGCCGCGGCCATCACCAGGCAGTCCGCCCACCCGATGTGGGCCAAAACAGCCCGGTGCATGTCGGCGGCGGAACGCACCCGGATAGTCTCAATGCCTTGCGGAGGTTCGAGTTGGGTCGGGCCGAGTATCAGTAATGGCGCCCCTCCGGCCCGGTCCACGGCGCGGGCGATTTCCATGCCCATCCGGCCGCTGGAACGATTGGTGATAAAGCGCACCGGGTCGATGTCCTCGGCGGTCGGGCCGGCGGTGATGAGGACGCGGAAAAAGTTTGCGTCGGGACGCATGAAGGTTTCCTGTCTGGGATGATCGGTAATGGCACGAGCGGGCGAAGTATTCCCCCCCTCCATTATGCCCTCCGCAAACAGCATTGCAAGACAGAGTTGCGGCGATGACGCCATATCGTTACAATAAAAGTTGACGCCGCCGCCGGAGGATGCGCCATCCGCCGTCACCATGACCGCAACCCAAACGGAGCAAACATGCTTGCCGTCGACATAGGTAACAGTAATCTCACCCTCGCCGCCTTCGCCGGGGAACGTGTCGCCGTGCGCGTCACTCACTCCACCCGGGATATCGACATGAACACCCTGATGCGCTCCCTCCAGGAAGCGGTCGACCAGGCCGACAGCCCCGACCTCTGGGTCGCCTCCGTCTACCCCCAGGCAAATGCCTTTGTCGATTCGGCGGCCGAACGCATCGGACTCCGCCGCCATTTCATCCGCCCCGGATCCCCAATCATCCCGAACACCCTTTCCACCCCCGAAACCACCGGCGTCGACCGCCTCCTCGCCGCCCTCGCCGCCGGGGTCATCCATTATCCGAACCAGGCTGGAGGTCGCGGCTACGTCGTCGTCCAATGCGGCAGTGCCGCGACGGTGGACCTGGTCGACCGCGAGGGAACTTTCCGCGGCGGTTATATTTTGCCTGGTCCCGCCCTGTGGCTACAGGGCTTGGGGAAGGCGGCGCTTCTGCCGGATTTGTCCGACGCCGCCGTCCGCGAGGAGCCGGAGTGGAAGGAAATCTCCGTGGGTGACAATACCCGCGACGCCATCCTGAACGGTATGCACCTGGTTCTCCCCATGGCGGTGGCGACGGCGACATTGCTGATAAACACGCCGGAAGGTACCGCCGGCGAGGGTTTGCCGGTGGCTGTGACAGGAGGCTGGGGCGAGACGGCGGCTTTGTACATGCGGTCGCACAACGTCTATGACGCGGATTTGGTGTTGCAGGGGATTCGTCTGTATGCGGAAGCGAACGCATGAACGAATCGGCGGATTCACGGCCTAACGGTTCAGGTTCCCTTTCCGGCCATCCGCCTGCGGCTCGCCGGGCGCTGTTCCTGGTGCGGCGCGGTTTGTCGTATGCCCAGGGAGTGGCATGGCAGAAGCGGTTGCTTGCCGAAGTGGCGGATTGCCCCGACACGCCGGGGCGGGTGATTTTTGCCGAACACCTGCCGGTGATAACTTGCGGGCGTTCGGGGGACGGCGGGAACCTGCTGGTGTCGCCGGAGGCGTTGCGGGCGAGGGGGATTGAGTATTACGCCAGTAACCGCGGGGGCGACGTGACTTATCACGGGCCGGGTCAGTGGACGGTGTATCCGATCTTGCGGCTGGAGTGGTATGGTCGGGATTTGCACCGCTATTTGCGGTTGCTGGAGGAGTGTGCATTGCGTTTTTTGGCGGCTTACGGTTTACTGGGGGAACGGAGGCCGGGCCTTACCGGGGCGTGGGTGGGGAGGGAGAAGGTGGCGGCGGTGGGGGTGGCGGTGAGCCGGTGGGTGACGTGGCACGGGTTTGCCCTTAATATTTGTCCGGATTTGTCTTGTTTTACCGGCTTGATGCACCCGTGCGGAATCAGGGCGGGGGAAGGGGGAGTGGGGAGTCTGCGTACATTGGCCGGCCGGGACGTTACCATGGAGGAGACCTTGCCGGTATTGATGCGGGCGGTGGCGGAGGTTTTGGAGTTGTCGGTGGTGCATGACACGCCGGCGGAATGAGTGAAGGGCATTTCAATACGCGTTCGGTATAAAATGCCCTGCAGGGATTGTAGTTTCACTGAAGTTTGGCCCTCCCCTTTCACCTCCGGGATGGCCGGCCGGAACCCTCAAGGAGTGCGTTATGATCATGCGCGGCAGCGTCTACTCGCAGGTATTGGAAATGGACACCGGCCTCGCCGTCGTCGCCCCGTCCATAATTAACGATTTTGCCTACAGCGACGTCAACGCCAATGCCAAAGTCAACATCGGCAGAAACGCCGACACCGACGGCGAAACGGTTTCGTCGCCTTTCCGTTCCTGTTATCTCCTGCACGGTTTGTGCGGAAACGGCGCGAATTTCCTCGACTTCACCCTGCTTCCCCTGTACGCCAAACTGCATCCGGCGTTCTACATAATGCCGGAAGTGTCGCGGAGCTTCTACGCCGACATGAAACGTGGACAAAAATTTTTCACCTATGTCACGGAAGAGCTCCCGGAAATTTGCCGCCGCCTCTTCAATATCTCCCACCGTCCGGAAGACACGGCGGTCATGGGCTGCTCCATGGGCGGCTACGGGGCGTTGAAGTGCGCCTTGCGCCGTCCGGATCAGTACGGTTACGCCGCCGCTTTCGCGCCGGCCGGTTTGTATTTGCAGGAACAGTTGCCGGATTTGCGCCAGCCCGAGGGAGCGGCCCGGATGTGCGAGGCGGTCGGCGATCATTTGTTTCACGATTTGCAGGCCATTTTCGGGGACGGGCTGGAAATTTCGGGCGAAGACTCCATCCCGGATTTGGCGGCGCAGGTCGCGGATTTTCCCCAGAAGCCGCGGCTGCTGGTCACCGTTGGGGAAGGGGATTACCTGTTGGAGGAGAACCGGCGTTTTCAGCGGCACATGGCGAATTTGCCGTTCGACTTCACCTATGCCGAGGCGCCGGGGCAGCACGATTGGTTTTTCTTCGACGGAGCGTTGGCGAAGGCGCTGGCCTGGTGGATGGAGAAATCCGGGGAAGTGAAGGGCTGAGGCCGGTCAACATTATGGAAAGGTTCGCCGCAATGCCCTTTTCCCAAGACGAACACCGCATGGCCCAGGCCTTGTCCGCCGCCCAGGACGCCCAGGACGCCGGCGAGGTCCCGGTAGGGGCGGTGATCTACCACGGGGACGATATGATCGCCCGCGCCTTCAACCAGCGGGAAACGCTTCAGGACCCGACCGCCCACGCGGAAATCCTCGCCATCACCCAGGCGGCGGCGACCTTGCGGTCCTGGCGCCTGGAAGACTGCACCATGTACGTCACCCTCGAACCCTGCGCCATGTGCGCGGGGGCGCTGGTATTGTCCAGAATTCCCCGCCTCGTTTACGGCGCCGCCGATCCGAAGGCCGGCGCTTGCGGATCGGTACTGGACGTCCTGGGTTGCGAACGCCTGAATCATACCGTCCACGTCGAGTCGGGGGTTTTGGCGGAAGCGTGCGGCGGGATACTGAGCGAATTCTTCCGTGAACGCCGGCAGGGCAGGGGTAAAAATTAGAAAGAACCGCTTCATGAGTAAACCGACCGACCTGGAAATCGTCGCCCTGACTTCGAACTCGCCGCAATTCACCGAGGTTCTGGCCATTCGCCAAAAAGTCTACGTCGAGGAGCAAAACTGCCCGCCGGATGAGGAATGGGACAATCTTGACGGCGGAGCCACCCATCTGCTAGCCCTGCAAGCGGGGAGGGGGGCGGGGACGCTGCGCTATTACGACGACGCCGGCTGGCTGCACATCGGCCGCCTGGCCGTTTACCGGGAATATCGCGGGCTGGGCATCGCCCGGGCGCTTCTGGAATATTGCCTCGACGCGGGGAAAAAAGCCGATTTCCGGCAGGCGTTCCTGAACTCCCAGTTCGACAAGACCGGCCTGTACCAAAGTTACGGCTTCAAGGTGGTGGGGGATGAATTCATGGAAGCGGGCATCCGTCACTACCGCATGGAACGGGATTTTACGGTTGCACAAACACCCACGCCCCATCCGGCAAAGCGGTGAAAATCTCCTCCATGTTCGGTTCCTCCAGGGCGAAGCCGTTTTCCGAATGCTCCTGACCCGGGCGAATCGCGCTCAACATCACCCCGCCGCCGGCGGGAGTGTTCTGCGGGGGCATGATTTGATCCAGCCAGGCGTTTTCGATGGTCGACACCGTTCCGGCGTCCAGCCCGATTCGTCGCGCGTCGTCGGGGGAGGGCCAACTGAGGAGGAGCCGCGCCCCTTGACCGGTCCGCTCCCGCCCGGCGATGAAATACTTTCCGTAGGGGGTGCGCCCGTCACGGGCGTGGAATTTCGGCGACAACAAATCCGCCGGCACCGTCACCTGATTGTATTTCCGGATATAACCCTGGGTCGGCACGCACAGGCCGATGAATTTCAGCTTCGGGTAAATCGTTAAATATGAGCCCGGAATCGGTCCGGAAATCTCCCGGTTCTTCCAATCCGCCACCGTCTCCTCGCCGACTCCGCCCGTCGCGACCGCCGTCAATGGCCCCGGGGCTGTACCCGGCCCCGATTGGGCCAATTCCGGCGCGGTCTCGGCCACGGCGGAGGGAACGGAAGCGTAAGGGGCTTCAGCCGCTTCACTAAATGCGGCCTGATTCGCCGGCTGAAAATCCGTGTACGGCGCGCGGCTTGGCAATGTTTGCGGAAGAGTCACCGCCTCCGGCGCCGGAACCTCCTGCACCGGCACGGCAATCCGCCCGGCCTGAACCGTCTGGCTGGGTAAGCGGAGCGCCGTAAGACTGTCCGTCTCCGCCATTTGGCCGGGCGTTTCCAGCCTTTCCGGCGTTTCATTCATTTCACGCGCATCACTCACTTCGCGCCCATCACCCATTTCCCGACGCTCTTCACCGGCAATCCGGTTCGCAGACGCCCCGCTTTCCGGCAATGCCGCCATTTCCGTTTGCGGCAGCGGCAGAACGTTGGGCACCACCCGCGGGGCGGGCGGTTCCCGCACCGGTTCCTCGGGGGGCGTTACCGCCGCCCGGCTCGTTTCCGGCCGATCCGCCGCGGCGATCTGAATGGATCCCCAATTTTCCGCATCCTTGGCCCGGTATTCGCTTGCCGCCCGCTGGGTCGGAATTTCACTGACATCCGCCTCCGGCTCGTGCTTGCGCCAAGTGTCGAAATCGTCCTGCCAATTCCAGGGATTGTCGGAACTCCGCTGCCAGCCAGCCAGGGGAAAAGTGTCGCCGTGCCAATTGGAAACGCCGTCGGAATACGGCCGCTGCATTTTCCAGCCAATCCCGTGCCGGGCCTCCAAACGCCACTCCGCCGGCGCCGACAAGCGCCGCGCCGGCGCCCGGGGCGTCGCGTCGTCATCATCCGGCTTCCAGGCGAGACTGTCGCCCCGTGACGGCGCGACTGTGGTCATCAGAAGGGAAAAGCGGAACATCGCCGGCCGCCAGGCCAAATAGCCCACCGCCGCCATAATCGCCAGCAGGAACAGGCAACGGAGATAACTCCGCCAAGCGAAAGATCCCTTCCGCACCGGTTTGGCCGCGCCGGCGTCAAGCTGGCGCAACTCGCGTTCGGAAAGGCCCGAAGCCTCCAAAATTTGATTCATAGGCGCGTTATCCATTCCCAATCGCCTCAAATCGTCGTTTTCAGACCTTATCAAGCGGCCACTGATCCAGCCCCTCAATAACATAATATACTATATATATCGGTTTGGCGGTCTTTCAGATTGAATCTACCTTATCCCCTTATTTCGGAAATACTAAGAAGATTGCGGCCTCGCCCCGGCAGGGAGAGGCGAGTCAAGCCGCCGCGGAGATTTCCGCCCCTTCCGGCAACTATTTTTTCTACAGCCCGGGGTGAAGGCAAACGCCCATAATGCCGATATAATCAATGGAAGTCTCTCGCTAGACCGTCGCCCGGATCCGCCACCGCCTCCATCCGGAGGCGGATTTCGCCGCCTGGACTTGCCACTATTTATAAACTTATGTATTGCCAAGTCACGATTTGACCGCCAATCGTCACTTTGCAAAAATCGTTTTTGCGCGAATTTCCGGGGTTTTTGATTTTGCAAAACTCCGGTTGTAAACTTAATCCGCCGACACGGTCCCAAAAAACGACATATAACGCACAAGGAACAGCGATGCGCGAACAATCCATGTCAAACCGAAGCACCCTTCCTTCCAAGAGGTCCCCGACCTCCCCGGATTCCCTCACTATCGCCCACTGTTTCGCCGGCCGCCGCAAATGCCTGACCGCCGCCTCGGCCCTGGCAGTCATCTTCATCGGTGGCTTCAACCCGGGGAGTCTCCTCCCCCCGCTTCCGCTCCCCGACCTGCTGGTCCCCGCAGCCGTGGCGGCGGCCGGGGACACGGCTACGGAAAAACTCGACCTCATCCGCCGCATCATCTCCGAACGCGGCGAATTCGACACCGCCGAGCAGCAATTGAGAAGCTTCATCGATGAAAATCGCGGCAAACCCGCCGCCGCCGAAGCCCTGGTCCTCCTGGGCTACTGCCAGGACAAGCAAAAGAAAAACACCGAAGCCGCCGCCTCCTACTCGCGGCTTCTCTCCGAATACCCGAACGCCCCCGCCGCGCTTCGGGTCGACGCCAGTCTCGGCGCCGCCGACGCCTGGTTCAGGCTGGGGAAATATCAGGATGCCATCAAGGACTACGCCACCGTCCTCGAACTCGGCGGCAAACCGGAACAGAATGAAGCCGCCCTCCTCTGGAAGGGGGAGGCGGGTTATCGCCTGGCGATGGCGGAACAGGAAGCCGGCCGCGACGCCCAGTACATACTCCGTTCCGCCGGCGAGGATTTCGCCAAATTCCTGACCGCCCACCCCGAATCGAAGCTCATCCCCTCCGCCCTCTCCGGCGCCGCCTTCGCCGCCTTCGATTCCGGCGACTACGAGCGCGCCATCGGCTTTCTGCAGCGTTTCACCAAGGAATTTCCCTCCGACCGCCGTGCCGAAGAGTGCCGCTACTACACCGGGGAGTCCTTTTATCGCCTGAAAAAGTACGAACAGGCTCGCGCCGCTTTCCGGGATGTTCTGTCAATAAACCCCGGCGGACCCTTTGCCGCCGACGCCCGCGCCGGCGAAGCCTGGTCGGATTACGGCCTCCGCCGCATCGCCGAAGCGGCCGCCGGCTTCGAGGAGGCGGCCAAACTTTCGGCCGCCGACCGTGACCAGTCCCTGGCTTACCTGTACGATGCCGGTTGCGCCTGGCGGGAAGCGGGCGACCCGCAGAAAGCCGCGGCGCCGCTTCTCGAAGTGGCCAAAGCCGCCGACCACGAACTCAACGCCCTCTCCTGGTTCCGCCTGGGCACCCTCTGGCAGGAGCAGGCGAAGGCGGCCCGCGAACGCGCCGAAGGGGCGGGTAATCCGGCCGAACGGGAAAAATTCCAGGAAATGCAGAAAAAACTCGGCACCGACTCGGCGCAATATTTCCGCCGCGCCCTCGCCTTGGGTAAACTCGGGGACGAGGAACTGGAGGCCCGCTCGCTTCTCGGTGAAGTCCTCCTCGACGCCGGCCGCTACGACGAGGCGGCGAAGGAATTCGCCGAAGTCGCCGAGCGCTGGCCCAAAACCGAACGCGCCCCCTGGGCGTTGTATCACCAGGCCTTGGCCGAAAGGGAGCTTTCCCAGGCCGAGACGAACGAATCCGGCAAAAAGGACCGCATCGCCAAAGCCGCCGGCGCCTTGAAGAAATCCATTGCCTACCCCGACGCCAAAACCCGCCTGCAGGCCGCCTGGGCCCTGGCCGATTACCAATCGATTCTGGGGGACGTCCCCGGCGCCCGCGAGCAGTACCGCTGGCTGGCCGCCGACGGCGAAAAGTGGTCGGAAAATTGGAAGGACCCGCAAGGGAAGGGCGACCCCACCCTCGCCCCCCGCGCCCGCGAATACGCCGGCGACAGCCTGTTCCGCCTGGGCGAGTCATACTATTTCGTGAACGATTATCCCCGGGCGGCCGGCTTCTACGAGGAAATCGTCAAGCGTTTCCCGGCGGCTGCGCAAACGGCGATGGCTCTCCTCCGGCTGGGGGAAATTTCCGAGGCCGGCAAGGATTTGGCCGCCGCCCGCCAACGTTACGAGGAGTGCCTCAAGCTTGCCCTGCAATTGGGCAAGAACAAGGTCGGATCGACCATCGGCTACGGCCAGTTGCGCCTGGGAACGCTTCTCCTGAAGAATGGCCAGAAAGAAACGGATGACAAGCGCCGGAACGCCAGCCTGCAGGAGGCGGCCCGGAACCTGATGGCGGTCCTGGGTGACCCGCCGGAAGGCTTGAACATGGCCCGGCCGCGCTACTATCTTGCCGAAGCCCGTTACGGCCTCGGCCAGAAAAAGGAGGCCCTGGACGATTACCGTAAGAGTCTCGAAGCCGACGCCAAGGGTGAACTGTCCGACGCCGCCTGGTTCGGGGTGACCTGGGCCAAGCGGGATCTCGGCGACGACGCCGGGGCGATTGAGGCGGCGACGAAGGTCGTCGACTCCTTCCCCGATAGTCCCCTCCGTCCCGACGCCCTGGCGCTCCGGGCGTCCCTGCGTCGCGCGAACGGGGACGCCAAAGGCGCATTGGCGGATCTGGATCGTTTCCTCGCCGAGTACGCGAACCATGCTTTGTCCGCCAAGGCGAGTCTCGAACGCGCCTCCGCCCTGGATGAACTGGGCCGGCACGCCGAGGCGGCGGCGGCTTTCCAGAAATTCCTGTCCGAGCATCCGGAACACGCCGACGTTCCCCAGGCCTTGTACCAGCGTTCCTGGGCGCTTTGGAACCAGATTAAACCGGACGCGAAGAAGGCGCGGGATTTGGAGGAGCGTTTGAAGGAACTGACCGGCGGCCGGCAGGCGGAGGATTTGCCCGCGGCGGATCGCGCCGCGGTCATGAAGGTTCGTGACGAATTGAACGGCGTGTCCACGGGGGTTCGTAAAGCCGAGGACGACATTCTCGCGGCGCTGCGGGGCTTGACCAGCCGTTATCCGGATTATCCGGTTGTCGACGCCGCCTGGCTTCGGATTGGTGAAATCCTTTATGATCGCGGCGACTTCGACGGCGCCTTCACCGCCTACCAGAACGCCCAGGCGGCGGCGTCGGAAAGGAACTCGGACCTCGCCGACAAGGCGCAGTACCGTTTGGCCTGGAGCATTCAGCGCCGGGCCGAGGCGGCGGAGAAGGCGAGTTTGTCCGACCCCGATCCCAAACGCCGCGAGGCGGAACGGAAGAGCATGTGGGACAAGCGGGTGGCGGCCATCGACGCTTTTGAAATGATAATCGGCAAGTATCCTAAGAGCGATTTGATCGGTGACGCCTGTTTTCGGGCGGCGGAAATGCGCCGGCGTTCGGGGCAGGACAACACGGACGTCTCGCGCCGGGGGGCCTGGTTCGAGAGCGCGGTGCAGAGATACCGCCAGGCGCTGGAGCGGGGCGGTCCGGACGCGCCGTACCTGCAGGCGGCGCAGTACGGCGAGGGATTGTGCCTGCTTTTGGACGGGAAGTCCGGCGAGGCCAGAGAGGTATTCCGGCGGATTCTTTTGAATCCCGACGGCCCCTACGTGCAGGAATCGTATTGGGGTCTCGGTCAGGCGAATTTGAATTTGGGTGCCTACGCGGATGCGGCGGCGGCTTTTGAACAGTCGCTGGCGGTGGACAAGACGACGGAGACGGCGGCGAAGTCGCGTTATGGCTTGGGGATGACGGCCGCGTTGGCGGGCGACAGCGCGAAGGCGCGGCTGGAATTTTTGGCGGTGGATTCCTTGTATCCGAATTATCCCGAGTGGGCGGCGGCGGCTTTGCTCCGGGCGGCGCGTTCGGCTTTGGCGGACGGTTTCCGCGACAAGGCGATTGGCGACCTGGAGCGGGTTCTGGCGCGTTACGGCGATACGCCGGCAGCGGAGGAAGCGCGGGATTTGCAGAGTCAGGTGACGGGAGGTAAGTGAGTGAATTATCGGGACGGAGAGTGGTTCTTTTGGTTTCCGTTCTGGGAGGGCTTCGCCCCCCAGACCCCCCCGGCCTGAATTCGCGAAGTATGTGGCCGCCCGGTCCTGAAGACGCGATCCTCGGAGCCGCCCGTTTTGCATTCGATACCTTCGGGGCCGCCCGTTTTACATTCGATACCTTCGGGGCCGCCCGGACGCAAAGACGCGCCTTCGGCGCTGTTTGCTCTGAAAGGTGGGGCCGCGTAACTAGTTTCTGATAGGTTATACCAAGTGTTGCATTGCCGAATTGTTTACGCGGCCCATTAACCGCGTTTCAAAACCGTTTCACCGCTTAACCGCTATTTGACTTTTTTACAACCGCACAAAACAAGGGGGCTGGTTGCGCCCCCCTAGAACCCCCGCAACCAGCGAGCCGCTGGACCAGATTACGCAAAGCGGTAATGCGGCGTTAATACGGTCTCGGCAGAATTGCCCTTATACTTGGAGAGCTCGATGTCCATACGACCCCTAATCACCACGGCCATCCTACTAACCCTCGCCACCAACGCCAGAGCCGATGACATCGACCCCGAATCAATCCTCACCGCCTTCGAACGCGGCGGAAAAATCATGTGGGCCATCCTCGCCTGCTCCGTCATCGGCTGCGCCTTCGCCGCCGAACGCTTCCTGGTCATCCGAAAAGGCGCCCAAATCCCCAAACGCCTCATGAACGACCTCCGCGACGCCATGCTCGCCGGAGGCGTAAACTCCGGCCTGCAAGTCGTCGAAGGAAACCGCACCGCCATGGGAAGAGTCATGCACGCCCTCCTCTCACGAAGCGGCGCCACCCGCCGCGAACTGGAAACGACCGTCGACGAAGAAGGCAGCCGCATCCTCTACGACCTCCGCTCAAACCTCCGCCCCATCGGCATCATCGCCTCCATCGCCCCGCTGCTGGGACTCCTGGGAACCGTCTTCGGCCTCATCGCCGCCTTCCGCTCCGCCGCCGAACTCGGCATGGACGATCCCCGCAATTTCGCCGCCGGCATCTACGAAGCCCTCTACACCACCGCCTTCGGCCTGGTCGTCGCCATTCCCCTCCTGGTCGTCTACCACCTCCTGAGAAATTACGCCGACAGCATCATGCGCGAAGTCGAAGACCGGGCGCTGGCCTTCATCTCCGCCGCCTCCAACCGGCCGTCGAACCGCTCCTCCGAACGCTCGCACCTGGGCGCCACGGACAGTAACGAGGAAATTGCCGAGCCGGTGGTTCAGACCCGCGCACGCGCGCGCCGGCCGGTGGTGCACCAGGCCGGCAACGCCCGCCAGGAAGCGTATACGGAAAACGTCCAAGCAGTCGAGGCGGGAGTCGATAACCTGGCCACGCTTGACTCCGCCGCCTACGATTCGTTCACCCGGAAGACGGAAATCATGCGCCGCCGCGCGGACGCTGACGAGGGTTGAGGACACCCCGGTCATGCCGCGGCGATTGGCGTTTCCATCGCCACTGCCGCTTTGTAAAACATTACCCATCACCCGACCCCGGCCGCGCCGCCTCGGAGATCCCATGAAAGCCATGCAAGAAGAAGACCAGTTCGAAATCCCCCTCACTTCGCTTCTGGACGTCGTGTTTCTCCTGCTCATCTTTTTCCTGGTCGCCACTAATTTCACCCGGCAGGAACTGGACCACAACGTCGTCCTCCCCGACAGCGAAGCCGGTGTCAAGGCTTCTCAGGTCCCCAGCCGCATGGTCATCAACATCCGCGAGGAAGGGACTCTGGTCGTGAACGGGAAAATCATGGCGGAAGTCGAACTCCGCGGCGCCGTAGGCGACTTCGTATCCGTCCACCCCGGCCGGCCGGCCGTAATCCGCGCCGACGCGAAAGTTCCCTACCGATCGGTCATGAAGGTGTTCGGCATCTGTCGCGCCGCCGGCGTGAAGAATGTGGATTTGCCAGTCATGGATCCGGGTAAATAATCATGACGCACATGCGGGTCACCCCAAAACACAAAGCCGAAATTCCGACCGGCGGCGCCGTGCAGCACCCGGCCCGGCCGGCTGTCGCTTTTTGGCCGGAATTTTCCGCCGTACTGGTTTTACTGTGGTCAACCCTGGCGGCGACGCCCGGAGCGCTGGCGGCGGAAACGGTCGAACCGCTGCACGCGGCCCTGCTCACCCAGGATTTGGGGGACCCCCGTTACCCGGCCAATGTCAAGATGGTCCTCAATCTTCCCCTCCACCGCATCGGCCCGCAAACGGTGGTGCGACCGGGGGATTTCCAGGTTTTCGTCTACCCGAAAGGCTTGAAGCCGGCTGAAGGGAAACAGGAACGCTACCGGGCTGGTGGCCTGTATGTTTGGCGCAACGGTTACAAGGTATTCGTAGACGCCCGGGCCGTTCCTCCCCAGGAAGGCGAGGGGCCGGCGACCGTCCGGGTGGTTTACGCCCCCGGCGGAACCCCGCTCGCCGAAGGCGAGGCCGAGGGCAGCTCCCGCTACGCGGCGGAACTCGTGGACGTCGTCCTGGTCGTCGACATCAGCCTCAGCATGTTGCATAACGACCCCAACAAACTCCGGGTCGCCGCCGCCCGATCCTTCATCGAAACCGCCCGCGAATCCGGGGGCATCGGCCGCATCGGCCTAGTCACCTTCAATCACAAAGCCTCCCTCGACACACCGCTGCTCCCTCTCGCCGAAGGCGACAAACTCCTCCAGGTTCTCGACGGCATCAGCGCTGACGGCATGACCGACCTCGACAAACCCCTCGAAGCCGCGCTGAAGGAACTGGGCGGTTCGCGACGGCCGGTGATCGTCTTCCTTACCGACGGCAAGAACGAAGGGTCGGATTACCTCAACACGCATCTGGAGGCGGTCCGTCGGGGCGTGCGCATCTTCGCCGTCGGCCTCAGCGAACAAACCGACCACAATCTCCTGAAGGAGATGGCCGATGCCACCGACGGCATGTACTTCAAGGCGGCAAAGGACGCGGACCTGCCGGATATTTACGCCCGCCTCGCGGCGGAACTGGGCAAACGCCAGCTCCTCCGTACGGAAATCCTCGACGCCTCCGCCGGCGTAGCCAAATTCCCCGTGGACGGCGCCGTGCGGCGCCTTTCCGCCATGGTCGACGGCGGCGCCCGCGTCGGCATGACCGGCCCCGGCCAAGGCCTGGATACGAATAGCAAGGCGACAAACATCCATCAAGCCAATCCGAACCCGGGCGAATGGGAATTCACCTGGGAACGCGCGACTCCGGGCCTTTCGGTTCTGGCCCTTTCCGCCGACACCCAGTTCTTTCTCGACATGTTCCCCCCCCAGCTGCGGGGCGGCCGCTTCGCCGTCGCGGCCACGCTGGCGGAGGGCTTCAGTCCACTCGGAGGCGCCCGGGTGTGGGTTATGCCGGTGCCGGGCGTTTTGCCGGACGGCCTACAACTTTTAGACGACGGCGGACACGGCGACGGCGCCGCCGGCGACGGCGTGTATGGCATTGACATTGCATTGCCGGATGCTCCGGACCAGTTCGACCTGACCTTGCGCGCCTCGGGGGAGGCCTGGGAGCAGGGCGAATTCATCCGGCAAACTTCGGGTCTGGCCATTAAATCCCGGGATCCGCCGCCGGGCTGGGCCGGCATTGCCGACGCCCTGGACTTCGGCGTGCTGTTCCCCGGCGAAACCGGGACCGCCTTCGCGGACATCGCCCTGGACGCGCGTTCGGCGCAGAAGCTGACCCTCGACCTGACCTGGCACGACTCCGGGATTGGCCTGCAGGAGTTGTCCACCGCCCTCGTGTTCAATCCCGGCCGGCGTTCCCTGGAATTGGAAATCGCCATTCCCGCCGAGGCGCGCCCGGGCGATTACCAGGGCGCCTTCAGTATTTCCGACGGCATGGAAATGGGCGATAGTGTAGCTGCGCGGGTGCGGGTGGGAACGGTGCGGTTCGACGGGGGCGACCCGGTGGATCTGGGTACGGTCCCGCCCGGCACCTTTACCAGCCACGTCCTGAAAATTCCCTACCAGGCGGATAAGGCGGCGCCGCTGTCCGCCGGCGTTGCGGGGAACGATAATCTCCGGCTGGCGAATCCGTATCGCGAAGTGTCACCGGGTTCGGGCACCCTTGACCTCGAGGTCACCGCTTCCGCCCCGATGAACCAAGCCGAGGGCGAGTACAACGGGATCCTGAGTTTAAGCGCCGGGCCGGGCGCTTTGGCAATCCCTCTTCGCTGGCGGGTGAAGGCGTATGAGGCGGAGCCGGCGGAACTGGCACCGGTGCAGGGCGTCCCCAAGCCGCCGGAACTGGGTGTTACACACGCGCCCCTGAAGGACGAACTGGAGCCCGGTCGGGATCTTTGGGAAGAAAAACCCGGCGACTTGCCGGAGCCAGTGGAGTCACCCTTCGACAAAACCGCCGAAATGTTCCACGACACTCCGGTGACGGGAGCTCCCGCCGCACCGGCCGATTTCACGTTCCCCGATCCCGGCAAGGCCAAGAAGGGTGACAGCTTTTGGAGCGCCTGGTGGATTTACATTCTGGCGGCCATGCTGTTGCTTTTGCTTCTCCTGTTGCTTCTTGCCTACATTCTGTACCGCTTGGGAAAAAGCGCCCTGGCCCGATTCCTTTTGGCCTCGGCCATTGCCAATATAATGCTGCTCGTCGCCTTCATCCTGATGCTCGGGGCCGCCTCCACCGATGTCGCCCGGGCCGAACCCAGCATTACCGTCAGTCTCTCCGAAGCCGACCCCGAAGCGTCCGGCGTGATTGAATTCAGTCCCGCCGAACAGGAAATGCTCACGGCGGTCAGCGCCCGCGAATCCGTCGACAGTGGAGGGGGCGAGAGCGCCAGCCCCGGGGAACTTTCCTTCGCCGACGCCGGAGCCGAGTCGGCCTCCGCCGCGTCCTCGACGTCGGGCGGGGCATTGGTGAGCGAACGCCCGGTCGAACTCCCCGACAGCGCTCCCAATGAAAATCTCCGGTTGACCCAGGATTCGTTGCGGCCGTCGGCGATGTCCTTCCAGGACGAAGTGGCGGAGCAGAAGAATATGCGCCGCCGCGAGCGCATGCCCGAGCGAAATCAGCGCTTGGAACAAGCGCCGGATGAACAGGAATTCCCCGAACTTCTGGAAATGGCCGAACCCGCCTCGGCGGCCGCGCCCAGCGAAAAACCCGCCGAGAACGCAACCGAGCGGCAAATCGACGAAGCCCGGCCGGACATTGTCGAGCAGGCCGAGAGCGCCCGCGCGAAGTGGTCGGACGGTGAGCGCCCCCGCGAGAATTTGTCGCCGGAACAGGGATTGTTGCTTGCCGAAGCCAGCGGTGTGGAAAAGGTATCCCTGGACCCCACCGTCCGCCGTATCGATCCCCAGGGGCGTCGCCGGACTCCCCGCGAGACCCCGGATACCCAGCCGGAACCCCGGGCGGAAATTTCCGATCCGATCCGCGACGCCGAAAAAGTCGTCTCCGCCGAACCGAAACACAACGCGGAGGGGCCTCCGGGAATTGAAGAGTTGCGGCCTGAAGCGCGGGCGGTCGGAGCGGATTATCTCGGCGCCAAGCAGGGGGTGGTGATGCCGGAAGCGGCGTCGTACCTGAATGCTCCGACGAACGATTCGCATCCGCGCGGCGAATCGGGGACGGACCTGCCGGAACTCGCCCTGGTTCGTGGCGCCGAGCGGCAGAGCCGGGGCGGAGCGCCCCGCGCAGCCCGCAGCATGCCGAACCGGCAGGGAGGCATTCCCGGCGGAACCGGCGCCAGTCTGTCCGGGGCCGTCGCCTCCGACGCCTCCGGACAAGGGGAAAGCCGGTCCAAAAGCGCGCCTTCCGGCGGCAATCAGGCCAAGGAAAAACGTTTTGACAGCGAACCCTCCGGCGGAGCAGCCGGCGGACCCGAAGGGAACCGGGACGGGACCGGCAAAGCGCTTACGACCCTTCTGGGCGACGGCGGCGAAGGAACCGGCGCGGCGCCCAATCCCTTTGGGGAAGGCGGTGGCAGCGAGCGTGCCGATTTTGCCCGGGCGGGGAAGGGCGGTACCGGTCTCGAAGCGGGCCCCCGCGGCGGACAACGTCGCGGCGACCGTCAGGGAATCGGCGATAAATCCGGCAGCGGCAGCGGCGAACCCGGCGGCAAGGTTCCGGGCTTGATGGCCGGGACCGGCAATGGAACCGGCTCCGGCGACGCTACCGGCACGGGTGATCGCGCCGGTCCGGGCGGGGGCGGTCGCGGCAACGCCGGCGACGGGCCGGGGGGCGGCGGCAATGGGGGCGGGGGCGGAAACGGCACCGGCGGCAAGGGTGGCGGCGGCAGCGGCGCCGGCGGGTCCGGACGGGGCAGCGGTCGCGGGGTCGGCGAGGGCAGGTTTGACGATCTGGCCGGCGGCTTCGGCGGCGCCGGGATTGGCAGGCGGCAGGGGGACGGCGGCCAGGGTTTGGGACGCTCCGTTCTCGGGGACGGCGGCGGGAAGTTCGGCCTGGACGTGGTGTCGTTGCCGGTATCCGACAGCGACTGGAAGCGGATGGAACGCCGGGATCGCAAACGCGTCGTCGGGACGGCGGCGAGCGCGGTCGACATGGACAGCCTGCTATTGGTGCTGGGCGATTTCGCCGGCCGGTCGGACGACGCGGGCGAGGATTTGTTCGGTAGACTCAAGGCGCGGCTTCCCCGGGGGCTTACGGTCGAGAGCCGGCGGGTGAAGCCGGAGGACGGCAATTTGTCCGACACCCTGCTAGCCCTCTTGACGCCGGAGGAAATGGCGGATTGGCCGGACGCGGCGGTGAAGCGGGTCGCGGCTTATCTCCAATCCGGCGGGCACATCTGGCTGGACTCGCCGGATCGGGACAGGACGGTGCGGCAGCTGGAACGTTTGTCCAAGGCGGCGGGTGGTGAGGTTGAACCGCTTTCGGCCAAGCACCAGCTGGGCGAGGGCGAGAAGGCGGACGCGTTATGGCTGGGTGGCAAACTGGCGGCGGTGGCGACTTATCAGGACTGGCGACGCGAGGGTGGGGTCACCCGTGACAGCCGGCGGCCGTTGCGGTTTTTAAGCCGGACCCTGAATTATTTCCTGTCCGGCAATGCGGAGGAGGGAATTGTCCTCGAACCGGAAAAGCTTGGGGGCGAAGTCCGGGCCGAGCCGGTGAGGGAAGTCATTCCGGACCGCCTGGCCGGCGACCCCGCGCGGGCCGGCGCGCTGTGGGACGAATTCGGTCCGGACACGGCGGCCCAGTGGCGCATGCCGTCCTGGAGCGACCCGGGTAAGATTGGCGCCATATCGGACGGGCAGGGCGGCCGGGCCTTGAAGATGGATTTGCAGGCGGCGGCGAAGGGCCGGGTGGCCGTGTACCGGACGCTTTCGCCGACGCAGGATTTATCCGGCGCCGGACAGGTAACCCTTGAGGCATACTACGACGGGGTCGGTACGGCGGCATTGTCCATGGTGTTCACGGTGCAAAGTCCGAAGGGCTGGGTCGATTACGAAACGCCGTCGACGGTATTGCAGAACGGCTGGAACAAGCTGGAATTTTCCCTGACCGGCCGCGATTTCCGTCTGTTGTCACCAGGCGGCGGACCGGGGCGGGAATTGATCGGCAAGGACCGCACGGGTCGGGCGGGATTTTTCCTCTATCGCGACGGCAAGGCTCCGGCGACGTCGTTGATCCGGAATATTCGCCTGCGGTGATTGGCATTGATTCGGGGCTGGTTGTTTCGCAAAATGGCGGTTGCATGGCGCTAGAGGAATAATCGGCATGATTCGCGCACTTCTCCAGATCGGGTTTATCGTGATCCTGATGTCCGTTCGTCCCGTCCGGGCCGAAGAGGCGGATGTGCGCGCGGAACGTTTCACCGGTTTGATTGAAGGCCTGAACACATCATCGGAACGGCGCAACCGCATTCTGGAGATGATCTACACCGAGCTCCGCGGACCCGACGGGCGGCAGATGCAGGAAATCCTGCGGGAATCCCTGACCCGGACCAATACGCTGGTCCTGCAGGGGGTAGTGGAGGCGATGGCGATGTTGGGGGACCCCCGCGACGTCGCCAGCCTGGACGCCTTGTTGGCCACTTCCGATCAACTGGAGGTCAAGACCCTGGTTATTCGCCTGCTGCCGGCGTTCTGCCTGCAGTCGGAGCGGGCGCGGTTCAATTATATTCATTACGCCGGCGGTTACGATCGGGTCGCGGAAGGGGGGCTTCTGGAACCGTTAAGGCGTCCCCCCCTCACCCGTCGCGGCCGCCTGGACACGGCGCTGGAACGCCTGCAGGGGCGGATTACCAGGAGTCTGGCGGCCCAGTTCGACCCGGTCGGCGCCGCCCTCAAATACATTGACGACATCCTGTACAGCCAGGCGGCACGAAAGGCGGTCGCGCATTTTGTCGGCAAGGCGTTGGGAAACGATCCCAGCCGGTGGGCGCGGATTTGGGCGGAACAGGGGAATGACATGGAGCTGCTGGCGCCGGATGAATTGGAGGAAATCCGTCTGGCCGCCCTGACCTCCCTTTCGGACATGGGCGCGGAGGGTTTGCCGGAGGTCATCGAGGCGTTCCGATATCTCCGGACCATGCCCGGTAACGTCATGCGTCAGGCGGTGTACGACGCCATGGGGACGATGTGCCGGGCGGCGTTCTCGGGCTTCGACATGCTTTTCGGGATGGAATTCGCCGCCGAGGAGGCGGTGGAGGCGGAGGGTTGGCGCAAGCGGCGGAATCAGTCGGCGGTTAATCTGGCGGTGTTCACGGCGAATTGCGCGGAGGAGAAATTGCTGGAGGATTCCGACGCCGGGGTTTTTTCCTCCATCGTGTCGGCTTTGGGGGCGGCTTTGAGTTATCCCGAAGCGCTGCCGGATCCCGGCGGCAGGCTGGCCGGGGTCAGGGAAAGTGGCCTGGGGCGCCTCGAATACCTCCTGATGCATCCGAATCTGACCCGCGAGAAACGTTCCGCCGTGGCCGCCGCTCTGGGTGAAGTCGGCGCGGAGCGCTCGGTGTCAGCCCTGGCCAGCATCATCGACTCCCCGTACTGCTCGCCGGAGTTCGGTAACGACGGGGCCCGTTTCGCCGAGTCGGCGATTGACGCCTTGCGGACCATCGCCACCGGCAGACGCGAGGGCCGGGACGCGGCGCGGGTGGCCTTGTTGGCGATGTTGGCCGAGACGCGGGTGTATCCGCCCTTGCGGGCGGGTGCGCCGGAAGTGGGCTTGGCGCACATGGTGCTGTGGCGTCTGCAGCGGCTGGTTCGCTCGAGCGACAGCGATCTGGACGCGCGGCTTTGGCGGGAGCGATTGAATTGGTAGGTCCCATTTTCGGGTTTTTCCATAGGGAAGGACGAAAAATCTTGTCGGAAATAAGGCAAATCCGCAGCAGCCTGACCCAAATGTATACCAGGGAGTTCGGTCAGCTTCTTTCTCTGGGGAGGGACCACCGCTGCGTCAACGGCTTTCATATCGATCGCGGCAGCCCACTGCCCCTCGGCCCCTACCGGACCGACCGGGGCGTGAATTTCGCCATCTACGCCAGCCGGGCCTCCCAGATGTTTTTGGAACTTTTCGACGAGGACGAGGACGAGGTCAAGGCGGTACTGGATCTGGATCCGCGCCTGAACCGTACCGGCGACATCTGGCACGTCCGCGTATTGCATCCCGAACCCGAGCGCCTACGCAGTCTCCGCTACGTCTGGAAGGCGGCCGGTCCACGCGACCTGTCCCAGGGTCTTTTTTACGAACCGTCCCTGCCGCTTCTCGACCCCTACGCCCGCGCCTTCTCCGGCGTGGCCGGCTGGGGTCGCCCGGATCTGCCGCACGCCAACGGCGGCGGCGCCCCGGCCATCACCCCCCGGCGCTGCCGGCTGGCGTCGACCCGCTCCTTCGAATGGGACGGCGACGCCCCGCAGTTGACCCCCCTCGAGGATTCGATAATTTACGAACTGCATGTGCGCGGCTTCACGGTGCACGGTACCTCGGGCGTGGCGAATCCCGGCACCTTCATCGGGCTTACCGAGAAAATTCCCTATCTCGTCGACCTCGGCGTCACGGCGGTGGAACTGATGCCGGTTTTTGAATTTGATGAAAACGAAAACATGCGGGTCAACCCGAAAACCGGCGAGCCCCTCCTGAATTACTGGGGCTACTCGCCGATTGGATTTTTCTGCCCCAACACCTGTTACGCCTCCGACGCCTCCGACGCCGGCGTTCTAGGCGAATTCCGCGAAATGGTCAAGCTCTTCCACAAGGCCGGCATCGAGGTTTTCCTGGACGTGGTCTTCAATCACACGGCCGAAGGGGACGAGCGCGGTCCCACCATCTCCTTCCGCGGTCTCGACAATCCGACCTACTACATGCTTGACGCCCACGGCAAATACCGCAATTTCTCCGGCTGCGGCAATACCTTCAATTGCAATCATCCGGTCGTCCGCGCCTTCATCATCGACGTCCTCCACTACTGGGTCGCCTCGATGCACATCGACGGCTTCCGCTTCGACCTCGCCTCCATTCTCGGCCGCGACGTCAACGGCGAAGTCCTCGCCAATCCCCCCATTCTCGAAATGATTTCCAAGGATCCCATTCTCGCCCACACCAAGCTGATCGCCGAAGCCTGGGACGCGGCCGGGCTGAACCAGGTCGGCAATTTCCCCTCCTACGGAAGGTGGTCGGAATGGAACGGCTATTACCGTGACGACGTGAGGATGTTCTGGCGCGGCGACAAGGGGATGGTGAGCAGGTTCGCGAGCCGGGTGTGCGGGTCGGACGATCTTTACCGGGGGCCGAGCGGAAAGCCCCGGCACACCATCAATTTCGTGACCGCCCACGACGGCTTCACCATGAACGACCTGGTGAGTTACGAGAAGAAACACAACGAGGAGAACGGCGAAAACAATTTCGACGGCGAGAAGTTCAACCACTCCATGAATTTCGGGGTCGAGGGCCCGACCGGCGACGGCGAGGTGACCCGGCGGCGGAAAATCATGATGAAGAATTTCGTGGCGACCCTGATGCTGTCGCAGGGGGTGCCGATGCTTCTGGCCGGAGACGAATTCTGCCGGACCCAGCGGGGCAACAATAATGCCTACTGCCAGGACAACGAGATCAGCTGGGTGAATTGGCGTCTCCTGGAAGATAACCCGGACATGCGGCGTTTCTTCAAATTGATGATTCGCTTCCGGCGGGAGCATCCGGTTTTGCGGCGCGAGAATTTCTTTGGCCGCGGCGGCGGGATCACCTGGCACGGCGAGAAGGAGAATGAGCCGGACTGGTCGGCGAATGCGCAATGGCTGGCGTTTTTATTGGATGGGGGCAAGGCCACCCGCGACGACGGCAGGTCGGACGACGACATATACGTTTTGATGAACGCCTCGGCGGAGTGGCGGCATTTCGTCCTGCCGCGGCGGGGCAGGGAGTGGCGGAAAGTGGTGGACACGGCGCGCCCGGGTCCGGACGACTATTTCGAGGATCTGGACCGGGCGCCGAATTTGGGCTATTGCCAGGATCGCTACGGAATCGAGCCGCGGAGCGTGGTGGTGATGGTCAATCCCCGCGGGTGAATTCGCCGGACTTATGCAAAGCGACGCCTGTTCCGCCCGGCGTCGCTTTGCGATAATCATTTCGACCGGAAACCCGGAGGTTCATATTGTCCGCCTTCACTCCTCCGGCGCGAACCTCGCCAGCACCTTTTCCAGCCACGCATCCCACTCCGGATCCGGCTGACGCAAATCGGCGTCGCCCTCAATCGTCTGGAGAATCTCCGGCGCCGCCGCGTGCAGGCGGATCGTCGTCCTGAATTCCGGCGCCAGACGGCGCAGCTTCGCATTGTCGAAAAATAGCGAATTCGCCTTGTCCCCCAACAGTTCCCCGTACAGCGCCGCGTCCATGCCCGCCAGCGCCTCCGACGCCACGTGCACCGCCCTCAGCTTCACCCCCAGCACCTCGGCCAAACGTTCATACACCGCGTCCCAGGTCACCACGTCGTCGGAAACCAGATTGATCGCTTGGCCAATCGCCCCGGGATTACCCAGTAAACCTGCGAAACCCACCGCGAAATCGTCCGCGTGCGTCAGCGTCCACAAGCTGGTTCCGTCCCCCGGTATCACCACCCGCTTCCCCTCCCGCAGGCGGAGTATCGTCTGCCAGGAGCGCTTCTTCCCCCGGAGGGCCAGGGGGTAATTCCGGTAGTCGTAGGTGTGGCTGGGGCGGACCAGCGTCACCGGAAAATCGTCGCGGCGAAAACTATCCATGAACACCTGTTCGGCGGCAATCTTCTGCCGGGAGTATTCCCAGAAGGAATTTTTCTGCGGAGTCGATTCCGTCACCGGAAAGTCGGTCAGGGGTTTCTTGTAGGTCGAAGCGGAACTGATGAAGACAAACTGGCCGACCCGTCCCTTGAACAATTCAAGATCCCGCCGCGCGTCCTCCGGCGTATAGGCGAGAAAATCCGCCACCACGTCGAAACGCCGCCCGCCCAGCGCCTCCCGCACCTCGCCGATGCGGCTCACGTCGGCCCGCAGAATTTCCGCCCCCTCCACCATCCGGCCCGGATGGTTCCCCCGGTTCAGGAGAAACACCCGGTTGCCGGTTTTGCCCGCCAACAGCCGGGCCACGGAGTAACTGATGGTGCCGGTGCCGCCGATGAGAAGAATGTCCATGCCCGGTCCCCTTTTCAGTCCTCGGATTGAAGTAAATTATGTTTTCCGCCGCCTATTCCTAATATACTGAAAAGATGCGCCTCATGACAAAGATGCGCCTCATGACCATTGGCGGGTCAATCGCCGCTTTGCACCAGTCCAAGGATAACAAACATGCCTACCAGCGATCAACCTGCAATTCCGCAGGGAACCTCCGCCGCCCACCCCGCCGGCGATCCGGCGGTGGATCCGCTCCTTCACGAAATTTTCGAGGCCGCCGCGGATCGTTATCCAAACCGGAACGCCGTCGAGACCGCCACGGCCTCCCTCACCTACCGCCAGCTCGAGGAACGGGCCAATCGCCTGGCCCGGCATCTATGCGCGCGGGGTGTCGGCCTCGAGGACAAGGTCGTCATCCGGCTCGACCGCGACGTCGGGCTCTACGTCGCCATTCTCGGCGTCCTCAAGGCCGGCGCCGTCTGCGTGCTCTTGGACTCCGCCTGTTCAAACCGGCACGCCGCCTTCGTCCTCGACGACTGCCGGGCGAAATTGTTCATCGCCTCGAAGAACCATCACCACGACGGTCCGGTCGGAAACAAGCTGGAAACCCCCTGCCTGTTTCTCACCCCCGACATTGATTTCACTCAACCCTCGTCCCGCCTGAACCGTTCCGACACCGGCGCCGAACCGGGCCGGCTCGCCTGCCTCGTTTATGCCCGCGACCATGCTTCCGGCGGTGACGATAAGCCGCCCCACGGCTGCCTTCTGGAACACCGCCAGCTCGCCCGGCAAGCCATATCCGCCGGGTCCGTTTACGGCATAACCCACGCCGACCGCGTCTATCAGGGTTTTTCTCCGGCGGCCGACGCGGCATTCGGGGGGATTTGGCCGGTTTTCCTCAACGGAGCCACCCTGGTCGTCGCGGCGGGGGAGAAGGCCGGTGCCGGAAGCGGCTTCGCGGCGGAACTTGCCCGGATGCGGATTACGGTTCTCTCCTGCGCCCCGACTTACCTCGCCATGCTCGAGCCCGACCTTCCCACTCTCCGCGTCATTGTCCTCGGTGGCGAACCCTGCCCCGCCGTCCTCGCCGCCCGCTGGCACCAGCCGGGGCGGCGCATCCTCAATTCCTATCGCTCCAGCGAAACCGGTCCCGCCGCCACCTGCGGCGAAATAATTCCGAACGCACCGGTCAATGTCGGCGCGCCGCTGCCGGATTACCAAGTCTACATAGTCGGAACCGATCTGCAAACGTTGCCGCCGGGGGAGACCGGGGAGCTTTGCATCGGTGGGCCTGGAGTGGCGCGGGGATACTGGAACCGTGAGGAACTGGAGAGGGTGAAATTCCTGAACCTGGATGTTTCCCGGCCGGGGGGACCTGAACGCGTCTACCGGACCGGCGAACAGGCGCGGGTCGACCCGTATGGGGACATCGTCCTGACCGGATGGGGTGACAGCCGGGTGGACTTGTGCGGCTTCGCCGTCGACCTGCCGGAAATCGAGGCGGCTTTGCTGCATTGTCCCGGCGTGTTGGCGGCGGCGGTGGCGCCGACTCCGGACGCGAAGCAACTCGCCGCCTACGTGGTCGCGGGCGGGGGGTGCGAGTTCAACCGCAAGCTGGTGGTCCAAAGCCTGGCCAATCGACTTCCGGCTTATATGATTCCATCCTGGCTTGACGTCGTGCCGGCGTTGCCCATGCGCCTGTCCGGCGCGGTCGACCGATCCGCTTTGCCCCCTCCGGCAGCGCCATTGGCTGGCGGCGGAAAGGCCATGACCGCCCCGCGCAATCCCGGCGAGAAGCGGATTTACCGGGTGTGGACGGAACTGTTCGCCAGAAAGGATATTTCCGTCGACGACGATTTTTTCCTCGACCTAGGCGGCGACGTGGCGAAAGCGGCCCAAGCCGTGTCGCGGCTGCGGGAATCCATGGAGTTCGCCGGTTTGTCGGTGGCGGACCTTTTCCGCCATCCCACTTTGGAAGGACTGGCGAAGGAGTTTCCGGAAACAGGGGCGGCGCGAAGCGACGCCGCGAAGGCGGAAGCCGGAACTGAACCGGGCGGAAGGGAATCCCCCCGGCCATTCCTGCGGGCGACGGAGAGCGGTCACCGCCGGGCGGGGGTTTGGCAGGCGGTTCTTTTGCCTGTGGTTTGGGCGGTGCACGCCTGGGTATGGCTGGGGTCGTTTCTGGTTTTCGATTTGCTCCTTGAGAAGAACGAATCCGTGTGGTTTTCGGCCCTGACGGCGCTGGGCATCCAGATCGCCTCGCTACCGGTGCTCTTGGGTTTGGCGGTGGCCTTGAAGTGGCTGGTCCTGGGAAAGATCATGCCGGGGGAATTTCCCTTGTGGAGCGGCCGCCATGTGCGTTTCTGGTTCATGCGCCGTTTCCTCGCCGCCCTGCCGCTCCGTTTTTTGGCGGGGACGCCCGCCTTGTGCCTATTTTACCGCTGCCTGGGCGTGAAAATCGGCAGGAATGTGTTTATCGGGAGCGCCAATCTGGCCGCCTTCGACCTGATTGAAATCGGCGACGGCTCCGCCATCGGCGCGGAAGCCCTGGTCGACGGGCATTATGTCGAAGGGGGCAGGCTGATTTTCGCGCCGGTCAAAATCGGCTCCGGCTGTGTGGTGGGGAACCGCGCCGTGGTGAGGCCGGGGGCCTCGCTGGCGGATGAAGCCACTTTGGCGGATTTGTCGCTCCTTGACGCCCGGCGGCATATTCCCAGTTTGGAAATCTGGTCCGGATCGCCCGCCGTTTTGTTGACGACCCGCCTGCCCAGGGAGAATCCCGTCTGCTGGTCGCTCGGCAATTCCCTGCCGCTGCTGGTCCTTTCCCTGTTGCTGCCGCTACTGGGATTATTGCCCTATTATCCCGGCCTGTTTCTAATCGCTTATTTAAACTGGTACGACAGTCTCCGGCAGTATGTCCTCGCCGTGCCCCTGATTGCCGTTTCCTTCATTCCCCTGGTTTGCCTTGAGGCGGCGCTCCTCAGGAGATACCTGATACCGGCTGCGGACGAGGGGCGCTGGTCCATCAACAGTTTGCTCTATGTGCGGCATTGGCTCTTCAACGCGGTGTACCAGGAATGCCTGACCGTGGCTGGTTCGGTTTTTTCGACCGTTTACCTGGGCTGGTGGTTCAGGATGCTGGGGGCGGAATTGGGGCGGGGGGCGGAGGTGGCGACGGTGCGGGGCGTGCAGCCGTCCCTCCTGAGCATCGGCGAGGATTGCCGGGTCGATCCCGAGGTCATGCTGGGTGCGCCGCGGGTGGGGCACGGCTACTTCACCGTCGGCAAGGTGCATTTGGGGGCCGGAGCGCGGCTGGGACAAGGTTCGGTCATCCCCGCCGGTTCGGTAATCGGCAAACGCTGCCGCATCGGCGTCCTTTCGCAGCCGCCCGGAAACGGTGGAACGACGGACGATTCGCGCTGGTTCGGGTCCCCGGCCATTTTCGCTCCGGTCCGGCCGAAGGCGGCGGCGGGGCCTTCCGGCGCCGCGGCTTCCGGCGGAAGGCGCTTCGCTTCGACCGGCGGCGCGTTTCGTTATCCTCTGGACCTCTTCTGCATACTTATCCCGAATCTGCTGTTTGTGGCGATGGCGGCGGCGGTCTTGGGACAGATGATTAGGGTGTGGCAGGTGTGGCCGTGGCTGGTTGCGGCGGCGTTGCCCTTCAGCTGTTTCGCGATGACCGCTGTGGCGTTTGCGGTAATCGTCCTGCTCAAGTGGCTGTTATTGGGGCGGGGCTGCAAGGGGAAGGCGTCCGTGGGGCGCAGCGCGACCGGGCGGCTAGCAATGTTCACGGGGGCGTACGAGAACTTTGGCGAGGGTTATTTCCTTCGGCCGTTATTGGGCACGCCGTTTGTGACTTGGCCGTTGCGGTTCCTTGGCATGCGGGTGGGGAGGCGATGCTGCCTGGAGTCGACCCGTTTCACCGGTTTGGAGGCGGTTTCCCTGGGGGACGAGGTTTATGTGGCCGGCGGCGCGGCGCTGCTGGCGCGGCTGAGGGTCGAGGAAACGCCGGAATGCGGAGCGGTGGCGGTGGAGGCGCGCGCGAGCATTGGCCCGGCGGCATATTTGTTGCCGGATTCACGGGTTGGGGAGGGCGCCGTGGTTGGGGATTTGTCCCTGGTCATGCGGGGTGAGACGTTGCACAGCGGCCGGCGTTGGCGCGGGATTCCCGTTCGTGATGACCGGGCTGATAAGCCAAGTGGCACATAAAACGTTTCGTATTTCGAGAATGACCTGGGCGGGAAGCTTACAGAACATTCGTACATGCGGCAATTTTGCCGCGCACGCGCCTGTATTTTGGAATGGGCGGCGGGAGACGAATGTCAGGCTTCGCTTGCTGGTTCATGGGCTTTTTTTTGATCTGTTGCGTCCGGGTTTTGCCGGCGGCTGAAGGTGTTTCGGATATCGATCCGGCGGCGCTCCGCGACGCCCGGGCGGCGAGCGCCGAGTTTTATTACCGCGGTCAGGCCGGGCGCATTGTGGAAAGGTTGGCGACGATTCGTACCGAGGGGGATCGTGGAAACCGGAGAAACTGGCTGGGGGTGCGAATCAATCGGCCGCAGGGGGTTTGGCAAATCCGGCGCTCGGGGTTGAACCGGGAGGCGCCGGCGGCCGTGGTGGAGTCGATCAATTTGACGCATCTGGGAGCGGTGGCGCCGGAACAGAAGGCGGAGGATTTTGTCCTGTCCGGTGGGAGATCGTCCCTGACGGCGCCGAAGGCGCCGACGCGCTGGTCAAGGTGGAACGGCGGAGCGGCGGATTTTGGCGCCAGCGGCCGGGCCGAGGCGGACACGCATAATTTGTGCACGACCTTCGGGGCGGATTACGCGTTTGGGGCCGGGGTGACGGCGGGCATCGCGGCGGGCTACGCCCGGGACTGGAACCGTGTCGGCGCCGGCGGGAGACTGGGGGGCGAGGCGCTTTCGGCGGCGGCGTATGCCTCTTATGTATTTGAGCCGGGTATATATTTGGAAGGCATGGCGGGGGGGAATGTGTTTTGCCAGGATCTCCGCCGTGAGGACGGTAACGTCATGCCGCCGGCGGGGGGGGGACGGGGGGAGCAGCTTTTCGGCTATGTGTCGCTCGGCTACGAGTTCGGGAAAAATAGTTTCACCATTTCGCCATTCACCCGTTTCGAAAGCGTGTTTTCGCGTTTTCCCGCTTGGGCTCCGCCGACGGCGCCCGGCGCCGCCGCCGCCGGTGGCGAGGCGGGGCAGTACTCCGCCGTATTCGGGGTGGTGGCGCGGCGGTCGCTCGCGCCGGCTTGGGGCGAATTGCATCCTTCGGCCGGTTTGGAGTACGGGTACAATTTCAAGGGCGGAGGTTATTGGTCGGCCGATGCGGCGGCGGGCGGCGGAGCGTTTTCGCGGGTGTCGCCGTTTACGGCCGACGGTACGTTGTCGGCGACGGCCGGAATCGAGGCGCGGTTTCGGAACCGGTTCCGGCTGGGTTTGCATTACCGGGGGGTGTTGTTGCCGGACGCGGCGCTTGAACAGAGTTTGTCGCTGGAGGGCGGGTGGTCGTTCTGAATCGTTTTTGCCTGAAAATTCAAGGTTTTTCATTTTACATAACTGGAGTTTTGCAAAATCACCATTCAAACCGCCGAATGGCGATATTGTCAAATCTAAAACCCCGGAAATTCGGGCAAAAACGATTTTTGCAAAGTGACGATTGGCGGTTAAATCGTCACTTTGCAAAACTTCAGTTACATAATCGCCATGCGGCGGTTTGAGTGGTGAGGCCGCAAAACTTCTGGGAGTCGCTTCGGCCCATGTCGCCAACCTCCGATCAACATCTCGCCGTCGTCGGCGCCGGTCCGGCCGGACTCGCCGCCGCCATCGCGGCGCGCCGGGCCGGCGTGCGGGTCAGCCTGTTCGAACAGAACGATCAGCCGGGAAGAAAACTCCTCATCACCGGCGGCGGGCACTGCAATGCGGGGAACAATCGCCCCGTCTCCGCATGGCCGGCTCTCTTTGGCAGACACGGACGCTTCATCGCCACCGCCTTGAACCAGTTTCCCCAGGCCGCCCTGCTGGAGTTCTTTCAGGAAATCGGCCAGCCGCTCTGCTCGCCGGACGGTTTTCACCTCTTCCCCGTCTCGCAGTCGGCGCGGCAGGTCCGTGACGCCCTGGTCGCCTTCGCGGACAAACTCGGCGTCGACCCGGTTCGCCCGCATCGGGTCGAACGGCTCACGGTTACGCCGTTCGGCCTTGCCGTCGACAGTGCCCCTTTTTCCGCCGTCATTCTCGCCACCGGCGGCCGGAGCTACCCCGAGACCGGCGCCAATTGGGACGGCTGCCGCATCGCCGAAAGCCTTGGCCACCGCATTCAGCCGCCGACCCCCGGTTTGGTCGGACTGCGTTGTGGCAATCTCGATGCCGACCTGGCTGGATTGGTCATGCCGGACAGTGGCGTTCGCTGCCGCATTGCGAAACAGGGCGAACTGCGCGGGAGAGGGGAACTGCTCCTGACCCACCGCGGCCTCTCGGGACCGGCGGTTTTGGATATGTCGTCTACGCTGGCCGAGGAATTGTCCCGCGGCGGGAGTGATGTGGAAATCGTCGTCGAATGGATTTCCGGCAGGGGCGTCAAGGTGTGGAACGAACAATTGGCGGCGTGGCGTTCGCGATCGGGCGCCCGTGAACTGGCGGTGCTCCTGAGGGAATTTTTCCCGGCCCGCCTGGCGGCTTGGCTGTGCCGGCAAGCCGGAGCCGAGGCGGTGACCGCCGCCCGGCTTACCGCCGAGGGGGGGAACCGGCTGGCGCGGCTTCTCGGCGCTTTTCCGGTTCGGATCACCGGCACTGAAGGTTGGGAACGGGCCATTATCACCCGGGGGGGAGTCGACGTCCGTGAAGTCGAAGCCGGAAATATGTCGAGCAAAATCGTGCCGGGTTTGTTCTTCGCCGGAGAAATGCTCGGGGTCGACGGTCCGTGCGGCGGATACAATCTGCATTGGGCCTTCGCCGGCGGGATGCTGGCGGGACGCTCGGCGGCGCTAGAGCGGTCCTAACAATTATATGGCATTTTGAGCACCGCTCTTTTGCCCTCACTCTTCGTTACTCGTCGCTTACAGCCCGTAGGGGATGCGCGCTCCTCGTGCCTCGATTGAGGGCAAAATAGCAGTGCTCAAAATGCCATATAATTGTTAGAACCGCTCTAGAGCTTTGACCGGAGAGACACGGAAATTCCCCGCCGCATGTTTCCGTCACCCAAACTCAGCGTGCAAACACCAAACCGTAAACCCGCGTCGCCCCGGCCGCCCGGCAGGCCCGCGAACAGGCCGCCATGGTCGCCCCGGTCGTCATCACGTCGTCAATCAAGAGTACCCGCTTGCCCTCGAGCCTGCCGTCCGCCACAAATGCGTTCTCCACATTCGCGAGCCGCAATTGGCGCCGCAAGCGCGACTGGGGCGTGGTGAACACCACCCGCCTGAGGCTCCGAATCTCCATCGGCAATCCGACCCGCCGCGACACCACTCCAGCCAGCAATCGGGCCTGGTCGAACCCCCGATCCCTCTTCCGCACCGGATGCAGGGCCACCGGAACAATCACCTCCACCTTGTCCCCGAACGGTGCCGACAACAAACGTTCCGCCATCAAACCTCCGATAGGCCTGGCCAATTCCGTCTCCCGGCCGAATTTCAAGCGGAGCACCAATTCGCGCGCCCCCGCCCGGTATCTCGCCACCGCCGCCGCGCCGGTCATGTCCAGCTTCCGGTTCCGGCACCGGCGGCAGCCCTGTTCCAGACTGGCGTATTCACCGGCCGGATAACCGCATATCGGGCAGGCGCCTCGGCCAATCCACGCCATCCTCCCCACGCAATCCCCGCACAGATACGGATTTTCATGGCCAAACAGCGGCGCCCGGCACAGACGGCAACAGGGCGGCGCAAACAGGGATAGGGTCAAATCAAGCGCGCGGTGAAATAGGCGCGGCAAATACAGGGTTCGCATGTCGGTGAGTATATCCCAAGCGGCATGTCGCATCCACCGCAATGTTACTCGGATGAATTTGCTGGCATATGGCGTGAATATTTTTTAAAATTGTCCGTTTTGAACCAGGACGCCACCCCCAGCGGCCCAGACAGGAAACGCGGTTATGCAAATCACTAGATACCTCAAGCCAGAGGTGGTCCGCCTGGGCATGGTCGGCGGCCATCTGGACGACATCGATCCCGAGAAGGATCCCCATAAGGAACGCGTTAGGCTGAAGGAAGAGGTCATTCTGGAGCTGACCGATTTGTTCATGAACACCGGACAAATCCGTAACCGGAACAAGTTCCACCACGATCTTCTCTCGCGCGAGCGCAAGGCCTCCACGGCCATCGGGGGCGGCCTGGCCGTGCCGCACGTCCGCAGCATGCAGCCGCGGAATTTCTGCATGGTCTTCGCCCGCAGCCGCGACGGCGTCGAATTCGGCGCCCCCGACGGGAAACCGGTGCACCTCTTTTTCGGCATGGCGGCGCCGACTTACGACGAGAAGGTCACGAACGATTATCTGCAGGCCTACAAGTGGATCGCCCGCGCCTTCAAGGAGGAGGAGTGGCTTCCGGCCGCCCTTCTCCAGGCCGCCGACGAGCACGAAATCATCGGCATTCTATCAGGATTGGACTGAAGCATGGCACGGAAAAACATGCAGCCGAAAGCGGACCCGGGCGTCGCCGGCGGCGTCCCGAACCCGGCCGGGGACGCGGCCGGCGCGGCGCCGGAGGACGGACGCTCCTTCGAGGAACTCCTGGCGGAGGCGGAGGCTTTGGCCGCGCAAATCGAGGGGGGCGGTCTGCCCCTCGACGAGGCGATTCGCGCCTACGAGCGGGGGGTGGCGGATTTGCGGCGTTCCGCCGAGTTGCTCCGGCGCGCCGAGGATCGGGTCAAGGTTTTATTGGAACAGGACGGCGCGTTCCGTTTGGCGGATTTCGAGGACGGTGACGTGGCCGGGGACAATTACGAGGAAGAAGTTTGATGGCGGATTTATCCGAGAAATTCACCGCCCTGAGAAACGGGGGGGCGAACAAACGCCCGGGGTCACCTTTCCTGAAGGCGGATGCGGTTCCCGCGCCCCTGCCGGAACGGGCGGAGAACGGCGGTCCGCTGACGGACTTCGCGGCCGGACTCTTCACGGCGCAGGCCGTCAAGGGTTACACTCTGACCCACATTCTCGCCGCCGGCGAGCGGGGGGCGGTTTTCAAAGCTCACGACGCGGTGATGGACCGCGCGGTGGTGGTGAAGGCCATGCGGCCTTATCCAAACCGGGCCGGGTCGGTGGAGGAATTTTTTTCCCTGGCCGGAAGCATCGCGCGCTTGCGCTGCCCGGGTGTGGCGAGGGGTTTGGACGCCGGCCGGGCGGGGGGGGCTTTTTACCTGGTTTACGAGTGTCTCCCCGGCGAAAGCCTGGCGGCGAAAATGGCCCGGCGGCAGCGGGGAAACATGACCGAGAGGGAAGCGGTCAAACTGGTGCGGGAGATGGCCGGGGTTTTGCGGAACCTCTTCGAGGCGGGGCATCCGCACGGGCATTTGCAGCCGTCCAACGTGCTGGTAGCCGAAGGCGGCCGGGTGTTCCTGGCCGATATCGGTTTCGCCTGGACCATGGCCTGGCCGGACGATCCAGCCGCATTCCTCGCCAAGCCGGATTTTCTGCCGCCGGAACGTTTGGCGGGGGAGCTTAACATCGACATTCGCGGCGACCTGTACAGCTTGGGGTCGATGTGGTTCTGGCTCCTGCTAGGGCGGTCGGTTTTTCCGGCGGATCACGCTTCGATGGTGGATCACCCATCACCGGCGGACTCCGTTCCGGCGGAGTTTCCGGTAACGCCCGCGGATGGGGGTGATGGCGGCGGGGCGGAGGCTTCGCCCGAAATCCCTTCGCCGTTCGCGGCTATTTTGAAAAGGCGGGAACGCAAGGCGCCGACGGCGCGGTCGGTCGACGCGAATATCAGCGAGGAGACGTCGAAGCTGATCCAGTGGCTTTTGGAACGGAACCGCGACGCCCGCCCGCGCACGCCCAAGGAATTTCTCCGCCGCCTGGCGGCGCATCCGCTGCTGGCGGATGCGGCGGGCGGCAGTGGGGACTTATCCGAAGCGGACGCGGCGGAAACGCCGCCCGAAACGGGCGAGGCATAAGGAGACCGCGATGCGTTTTACAGCGAACAAGGTTTTGCTTCTCCTCCTGTTTACGGCGTTCGCCGGCGGGGCTGGCGGTGAGGCCGCCGCCATGGATTTTGGTCCCCGGGCCATGTCCGGTTCCTTCAACGTCACCACGCCGGAGGGCTGGCGCGGGCGGCGTTATATGGACGGCGAGTTCATTTTCGCCGAGGAGTTCGACTCGAACGGGGACAAGCGTATCGATGTCTGGCGGTTTTATCACCGGGGGGTTTTGTCGTCGGAGGAGCGGGATTTGAATTACGACGGCAAGGTCGATTGTCAGACGCGCTGGGACGGGCGGAGCGGCAGTCTGCTGTCGCTGCTTCGCGACACGAATTTTCGCGGCGTCAACGATATGGAATTGGAGTACATGGGCGCAAGGAATTGGGAACTTCGTGAAGACCGGAACCTCGACGGGGTGACGGACAGCGTTTTATATTTCCAGGCTCCGCCGGGGTATTTCGACAATTTGGGTTCGGGTTTGGTGAGTCAGGGCGAGGTGGCGAGTTTGATTCCCCGGGATTTTTGGCGGGAGCTGCATGTCGACGAGGCTTTCGGCGGTTCGATAAGCACGTATTACCGCTTCTCGCGGGGGCAGGTGGCGCAGAGGGGCGAGTTTGACGGCCGGCGGGTGGTTTGGCGCCGGGTGCCCCCGGGCTGGAGTCCGGACCTGGTCCCGCCGCCCGATTTCGGGCATGGGGCGGAAGTGGCGCGGGCGCAGCCCGAAGCGCCGCGGCGTCCATCCTACCGGGTGCCGCTGCCGGATTATCAGCAGCCGATTGGACCGGAACCGGCGGATCGGGGGGGGGCCATCCGGAATCCCTTCGACTTTTCGGCGTCGGGTGGTGACGCGGATCCGTATGCGGGTTTGGCGCCGCCCCGGGTGGTGCGTTCGCCGCAGCGGCGGGGGCCGGAGGTCGATGTGGGTCCGCCGGTCGAGTATGGTCCGGGATTGTCGGTCGGCGGAGGGGTGGGGTATGGACCGCCGCCCGGGCCGCCGCCGGGACCGCCGCCCGGGCCGCCGTCGGGACCGCCGATGGTGACGGTGTGGGGCGGGGCGGGGGATTCGGGCGGGGGCTATGCGGCGCCGCCGCGCCGGGACGGTTTGCCGTCCGGGGAGTCCTCGGCGCGGGCGGTTCCGGCGCGGATGCGTCCGCCGGGGCAGTCGCAGCCGGCCCGCCGCACTTTGTTCTGATTTTGGACCCGACTACGCCAAGCGGAAATGTTACGCCAGTCCACGACACTATACCGCGCCAAAGGACACCATCATGACCACCAGCATACCCAATCACCATACTTCCGACCTCAATCCGGAACACTGGATAAACCGCGACCTCTCCATCCTCGCCTTCAATTACCGCGTCCTCTCCCAAGCCGAGGACATCAACCTGCCTCTCCTCGACCGGGTAAAATTCCTCGCCATCGTCTCCTCGAACATGGACGAATTCTTCATGGTCCGGGTCTCGTACATTCGCCGCGCCCTGAAAGCCGGGCACGCCGAAACGGGCCCCGACGGTATGTCCCCCCGGCAGCTCCTCGACACCGCCCGCGAAAAAGCCCGGGAACTACTCGAGCGCGCCAATCGCTGCTGGCTGGACGATGTCCTCCCGGCTCTCCGCGATTCGAATATCTTCATCCACGACACCGACGAACTCTCGCCGGACGACCTCGACTACCTGGCCGATTATTTCCGCGAGCAAATCCTTCCCGTCCTGACCCCCATGGTCCTCGACTCCACCCACCCCTTTCCGCTGCTGTCCTCCGGAGCCATTTACCTGCTCATGCGCGTGGCGGCCCGGCCCGACATCCAGGCCGGCTTCTTCTCCAAGGCCGATACCGTGCTGGTCCAGGTGCCGTCCGGACTGGGACGCTTCATCGCCCTGCCGCGGCCGCCGGACGCCTACCGCTTCATCCTCCTCGAGGAAGTCGTCGCCCTCTTCGCCAAGGAAATCGTAAACGGCTACGACATCCGCGCCGTGCACCACTTCCGCATCACCCGGGACGCCGAGCTGTTCCTGGACGACGAGCGTTCCGACGATTTGATTATCGCCATTCAGGAAGGCCTGAAGCGGAGCCGCTGGGGCGCGCCGGTGCGGCTGTCGGTGTCGTCGAAAGTGCCGCAGGAGGAAACGGACTACCTCTGCAAGATGCTGGAACTCGGACCCCTGGACATCTTCTCTTCCACCGGCATGCTGGACATGAAGGGCCTCTTCCACCTTCTCGGGAAAATCGACCGCCCCGACCTCCTGGAACCGCCGTGGCCGCCGCGGCAACACCCGGCCTTCGACGACGGCAAGGACATCTTCGAAGTCGTCGCCCAACGGGACGTCCTCCTGAACCTCCCCTATCAGTCCTTCGACCCGGTGACCCGCTTCATCGAGGAGGCGGCCGACGACCCGGACGTCCTCGCCATCAAGATTACCTTGTACCGGGTCAGCGGGCAGAGCCCCCTGGTGCGGGCGTTAATCCGGGCGGCGGAACAGAAGAAGCAGGTCACCGCCCTGGTGGAACTCCAGGCCCGTTTCGACGAGGAGGCGAATATCACCTGGGCTCAGCGCCTGGACGCGGCGGGGGCGCACGTGATTTACGGGGTGGTCGGATACAAGACGCATTCGAAGGCCGCCCTGGTGATTCGCCGGGAGCAGGACGGGATTCGCCGCTACTGCCATTTGGCCACGGGCAATTACAATGACCGGACGGCGCGGCAGTATACCGATTTGGGTCTCCTTACCGCCGACCCCGATTTCGGTTCCGACTTGTCGTCATTCTTCAATGTGATTACGGGTTATTCCCTGCCGCCGGTGTGGAACTACATCGAGATGGCGCCGACCGGATTAAGGGCGCGGACCATTGCGATGATTCGCCGGGAGATTGAAAAGCACACGGTCGAGAATCCCTCCTTCATCCGCGCCAAGATGAATTCGCTGGTGGATCCGGACATCATCGGCGAGTTGTACCGGGCGAGTCAGGCGGGGGTGCGGATTGATTTGCTCATCCGGGGTTTGTGCCGTTTGCGGCCGGGGGTTCCGGGTTTGTCGGACAATATAAGGGTGCGCAGTATCGTGGATCGTTTTCTCGAGCATCCCCGGATTTTCCATTATCACAACGGGGGGAGCGAGGAGGTTTATTTGTCGTCGGCGGATTGGATGGAGCGGAACATGGATCGGCGTTTGGAGTTGTTGTTTCCGGTGAACGATCCGGTTTGCAAAGGCGAGGCGTTGGCGGTTTTGGATGCGGGGTTTGCGGACAATGTGAGTGCTTGGCGGCTGCTTCCCGAGGGGGAGTACAGCAGGGAGAAGCCGGCGCCGTACGAGCCGGTGTTCAGGAGTCAGGAGAAGTTGTATCAGCGGGCGGCGGCGATGGCGGCGGAGAGCAGGGAGGAGTTGCGGCATCAGGTGTTTTCGGTAAGGGCGAGGCGCAAGAAGGGTCAGTAGCGGGAAGGGAAGCGGTAAAAAAAGTGGTGAAGCTGCGGTTGCAAAAGCACCATTCAAACCGCCGAATGGCGATTTTGTAAAGTCAAAAACCTTTGCAATTCAGGCAAAAAAAATTTTTGCAAAGTGGCGATTGGCGGTTTAATCGCCACTTTGCAAAACTTCAGATAGAAAGAGAAACGTCCCCATGAGTTCATTCTGGCAAGGGAAGCGCATCTTACTGGGCGTCACCGGCGGCGTGGCGGTTTACAAGGCGGTCGGCATGGCGAGTAAACTCGTGCAGGCCGGGGCGGAAGTGGACGTGGCGATGACCCCCGGCGCGATGGAGTTTGTCCAGCCCCTCCTGTTCGCATCGATAACTCACCGGTCGGTGTACCATAATCCCTGGCAGGCGGAACGGCGGCCGGAGCATATCGCCTTGGCGGAGCGGCCGGATTTAATCGTCGTGGCGCCCTGCACCGCGAACACCATGGCGAAACTGGCTTGCGGCATCGCCGACAATTTGCTGACCGGTGTGCTCCTCTGCACCAAGAAGCCGGTCCTGATCGCCCCGGCGATGAATTGCGGGATGTGGACGGCGGCGGCGACACAGAGAAATATGAAAATACTCCGCGGTGACGGCTACCGTTTCGTCGGGCCGGAGACGGGCAATTTGGCCTGCGGCGACGTGGGAATTGGCCGGATGGCGGAGCCGGAGGAGATTATCGCGGCGATGGAGGAGATCCTCAAAGGTGAGGATCGGAAGCGGGTTTGTTGAATATTCCCTACAGGAAAAGCCGTGAACAATCCCGTCGCCAGAATAATCGACGTCAATCTGAACCGCGCCGGCGAAGCTTTGCGGACGCTTGAGGAATACGCCCGCTTCATCCAGGAGTCGCCGGCCCTGGCGGGACGCTGCAAAAATCTGCGGCATGATCTGGCCGGCGTCGCCAAAGCCTGGGCGGCGGCGTTGCCGGCGGAGGAACGGCCCCTGGCCCACCGGGACATCGCCGGCGACGTCGGGGCGGGGATAAAGACCGAAGGCGAATTCAGCCGGCCGAATGCCCTCTCTGTCGCCGCCGCCGCCAGCCGGCGGGCGGCCGAAGCCCTCAGGACCCTGTCGGAGTATGGGAAAATCGTCAATCCGGTTCTGGCCGGGGAGTTTGAAAAAATCCGCTACGGGCTTTATGACGTCGAGCCGATGCTATTGGCGGAGGGAACCCTGCGGCGACGCCTGGCCGCCGCCATGCTGGCGGTAAAAATCTGCCCGGAAGGCGGAGCCGCCGATTCGCTGGCCGCCGCGCGGGAGGCTATTGCCGGCGGCGCGGATATGCTGCAATTCGGCGCGGCGGAAATGGGGGACGGCGAGTTCCAGCGCCGGGCCGGGGAAATCCTCGAACTCTGCCGCGAAAAGCGGGTGATTTTCATAACCGACGGACGCCCGCATATCGCCGCCTTGCTCGACGCCGGCGGCGTGCGGCAGGGACCGGAGGGTCTGCCGGTCAATCTTACCCGGCGGTTGGTCGGGCCGGAAAAAATCATCGGCCTCTCCGGCGGCGGAGTGTCCGGCGGGGAAAAAGCGTTCGCGGCCGGCGCCGATTATGTGGAGAATGGACCGTTGTTCGCAAATGATCTGAACCGGTCCGGCGACTCGGGCGGTTTGACCTTGGTCAGCGAATTGTCCCGGTGGGACAAATTGCCGGTATTCTGCGCGGGCGGGGTGAACCGGGACAGACTGGAGCCAGTCCTGGACGCCGGCGCCCGAGCCGTGGCGGTAGGGGCGGAAATAACTCGCACCCGCGACATCGCCGGCGAGACCGCTTTCTTCAAGGAACGGCTTAAACACCGCCGCGGTACGGGACTCGCCTAGCAATAAAATCAGCCCTGAGCAGCCCCGGCGGCCGAAGGAGTGTAACGAAGTGGATAACAAAGGCGGACTGAGGATTGTCGGGAAAAACCCACCGGAAAACGCCCCCGCCGGCCCGGGGAACGAGGCGGCGGTCAGCCAGACCGGATTCCATTACCTCACCCCCGACGCCTGGGAGGACACCACCCTGTCGGGACGGCGGATCTTCTCCCGCCTGGTGACCCTGCCGGCCTACATTCTCCGGGAACTGCTGAAAGGGGTCGTCCTCTCGACCCTGGTCTTCTCCGCCATTCTCATGGCGGTATTCGCCGGGCAGGTGATGCGCGACGGCATCGGCCCCTACACTCTGGCGCGGGTGCTCCCCAATTTCATCCCGATGATTTGCCCGTTCGTCCTCCCTTTGGGAATTATCACCGGCATCCTCATGTGTTACTCCCGGCTGTCGAAGGACAATGAAATTCTCGCCGCCTACGCCGGGGGGGTGAACCCGTTCTGGCTGATGCTGCCGGCGCTGTTGACCTCCATTCTCGCGATTTTCATCACCCTGACCCTGAACGAAGTGGCGTTGATGCCGGCCATCCGCAATATCGAGCGTTTGGTCCTGGACGATCAGGCGAACATTCTCCGGCGGATGATTAGCCGGCCCGGGAACATCACCGTTCCGACCGGTTCGGAATTCATCGCCATGTCGAAGGTCGACCCGTCGCGGGACCCCGAGGGCCGGGCGAGTTTGGACATCACCCGCTTCAATGTGGCGCCGGCGGGCGAGGTCGGGCCGGATTTCGTATGGGATCCGCGCTATCCCTATCCCGCGAAACGGATTGTCGCGCGGGACCACGAGATCAAGGATTTCGCCAATGTCCCGGGGCAGGAGATGACCATGAAAATGCAGGTCATCCGGCCGATTTTCCAGGACCTGCACATCACGGACCTCAATAAAACCTTTATCGCCGACGGCGAATCCGGCGAGGAGCGGGTGGTGCTGGGCGGCCGTCCGGACGTGACGATTCACTCGAATCGGACCGCCTTCTGGCCGATTCTGATGCTGTCGGACACCCGCCGCGAAGCGGAGGACAAGGTGAGGGAATTGGAAAGCCTCGACATGGAGGCCCTGTCGGAACCGCAGCGGGTGGTGGCGGGGGACATGCTCAGGACGCAGCGGATGCTGGTGCAGGACCGGACGGGGGAAATCAACATGCGCCTCGCCCTGTGTTTTTCCTGTTTCGCATTTGCCGTTTTGGGGATACCCCTGGGGATGCGCACCCGGGGGACTTTGGTCGCGTCGTTCGTTTGGGGCATTGCCACGGCGGGAGCTTTTTTTCTGGCGCTTAAAAGCGCCGAGGCGCAGGTGTCGCGGGGATTGATGCCATATTGGGTGATTTGGGTGCCGGACGTCCTGGTGGTGCTGATTGGCATTTGGCTGTGGTTCATGAACACCCGGCGGAGTTGAGGCGTGGACGCGTTAGGACGCCTCCGCTTACGGCCGGGCGGTCGCGTCAAAACAGCCGGGACATTAAGAAAGCGAGCGGGAAAGCCCCGCTCGCTTTTGTATAAAAAGTTCGGGCCCCGGCGCCACCCCTCATTCGATGAAGCCTTCATCCTTCAGGATCTTCTTGAAATTGGGGGGGGGCAACAAGTTTTCAATACAGCCGGGTGGGGAGGACTTCCTTGGCGGTGGTTTCGTCGTAGACGTCCTCGTGCGATTCCTCCCAGCGGGGAATCGTTTCGCCGGCCGCCGCCATTTTCGCCAGCTTGAAGAACTGGGGGCCAAGCAGCGGGTTGCATTCGACCGTGCAGTTGAGCTTACCCTCGACCATGGCCACGAAGGCGTCGCGAACGCCGTCAATCGACACGATGACGATGTCCTTGCCGGGCTTGAAGCCGGACGCCTCCAGGGCCTGAATCGCCCCGAGCGCCATGTCGTCGTTGTGGGCGTAGAGGGCGTTGACGTTGGCGAAGTCGCCGGCCTTGACCCACTGTTCCATGACTTCGTTGCCCTTGGCGCGGGTGAAGTCGCCGCTCTGTGACTTGATGATTTTCATGTCGGGGTAATTGGCCAGGATTTCGGCGAAGCCCTTCTTCCGTTCGATGGTGGGGGCGGCGCCGACCGTGCCCTGGAGTTCCACGATGGTGGCTTTGCCGTGCATTTTCTTGGCCAGCCAGCGGGCGGCGTTGCGTCCTTCCTCGATGACGTTGGGGCCGAGGTAGCTGTCGTAAAGGGACTCGTCGGCGTCGACCTTGCGGTCCACCAGGATTACCGGGATGCCGGCCTCCTTGGCTTCGCGCAGGACCGGCTCCCAGCCGGATTCGACGACCGGGGCGAGGCCGATGACGTCGACGCCCATGGTGATGAAGTTGCGAACCGCCTTGATCTGGTTTTCCTGTTTCTGCTGGGCGTCGGAGAAGACGAGTTCGACCCCCTGTTTCTCCGCCTCCGATTTGATGGAGTTCGTCTCGGCGGTGCGCCAGGCGCTTTCGGCGCCGATTTGCGAGAAGCCGACGACGATCTTCCGATCGGCCGCCGCTGCCGTGGCTGCCAGCGTCAGGGCAAGAACGAAAAGGACTGCTACGGAAAATTTCGACATGGTCTGTTCTCCTGGTTCCATTTTAAAATGCGGGCCTTCGCCGCGAAATGAACATTCACACCCTGCTTCCCCGCCATGGCGACGTCGGCTGGTTGCGGGCCAGATTGATGACTTCCAGCATATTCCCGAGGGGCACGTCCCCTTCCACCGCGTGGGCCGGGGCGAGAATGTAACCGCCCTTTTTTCCGGCCGTCAGGAGGCGTTCCGTTTCCCCGGCCACCTCGGCCACCGTGCCGTAGGGGAGGGTCTTCTGGGTGGATAACCCGCCGTGGAAGGCGAGGCGGCCGCGATAACGATCCATCAAGGCGAAGACGTCCATCACTTCGGGCTGGAAGGGATTGAAGCAGTTCAGGCCGATTTCCACCAAATCGTCGAAGAGTTCGTCGACTTTGCCGCAGGAATGGATCATCACCATTTTGCCGGCGGCCTGGACCCGGCCGTACATCCGCCTGAGGACCGGCAGGATGAATTCCCGCCACAAGGCCGGGCCCATCTGCAATCCGGTCTGCATGCCCCAGTCGTCACCGAAGTAGACGGCGTCGATGTCGTACTTGAGGGCTTCGTCGACCTGGGCCAGGTTGTAGTCGCAGATGGCGTTCAGGAGTTCCCGGACAAAATCGGGGTTTTCGTAGAAGTCCATCATCAGGTCTTCCATGCCCCTGAGGGTCCAGGCGCGTTCGTACAGGGAAAAGCCGATGCGGAAGACCCGCCAGCGGTCGGGATATTTGTCGATGAGGCCGGGGATGGGGTCGAAGAAACGCGGGTCGCGGGGATTGGGGAAGGTGTAGCCGTTCAGGGTGGGCTCGGGCAGCAGGATTTTTTCTACGATGCCGATATCCTTGTCGACGCTGCGGTTCCAGACCACGCCGAAGACATCGCAAAAACGGTCGTTGCCGAGATTATCGAAAAAACCGATGTCGCTGCCCAAGCCGAGGATGTGGTTTTCGGTGGCTTTTTCGACCGCGTCGGGGCCGCCGAAATGTTTCTCCAGCGTTTCCTGAATTTCCACGGTGAAGCTGTAGTGCCAGGGTACGTATGGGGGAGGTTTGCCTTCAAGGACCAGACGGATTACTTCACGTTTTTCCATAGCTTCTCCTGCTGCTGAAGATTTGCCAGGCGGCAATTACCGGAGCTATTGTATTTGTTGAGTGGGGGTATTATGATACCAGATGGAAATTACGACAATAGATAATATGTCTGTTTGTTTGCACGATCCGATGATTTTCGCGGTTTGGCAGGCGGGGGAGGGCAATCCGTGACGCAAACCCAAAAAAAACCGCCGGATATCTTCCCGGCGGTGGAAATCAAGAGCGTCGGCATTCGCTGGTATCACCCCGCCGGCTTCAGGGTCGACCGTCCCCGCGGCTCACAGGACTACGCCTTCATGCAATGGCTCACCCCCGCTTTCCTGTTTGTCGCCGGCGAGGAACGCCGTGAACGCGAAGGAGGCTGCATCGTATTTCGTCCCGACGATCCCCAATGCTTCGGCGGCGACCTCTTCACCCCTTTTGGAAACAACTGGTTTCACTTTCACGGACCATGGGCGGGGAAGCTCCTGGAAGCCTGCGGCATACCCCTGAATCAGCCGCTGCACCTCCGCGATTCCGCCTTCATCGAACCCCTCCTGAACATGTTCCAACGCGAAAACCTGAACCAGGGCAAACTCTGGCGCCTGATGGTCGGGAGCGGCGTGGAACGCTTCTTCATCGAAATGGCCCGGGAAATCGGCAGTGGCGGTTCGGTGCGGCTGAAGTCGGCCCGGAGCGCCGAACTTCGCGACCGGTTCACCGCCCTCCGCGACACCCTGCGCGAACACTCGGCCGAACCCTGGACCCTGAAGGACATGGCGGACCGGGTGCATTTGAGCCAATCGCGTTTCAGCCAGCTCTACCGCGAATTTTTCGACGCCAATCCGATTGACGATCTCATCCGCATGCGTATCGCCAAGGCCGAGTATTACCTGTGCCTGACCAATATGCCCCTGTCACAGGTGGCGACTCTGTGCGGCTTCTCCGACTACTACTATTTCTCCCGCCAGTTCAAAAACAAAACCGGCGAATCGCCCACCTCCTACCGCCTACTGCGGGGCGGCACCGCTACGGAAGAATGATCCCTATCGGAAAGACCGCGCCGCCCTGACCATGGTCCGGAGGTTCTCCGAAGGGGTGTCGGCGGTTATGGCGCAGCCGGCATTCAGGATGAATCGCGGCGACGAGCCGTACACGGCCAGCAATTCCTCCGTCGCCCGGCGTACCGTCCCGACGTCGCCATGCGCCAAAACCCCCGCCGGATTGATGTTCCCGACAAAGGTTATCCGCTCCGCCAGGGCCGCCTTCGCCTTGCCGACATCGGTGAGGTAGTCGAGTTCCAGGCCATCGATGCCGGTCCGGGACAAATCGTCGAGAATCGCCGTGGTGTCGCCGCAGACATGCAGCAGGTATTTGCCGCCGCCGGCCCGGGCCGCCGCCGCGACTTCACTTTCCGGCCGCATGGCGAAGCGCCGGTAAATGGCCGGGGAAACCAGGGCCGGGCCGGCCATGCTGTCGCCGTTCGAAACGGAATCCACGCCGGTCTCAAGCATCAAGGCGATAAAGTCCCGGGTCACCCGGCCGCAATAGGCGATCAGCCGGTCGGCGGCGGCATGGTTCGCCTCGTCCATCAAATCCGCCAGAAAATTTTCCGTCCCCCTCACCAGACAAGCCAGGGAAAACGGTCCCTGATCGCAATTCCCCCGCACATGCACCTGTCCCCGGAAATGCTCCGCCAGCCGCCGGGCCGTCTCCAGCCAGGCCACGATTTTGGCATTGGCGAGGAGGTCAATCCGTTTCAAACCGTCCACATCCTCCAGCTCGGACAATAAGCCCCCGGCCCGGCAATGCGCCGGCTGATCCGGCGGTTCGTCAACCTCAACCCCAATCGCCCCCGCCAGGGCGGTCGTGTCGATGTCCACCACCACTCCGTCGTAAGCGTATTTCTCCACCGCCCTGATATGCGCCGCGGCCGCCCGGTCGGGCCGGCTACGGTATTCCGCCTGGCTTATACCGGCTTCCTTCGCCGCCATGAGGAAGTTATGTAGCATCACCGGCACCTGGTCCGCCAGCTTTCCGTCCAGGGCGGCCTGGATACGTTCCCGTCCGTTCACGCGTCCCCCTTCGTCGCCAAAACCGGCTGCGGAGCGCTGAACCCGGAGGCGAGGCGGAGCAGCTTCTGTTCGTCGGCTTCGCCCCTTTCCAGCCGGGCCACGATCCGCCCGCCCGACAGCACCACAGATCGGTCGCAGACCTCGATGATTTCCGGCAGTTCCGACGACACCACGACGATGCCCATCCCCTGCCGGGTCAAATCCCGCATCATGCGGTAAAATTCCTTCTTGGTGCCGACGTCGACGCCGCGGGTCGGTTCGTCCAACAGGAGCACCTTCGGCTCCGCCATCAGCTGTTTGGCCAGAAGCACCTTCTGCTGATTGCCGCCGGACAGGGAGAGGATGTTCGCGTCCAGTGACGGAGCCTTCACCTGTAGACGCTCCGAGGTCGACCCTGCCGCCTCACGCTCCCGCGCGTGATTGATTAGGAGCCGGGCGAAGCGGCCGAAGACGGTCAGGGTCATGTTTTCCAGAACCGACATGGTCTTGACGTAACCGTCGTACTTGCGGTCCTCGGTCAGGAGGCAAACCCCTTTGGCCATGGCCTCGGTGGGGGAATGGATGCGCGTTTCCCGGCCCTCGATACTGACCGTCCCCTCCGAAAACCCCTGCACCCCGAAAACCGCCCGCAGGAGTTCGCTCCGGCCGGATCCGACAATCCCGACCAGGCCGAGGATTTCCCCGGCCCGGAGGCTGAGGTCAATCCCGCGGAGCAGGTAGCCCCCTTTTTCAATGGGGGAGGGAATGGAGAGGCCGCGGACGCCCAGGAGTTCCCGGCCCGGTTCCGGACGCTGGAGATCCCCCGCCTCCATTTGCCGGTTGCCGACGATGTCGGCGATGATGGTCCCCGGTTTAAAGTCGCCCCGCTGGTAGCCGGAGACGACCCGGCCGTCACGCAGGACCACGATGCGATCGGCGATTTCAAAAACTTCGCTCAGTTTGTGGGAAATGTAAATGCAGGAGACATTTCGCTCCTTCAGGGTGCGCACGATGCCGAAGAGGTGTTTCGTCTCCTCTTCGGTGAGGGCGGAGGTCGGTTCGTCGAGAATCAGCACGGCGGGATTGCGGGACAGGGCCCGGGCGATGCAGACAATTTGCCGGTAACTTGGGGCTAGGCTACGCACCATGGCCTTGGGGTCGATGGCGACGCCCAAGGCGTCCAGGTGGCGGGCGGCTTCCTCTTCGCAGCGGCGGTGATCGATCAGCCCCGGGAATTTACGGGGAAATTGCCCCAGCATGATGTTTTTGGCCACGCTCATGTCGGGTTCGACCAGGATTTCCTGGTGAATCATGCCGATGCCGGCCCGCTCGGCGTCGGAAGGGGATTGAAAGCGTTTCACCTGGCCGTTGACAATTAGTTCCCCCTCGTGGCCGTCGGCCGGGTAGGCGCCGGCGACGATTTTCATCAGGGTCGATTTGCCGGCCCCATTTTCGCCCAAAAGGGCGAGGATTTCCCCGCGTTCCAGGCTGACCGACACGTCGTCCAGGGCTTTGGTGCCGGCGAAACGTTTGGTGATGTTTCTGGCTTCCAGGATGATTTCCGGCATGCGCCTACCTCCCCATGCGTTCGCGGCGTTCACGGTTGATTTGGTCGACGATGACGGCGAGGATGAGGATGATGCCGATGACCAGCTGCTGCCAGAACACGGAAATTCTCAGGAGGGTCATGCTGTTGTAGAGGATGCTCATGAAGATGACCCCGATGAAGGTGCCGGCGATGGAGCCGGAACCGCCGAACATCGAGGTGCCGCCGATGACCGAGGCGGTGATGACGATCATTTCCATGCCGGTGCCGGCGGTGGGCTGGGCCGAACCCAGGCGGGCGGTCATGAAGATGCCGGAGGCGGCGGCGAGGGTGGCGCAGAGGATGTAGGTGAGGACGGAAATCTTCTTGACGTTGATGCCGGAGAGGCGGGCGGCTTCGGGGTTTCCCCCGATGGCGCAGACGGATCGGCCGAAGACGCTGTGGCGGAGGATGATGTGGGCGACCAGGGCGATGAGGATGGAGACGACCACCACCAGGGGGGCGCCGAAGAGCTCGACCTTGGCGAATTCCATATAGGATTTGGGCAGGGGATAAATGGGGACGCCCTTGGTGATGATATTGAGGATGCCCCGGATGATGTACTGCATGCCGAGGGTCATGATTAGGGAGGGAATGCGGAAGCGGTAGATGATGTAGCCGTTCACCAGGCCGATGAGGACGCCGGAGAGGAGGCCGCCGGGAATGGCCAGGATCAGCGGCAGTCCCGCCTTCTGCATGAGGAGCACGGTGAAGGCGCCGCCGAAGGCCAGGGCGGCGCCTATGGAAAGGTCGAGGCCGGCGGCGATGAGGACGAAGGTGATGCCGATGGCGACGATCAGGTTGAAGCTGGCGGCGCGCAGGATGTTGATGATGTTGTCGTGACTGAGAAAAACCGGATTCAGGAATTGTACGACGATGACCAGTAGAACGGTGGGGATGAGAATCCCCATTTCCCGGATGTGCAGGAGGCGTTTTAGCGTCTGCATGGGGTCCTCTTTACAGAAGTTTGGCGGGAATTATCGAGATTATCGGGGACACAATCCCAATTATTCAGAACCGCCGAATAATTGGGTCATGTCCCCATAATCCGCACGTTTTCACCGGGTTGTCCTTATTTCAGCACTATTCCGTATCGCATTGAGTGCGAAAAAATATCCGGACGGTCTACGGCGGTCTACCAAACGCCGGCACGCTATTTGTAGGTGGCGGGATTACGCATGTCCTTGGCGAAGGTGTCGACGTTTTCCTTGGTGACCACGATGGGGGGGATGGGGATGACGACTTCGGCGGGCTTGACGCCTTTACGCTTGAAGTCGGCGAGCATTTGCCCGGCCTGATAGCCGTAGCGGTAGAAGTTCACCGCCAGGGTGCCGGTGATGAGATCGTTGCGGATGCCGTCCAGCGTTTCCGGCAGGGCGTCGATACCGACCACGGCGACTTTCCCTTTGAGGTTGCGTTCGTCGATGACCTTGGCGGCGGCGGGGGCCGTTTCGGCGCCGTTGCAGTAGAGGGCGTTGACTTCGGGATAAGTCGAGAAGACGTTCTCCCATTCCTGGATGGCCTTGAGCATGTCGGAGTTCGACTCGACGATGACCACGTGCTGGAAGCCGTCCGGATTTTTGGCTAGGGCGTCCTGGTAGGCCTGCTGAATGGCCATGAGGAAGGGGGAGGTGATGGTGGGGACGATGCCGGCGCCGAAAATCTTTTTGCCCTTGAGCGCTTTCAGGAGGACCTGTGCGCCGATGTCCCCTGTTTCGGTGGGGTCCAGGCCCAGGAAGGCGAAGCGGGGGGCGTCGGTGGCGTCCGAGTCGACCAGGAGCACCGGAATGCCGGCCGCTTCGGCCTTTTTGAAGACTTCGATCATGGCCGAGGGATTCAGGGCCATGGTGACGATGCCGTCGACCTTTTCGGCGATGGCGATTTCCACCAGGTTTACCATCTCGTTCACGTCCACGCCCTGCGGTCCCACCCAGGCGGCGTCGAAATTGTAATCCTTGCCGGCCTTTTCGAACCCTTCCTTCGCCTCGAGCCACACCGGGTGGGCCAGGAGAGGGGTGACGAAAGTGATGCGAAGCTGGTCTGCCGCCCGGCAGGACAGGGCGAGCGCGAAGACCAACAACACGACGGCCAGGGACATGCGCTGCATATGCTTCTCCTTTGTTGAATGAATGGTGGGAATTGATCGAATTACCCGATAACCGCGGTGTGACGATTGAAGTAACGCACTGGGGTACTGCACTGGAATAATGCACTGGAATACTGCACTGGAGTTTGGCAAAATCGCCCCGTCAAGCCGAGGCAAACCGCAATCCGGCTATAATCAGCATAACCCGGTTTGCCGTGTTCGTCAAACCCTATTCAAGGCGCGCCTTAAGGGTGTCCGGTTGATATTCCGGCCGGATTCGCCCGTATGCCTTTTGCGTTTCCTATTTTTTACTGCTTTTTCCTATTGCTTTATGGCGTATTCTCCTGTTAAGTTGGCGTAATAATAAAAAACGCTAATAAAAAATTATAAAAGATAGACAATGACAATAGATGTGCTAGAATAAGGTCGCCTTATTCCCAAAGGCGCCTTAATCCCAAGCCTGAAATTTTTTTCCCCGGTCGGCGGTTCGGATTGTGTCCGGGTCTCGGACCGGGGAGCAATTTCCCGTAAGGAGACGATATGCGCAAGTTCGTATTATTGTTCGCCCTGGTCGCCATGCTCGCCGCCGGCGCCATGGCCGGCGAAAAGAAGGGCACCATAGGCTGCTCCCTGCTCGCCTTCAGCAATCCCTTCTACAAGGAAATCGCCGACGCCATGATTGCCGAGGCCGGCAAGGCCGGCTACGACGTGGTCATCACCGACGGCAATTTCGACGTCGTCAAGCAGTCGAACCAGGTCAAGGATTTCATCGCCTCCGGCTACGCCGCCATCGTCCTCGCCCCCTGCGACTCGAAAGCCATCGGCGCCACCATCCGTGAAGCGAATGACGCCGGCATCCCCGTTTTTACCGTCGACATCGGCAGCCTCGATCCCAGCGCCAAGGTGGTCTGCCACGTCGCCACCGATAATTTCGCCGGCGGCAAAATGGCCGCCGAAGCCATGATTGAAGCCCTGAACGGCAAGGGGAAAATCGGCATCATCAATCACCCCGAGGTCGAGGCGGTGATTCTGCGTACCGACGGCTTCAAGGCCCGCCTGAAGGAGCTCGGCAAGGACAAGGACATCATCATCATGGCCGACCTCCCCGGTCTGGGCTCCCGGGACAAGGCATTCCGCGCCGCCCAGGACATGCTCCAGGCCGTCCCCGACATCGACGGCATTTTCTGCATCAACGATCCGACCGCCCTCGGCGCCATCGCCGCCCTCGAAGGCGCCGGCAAAATGGACCGGGTCAAGCTGGTCGGCTTCGACGGCCAGCCGGAAGGCAAGCAGGCCATCAAGGACGGCAAGATTTTCGCCGACCCCATTCAGTTCCCCGGCAAGCTCGGTTCCGAAGTCGTCAAGGTCTTTCTCCGCTACGTCGACGGCGAGGAAGTCCCCGGTGAAATCCTCATTCCCACCGCGCTGTACTACAAAGCCGACGCGATGAAGGACCCGTCCCTGAAGTAAACCGCGGCCTGCGCGACCGGTGTCAATCACGCAGCGAAGTGGTCACGACGCGGAGTGGCCGATTGGCGGTTCAATCGCCACTCCGCGAAACTTCCGGAAAAGAGCTTGTTCATGGGCGAGAAACCACCGCTCCTCAGAATGGCGAACATCGAAAAAAGCTTCCCCGGCGTCCACGCCCTGAAGGGGGTGAGCCTCGAATTGCATCCCGGCGAAGTTCTCGGCCTCATGGGCGAGAACGGGGCCGGGAAGTCGACCCTGATGAAGGTCCTGGGGGGGGCCCACCAACCCGATGCCGGCAGCATCGAAATCCAGGGGAGGCGGGTGGACATCGTCAGCCCCCACGCCGCCTCGGCCCTGGGTATTTCCATCATTTACCAGGAACTCAACATGATCCCCGCCATGACCGCCCGGGAGAACCTCTTTCTCGGCCGGGAACGGAATCATCGGGGCTTCATAAACATAAAGAGGGAACGCGAGGAGGCGAGGGGGCTTTTCGAGCGGGTCGGCGTCGACATCGATCCCGAGGCGGAGGTGAAGACCCTGTCCGTGGCCCAGCACCAGGGCATTGAAATCGCCAAAGCCCTGCTTCTCGACGCCAAGATTGTGGTCATGGACGAGCCCACGGCCGCCTTGACCCAGACCGAGTCGGAACGGCTGTTCCGGATCATCGCCGAACTGAAGGCGAAGGGCCTGGGCATCATCTACATCAGCCACCGCCTGGACGAGGTTCTGGAACTTTCCGACCGCGTGGCGGTGCTACGGGACGGCGAGAGCGTCGGCACCCGGAGCCGCAGCGAACTCGATCGCCCCACCCTGATTGAAATGATGGTCGGCCGGAAATTAAGCCAGGAATTCCCGCCCCGCCGGGTCGGGCTCGGCCCGGTGCGGCTGGAAGTGCGGGGCATAGGTCTGGGGAAGACGGTCAACGACGTGTCCTTTTCGGTGCGGGCGGGGGAGGTGGTGGCGCTGGTCGGTTTGGTGGGAGCCGGCCGGACGGAGACGGCCCGCCTTCTCTTTGGCGCCGACCGCATGGACAGGGGGCAGGTGCTTTTGGACGGAAAACTGCTGAATTTGGCCAATCCCCGCGATTCCATCCGTTCCGGCATCGCGCTCCTGACCGAGGACCGGAAGTCCCAGGGACTGGTGCTTATCCAGTCGGTCCGGGACAACTTCGCCCTGCCGAATTTGCGGCAGTGGAGCCGCTTCAGCTTTATCAAAACCCGGGTCGAGGAAAACGCCTTCGCCAGATACGTCGACTCCATCCGCATCAAAATCCCCAATCAGGAGCAGCTGGCGAAAAACCTTTCCGGCGGCAACCAGCAGAAGGTGGTTTTGGCGAAATGGCTCCAGGCCAATTGCGAGGCGATAATTTTCGACGAGCCGACCCGCGGCGTCGACGTCGGCGCGAAATACGAAATCTACCAGATCATCAACGAACTGGCCGCCGGCGGCAAGGCGGTGGTGATGATCAGTTCCGAACTCCCCGAGGCATTGGGCATGGCGGATCGGCTTCTGGTGATGCGGGGGGGGAGGATAGTCGGGGAAATCGCCCGGCCGAAGGAGGCGACCCAGGCCGACGTTCTCCGGGTGGCGGTGAGCGGATGATGGTAGGGCGCATCTCAACATTGTTACGTAATTTCGTGCGCTGTTACGTTGTTCCCTCCCCACACGTCATTCCGGCGTCGCAAGCGTTCAACCGGGGGGAAGCGTAACTCGCCGGAATCCAGGCCGAAGGACAATCGCTACCGTGGCGTTTGCTTGCTGTCGTACGGATTTGTAAGTTCCGACCCTGATAGGACGTTTAGTGGAACCACCGAGCGACGGAGCGGCGGTTTATCGGCCTGGATTCCGGTGAGTTACGCCTCACCCCGGTTCAATGTCAATGGCGCCGGAATGACGTGTGGGGTGGTGTCCGGGGTAACAGGAGGCGGTTTTGCCGGTTGCGCGCTGTAATTGGGAAAATTCTTTTCATCGTATCCCCAGACAACAGAAAGCGGCACGCATGAAGCGCTTCCTTAACGATTACGGGACCATCTTCATCCTGCTCCTGCTCTGCCTGTTTCTCAGCTTCACCACCTTGTCGCCGCAGAATCCGGAAGGTGCCGCGGCCGGCCGGCTGGTCGCCAAAAACCTCGCCGCCGGCACTCCCAGGCCGACCCGGGTCCTCATCGCCATCCGCGACAACGCCATGGAGCGGGAATTCGCCGCCGCCGTGGAGGAGACCCTGAAGGCCGACGGTATCGCCGTCGCCGGGATAGCGAAAGGCGCGCCCGGGGAGGTGCGCCGCATCGCCAGGGCGGCCGAGGCGAAAGGGGAAAATATCGACGGCGTCGCCTGCAGCGAGCCGACTTCGGTATGGGGCATTTTCGACAATCTGGGCGACAAAATCCCCAATATGAAGAACGCCACCCTGGTCAAGCCCACGCCGTATCTGTGGCCGACTTTTCTCAAGAAGGAAAACCTCATCAACGTCGCCAATCAAATCGTGGTCATCGCCACCATCGCCATCGGCATGACCATGATCATCATCACCGGCGGCATCGAACTTTCGGTCGGCAGTCAGATCGCCTTCGCCTCCTGCCTCGCCGCCTGGCTTATCAAGAACTGGGGCGGCGCCTACGAAGCCGGGACCGGGGCGATGGTCGGCTATTGCCTTCTGGCCATTTTCGTTTGCGGCTGCCTGGGCTTTTTCACCGGTTTCTTCGTCACCATTTTCAGCATCCCCCCCTTCATCGTCACCCTCGCCACCATGATGGTCACCTCCGGCCTCGCCTTCATCATCTCCGGCGGTTATTCGATATATCAACTCCCCCCCAGCTTCACCTGGCTCGGGCGCGGCATGCTCCCGGGCGGGATTCCCATTTCCGTGGGGATAATGCTGGTTCTCTACCTCGCCGCCCACATCATGATGAGCCGCACCACTCTCGGCCGTTACATCTATTCCGTCGGCGGCAACCGCGAGGCGGCGCGGCTTTCCGGCGTGCCGGTGAAGTTCGTCCTGTTTTTTGTCTACACCATCACCGCCATCCTCGCCGGACTGGGCGGGGTCATCACCGCCTCGCAGCTGAACGCCGGCGCCCCCACCTACGGCGTCACCTACGAAATGTACGTCATCGCCTCGGTGGTGGTCGGCGGCACCAGCCTGGCCGGCGGGGAGGGGAAGATTCTCGGCACCCTCATCGGTTCCTTCATTATCGCCGTGATTCAGAACGGCATGAACCTCTTGGGGGTGGAAAGTTACACCCAGAAGGTCATTCTCGGCCTGGTCATCCTGGGCGCCGTGCTGCTGGACCGGATGAAACAACTGGACTTGCGCTGGCTGTCCCGCTCCCGCTCCCGCAAGCGGGCGGGGTGACCCGTGGGCGCCTCCATGGGGGTTTTTGGGGAGCTTGCCCGCTTATTATGATTCCGGGTCCCGTGTGGGGACCGACCCTGTTTTTGATCAATGAGAGGAAGAGCAATGAAAAAGATCGTGCTATGCCTGCTGACGCTTGTCGCCCTAGCCTTTTCCGCCCCGGCCGGCGAGAAAGCCCTGAAGGACATCCGCATCGGCATGTCCATGAAACAGCAGAGCGCGCCCTACTTCGTGGCGCAAATCGAAGTCGCCAAGAAACTGGCCAAGGAGCGCGGCTTCACCCTTATCGCCATCGACGCCGAAGGCAATCTCGAAAAGCAAATCAGCGACTGCGAGGATCTCCTCTCCCAAAACATCGACGTCCTGCTCATCAACGCCTGCGATCCCGTCGCCATCGTCCCCGCCACCCACAACGCGGCCCGCCGCGGCGTCCCGGTCATCGGCTTCGACACCCTCATCGATCCCACCGGCGAATACCTCACCATCGTCCTCTCGAACAATTTCGAAAACGGCCGCGCCGTCGGCGCCTACGCCGCCCAGTTCTACACCGACAAGCCGGTCAAGGCGGCCGTCCTCAGCGGCACCAAGGGGAACACCCCCGGCCGCGACCGCCGCACCGGCTTCTTCACCGGTTTCATCGAACAGGAACTCCTGACCAAGGGGAAAACCACCCTCGAACTCCAGGTTCAGGGCTGGGGCGACTGGGCGCAGGAACTCGGCCTCAAGGCGATGGAGGACATCATCGTCGCCTACCCCGACATCAACATGCTTATCGCCGAAAACGACTCCATGGCCCTCGGCGCCCTCAAGGCGATTCAAGAGGCGGGCAAGGTGCAGCAGATTCGCATTTTCGCGGTCTGCGACGGCCAGAAGGAAGCGATGGAACTCATCAAGAACAATAACGAAGGCAACTACATGGCCACCGGCATGAACGACCCGGATCTGGTCGCCCGCACCGCCGTCGATCTGGCCATCGAATACGCCCAGAAGGGCAAAATCGACATGCCGAAGATCTATTTCACCGAACCCGTCGCCGTCACCAGGGATAACGTCGCCAAGTATTACCGTCCCGACGCCATTTTCTAAACCAACGATTTTTGCCAAGCGGCGATTGGCGGTTCAATCGCCGCTTGACAAAAGGAAAACAGCCATGACCCCCAGCGTCGAAATGCAAGGCATCAGCAAATTCTACGGCGGCGTGGAAGCCTTGAAGGCGGTCGATTTCTCGGTCAATCCCGGGGAAATCCACGGCCTGGTCGGCGAAAACGGCGCCGGCAAATCCACCCTCATGAAAATTCTCTCCGGCGCCGTCAAGAAGGACGCCGGAACGGTTCTATTGTCCGGCGAAAAGGTGGACATCAAGTCGCCAAGCGACAGCCGCCGCCTCGGCATCGGCATCATCTACCAGGAATTCGCCCTCGCCCCCGATCTCACCGTCGCCGAGAACGTCTATATCTCCCGCCTCCCCCAGTCGCGCCTGGTCAATTGGCGCAAGCTCACCGCCGACACCCGCGAGCTCCTCGCCCGCCTCGGCTTCGACATCGACCCCCTGGCCCGGGTCGGCAGCCTCAGCGTCGCCTACCAGCAGGTGGTGGAAATCGCGAAAGCGCTTTCGGAAAACGTCAAGGTGCTGATTCTCGACGAGCCTTCGGCTGTCCTCGCCCCGTCCGATTTGGAGCGGCTCTTCAAGATTCTTGGCTTGCTGCGGGAACAGGGCGTTTCCATCGTCTACATTTCCCACCGCCTCGAGGAAATTTTCGCCATCACCGATCGGGTCACCGCCATGAAGGACGGTTCCGTCACCGGCCGCTTCAAGACCTCGGAAATAAACCAGGACACCCTCATCGCCGCCATGATCGGCCGCGAACTGACCGCCCTCTACCCCAAACGGAATGCCGTCCGGGGCCCCGTCGTCCTGAAGGTCGAGGGCCTGGTCAACGAGAAGGTGGCGGGAGTGTCCTTCGAAATTCACGCCGGGGAGGTCCTGGGCCTGGCCGGACTGGTGGGAAGCGGCCGCACGGAGATTGCCCGCGCCATCTTCGGCGCCGACCCCCGGCTGGGCGGGCGGGTGTACGTCGACGGGGTCGAGATGCGCGCCCATCACCCCAAGGACGCCGTCGCCGCCGGCATCGGCCTGGTGCCGGAGGACCGCAAGGGGCAAGGCGCCCTCCTCAGGATGTCCATCCGCGAGAACGCCACCATGGCGTCCTTGAAGAAGGTGTCCGGGGTCTGGGGGGTGATCAAGGGAAGGAAGGAGCGTAACGTCGTCGGGGATCTGGTCAAACGCCTCGCCATCAAGACCGACAACATGGACAATCCGGTGTCGTCCCTGTCCGGGGGCAATCAGCAGAAGGTGGTGCTGGCGAAATGGTTCGCCTCGCAATTCCGGGTGATGATCCTCGACGAACCGACCCGGGGGGTCGATGTCGGGGCGAAGTACGAAATCTACGAATTGATTAATTCCCTTGCCGAGTCGGGACTGGCGGTTCTGGTCATTTCCTCGGAGTTGCTGGAGCTGATTGGCATCTGCGACCGGGTCCTGGTGATTCGTAACGGCCAGGTGACCGGCGAATTGACGGGCGACGAAATCACCGAGGAACAAATGATGCGTTACGCCATACAGATCAGTTGAACGGAGGATGAAATGAAGCGCGGATCGCCCATTGCGGCATTTTTGCTGAAATACAACACGCACCTGATCTTCGCGGCGCTGTTCATCGTCTCCGCCGTGATGTCCAAGGTGTTCCTCACCCAGCAGAATCTCTTCAATCTGTTGCGGCAAGTAACCCCCAACGGCCTGGCCAGCATGGGCATGCTCATGGTCATTCTCACCGGCGGCATCGATCTGTCGGTCGGTTCCGTGGTGGCCCTGACGAGCGTCTCCGCCGCCCTCTTTTCCTTCAAGTTCGGCGCCCCCCTCACCATCGCCCTGACGCTTGGCGTCGGGGCGCTCATGGGCATGTTTCACGGGCTTTTCGTGGCCTGGCGGAACATGGCGCCCTTTGTCGTGACCCTGGCCGGCATGACCATCGCCCGCGGCTTCGCCTACATCTACTCGAACGCCGCCCCCATCCGCCTTCCCCCCCAGGCGAAGTTCCTGAAGGATCTCAGCACCGACTACTATTTCGGCATCCCGGCCCCGGTCTTCATCATGCTGGCGGTCTTTCTCGTCACCCTCTTCATTCTTAGAAAGACCTCCTTTGGCCGGCTCGCCGTCGCCATCGGCTCGAACGAGACCGCGGTCCGCCTGGCCGGCATCCGCACCAGCTGGTACAAGTTCTGGGTCTACGCCATTTCCGGCATGTGCGCCGCCATGGCCGGCATCATCTCCACCACCCGCACCGGCATCGGCTCGGCGAACGCCGGACAAGGGCTGGAACTCGATTCCATCGCCGCGGTGGTCATCGGCGGCGCCAGCCTCTCCGGCGGCTACGGCAGCGCCACCCACACCTTGCTGGGCGTCCTGATTCTCGGGATGATCGGGAACATCATGAACCTGACCGGAATCCCGTCCTACCAGCAACAGGTCACCAAGGGTCTAATCATCGTCGCCGCCGTGCTGCTCCAGAGTATCAAGAAACGGGATTGACCGCTGTAACGCGAAGTGGCGATGGAATCGGTCCATCGCCACTTCGAAAAACACCGGTAATTTTGGATTTTACCTGAGCGCTATGCCGACTCCATTTCCAGGCGTTCCAGTTCCTCCTTGGCGTCCATCAGCATCGGCGTAGTGATGCGCTCGGGGTCGTAGAGGACGGTGATACTGCCGGTGCGGAGGTTGCCGGAAATATTCCTTATGCCGTCAATCCCGTTCACATATTCGCTAATCCGGTCGTAAACTCCCGATTGGGTGAACAGCGGCGAACTCACCCGCAGCCGGCCGGGAAAAAAGCTTTCGATTTTCATAGATCCTTTCTGTGGAGGTGATGAACCGGGATAAAGCAGGTGGTGAACCGGGATAAAGGGGATGATGGGTCGGGATAAAGCGGGAAAGTCACGCCCGCGCCGGCTGTGCGTCCTCTGCCTCGACCACTTCGGCCTCGACTTCGCGATCGGGCGTTTCCAATTGCATTTCGATTACCATGTCGTCCGACAGCCGTTCCGGCAAGAGCTTTTTCACGCTGTGCGCCGTGACCAGGACCGTGCCCAGGTTATGCAGGAGCGCCGCCAGACGCGGCGCAATGACCCCGAACAAACCGAACAGGATCAAGAGGGAGTTCAAGCCCAGGATAAAACCGAACTGCCAGTCGATCCGTTTCATCGCCTGCCGCGAAAGGGCGCGCGCGGTCGCCAGTCCCGACAACTGCCCGTCCACCAGCACCACTCCCGCCACTTCCTTCGCGATGTCCGCGCCGTCCTTGAGGCTGACCCCGACCGCAGCCGCCGAAAGGGCCGGGGAGTCGTTCACGCCGTCCCCGACGAAAATCACCTTGCGGCCGTTTTTCTGCAGACCGTGGATCAAATCCGCCTTGTCAACCGGCAGCAGACCGGAATGATACTGGCTAATCCCCAGGATTTTCGCCACCGCACCCGCCGTCCGCTCGCCGTCGCCGGTGAGCATGGTCACGCTTTCGACCCCATGATCGAACAGGGCGGTGAGGGTCGCTTGGGCATCTTCGCGTATCGGATCTTCCACCGACAGCATGCCGACCAAATGTCCGTCGTGGGCCATGTACAGGAGGGAACGCCCCAATTCCGCCTCGACGGCGGCCTCGCGCTCGGCTTCCCCGTTCCGGGCGATGCCCATGTCGTCGAAGACGAAATGCGCGCTCCCGATGAGAATTTTTCGGCCTTCCAAGGTGGAAACGATGCCGTGCGCCAGGATGTACTCCGGCTTGGCGTGGCGCTCGCGGTGGCGGAGGTTGTCGCGTTCCGCCCGCTTCACCACCGCCCGGCCGACCGGATGCGGGAAATGCTCCTCGATGCAGGCGGCGGTGCGGAGCACTTCGCTGGCGTTCCAGCCGGCGAAGGGAATGACCCGGGCCACGGCGGGCCGGGATTGGGTGAGGGTGCCGGTTTTGTCGATGACCAGGCTGTCGGCGTGGGCGAGGGATTCGACATATTTGCCGCCCTTGATGAGGACGCCGTTTTTCACCCCTTCGCGAATGGCGCTGAGGATGGTCAGGGGGGTCGCCATGCGGATGGCGCAGGAATAGTCCACCATCAAAACGGCCGATGCCCGCAGCGGATTCCGGGTGATGGCCAGGATGGCCAGGGCCAGAAACAGATTGTAGGGGACGATGGCGTCGGCCATGCGTTCGGCCCTGGACTGGACGTCGGCCTTCAAGGCCTCCGACTGCTCGATAAAGGTGACGATGCCCTGCAGGCGGGTGTCATTGGCGGTTTTCTCGACCCGGATGACGATGTCCCCTTCGTCAATGACCGTGCCGGCGAAAACCGACAGCCCCGGGCACTTGTGGGCCGCCTCGCTTTCGCCGGTGAGAACGGACTGGTTTATGAAGGCGTCGCCCTCCACCACGACGCCGTCCACGGGGATGACGCTGCCGGTGCGGACCACCACCAGGTCGCCCGGGCGCACCTCCGACATCGGCCGCCGGATGTCCCCGGTATCGGTTCTGACCCAGACCGAATCGACCTTCAGGGCCAGGCTTTCGGTCAGGCTGTTCCGCGACTGCTCCCGGGTCCAGTCCTCCAGCGCCTCGGCGGCCGAGAACATCCAAAGGATGGTGCGGATGGCGACGAAATCATGCCGCAGCGCCAGGATGGCCAGGGCGGTGCCGTCGAGGACCGCCACCTCCAAACTGCCGCGGGTCAGGGCGGTCAGGCCTTTACCGACATACGGCACGGCCTGCAGGAAGGTGAGGCCGTGCCGAACCAGCGGGGGGAGGACCAGCCACTTCAGGAAATGCCAGAACGCGGTGGCGGCGACGGCGCAGAGGGACGTTTCGAAAAACGTCGCCGGCGGCTTTCCGGCGTTCGGGCCGATAGCCTCCCAGTCCGATGCTTCAAGGACATTTAGGAGATTCAGGACGTGCCGGCGCGGCAGGACCCGGGTGTAGGTGACCAGCAGATTGCCGGTCCGGGGCGACAATTCGGCGCTGACCACGCCGTCCTGGGTGGACAGGAGCTGGCCGATGGCGGTGGCGAAACGGGTCGCCCTGGGGTCGCGGCAATGCACCCGCAGCCTCCCCGGGATGTCGTGGAGAACGTCATATTCCATACATTGAACCTTGTTGGCGGAAAAACCGGACCTGGATACGATAGACCTTGAGATCAGGATTTGGGACTGGGGCCGGTCTCATTGATGTGCTTGGCCTCGGCGACGATGTCCTCGGCGCATTCCTTGGTTTTTTCGGCGTATTCGAGCGCCTTGTCCTTGAGGCGGATGCCGCCGGCGACCAGGTTCGCCGCTATCGGTTTCAGCTTTTCCTTGTTCTTCATGTACAAAATCGCCCCCGCCGCCCCCAAAGCGACACAACCGATGCAGCACCAGACGCCCTTATTCATGCCCTTCTCCTTGTTTGAATGCGGAAACGGCCGGCAAGCCGGTATTGCCGCACAGTCGCGACACACGAGGTAACCGCCCATGGCAAAGTTTTACATCTAAAACATCGGCATGGTAGCGATTTTCCGGTTGCTGTCAACACAAAAATTCATTTTGGGAAACGCCGGTGTAGAGGGTTCCCTTTTGTCGTGGGAACGTTAGAATGGAGCGGGTAGGCGGTCGAGGCGCGGGCGGGGCGGAAACCGCCGGCCGCGATCCCGCCGCGAGGAATGGCCAGGATCCAAAACGCCCAGCATATGGAAAGGCACCACATGATTCGCAGCGCTATTTTCCCCCATCGCTACATCCAGGGCGCCGGGGCTATCGGGGAACTCGGCAAGCATCTGAAGCCGCTCGGAAAAACCGCCCTGGCGGTGATGGACCCGGGCATAGCGAAAATGCTTAAACCCAAAATCGAGGAAGCCGCCAAGGGTCACCTCCACATCGTCTTCTTCGACTTCGGCGGCGAATCCACCGAGGCCGCCATGCGGGACGTAGCCGCCAAGGCGAAGGAGAACAACTGCGAAATCATCATCGGCGTCGGCGGCGGCAAGGCTGTCGACACCGCCAAGGGGGGCGCCCACTTCCACCCGGCCAAACTGGTCATCATCCCCACCATCTGCGCCTCCGACGCCCCCTGCAGCAAAAACGCCGTCGTCTATAACGAGGACCACACCGTCAACCGGGACATACACGGCCTTTTCAATCCGGACATCGTCCTGGTGGACACCGCGGTCATCGCCGCCGCCCCCACCCGTTACCTTTCCGCCGGCATCGCCGACGCCCTCGCCACCTGGTTCGAGGCCGAATCCTGCCTCCTGACCCGGCGGCAGAATTTCACCGGCTACTCCGGCACCCGTACCGCCTACGCCATCGCCAAACTTTGCTACGAAACGCTCCTTGAATCGGCCGAGGCCGCGGTCAAGCACTGCGACCTCCACATCGTCACCCCCCAGCTCGAGGACACCGTCGAAGCCTGCACCCTGATGTCGACGGTCGGCTTCGAATCCGGCGGCCTGGGGGCGGCGCACGGCTTCCACCAGGGTCTGGCGGAACTGCCGGAGACGCACCATTATCTGCACGGCGAAAAAGTCGCCATGGGGATTCTCGCCTCACTCTTCCTCACCCAAAAGCCGGAGGAGGTCATCGCCTCGACTTACGAATTCCACCTCGCCACCCGGCTGCCGATTTGCCTGGCCGATCTGGACATCACGGACACTTCCAGGGAACACCTGATGCTTGCGATAAAACGCATGAACCAGCCGGGCGAATGCACGCACTGGGAACCGGTGAAGTATTCGGAGGAGGATCACCTGGCGGCGCTGCTCGCGGCGGATCAGTACGGCCGGGAATTGAAGGAGTGCTTGGCGTGATCGAAGTTTTGCGGCGACGAAGTGAAATTATGCAAAGTGGCGGTTGGGATTAATCGCCACTTTGCAAGCCTTCAGTTTTCCTTCCTGGAACGCTATGACCCCATCCCTGGACGACAGCATCCAATACCTGAAACACGTCGGACCCGCCCGGGCGGACGACTTCGCCCGCCTGGACATCGCCACCGTCCGGGATCTGATCTGGACCTTCCCCCGCGACCTCGCCGACCGTTCGAACATGTTCACCATCGCCAATTGCCCCGGGGACCGCCCCGCCACCATACTCGCCACCGCCATTTCCGTCAGCGAACGCGCCATCAAAAAGCGCGCCCGCACCCTCTCCGGCCGGAAGCCCCCCACCTCCGTCACCACCGCCGAATTCACCGACGGCTCCGGCGGCATCCTCGAAGTGGTATGGTTCAACCAGCCCTGGCTGAAGGACAAACTGGCCGGAAAACGCGTTCTCCTGCACGGGAAAGCCCGCCGGGTCGGGCCGATACTTCACCTCGACCATCCGCTCCACGAAGTCCTGCCGGACCACATCGACGCCGGAAATTGGGACCCCGCCACCAGTCTGAATTTCGGCCGCATCGTTCCCGTCTACCCCTGCACCGGCGGCCTCAACCAGAACGTCTGGCGTTCCGCCATGGCCGTCGCCCTGGACACCCGCCTGGACCAGCAGGAGGACCCGCTTCAGGACGTCATCACTCCGGAAATGAATTTTCCCGACCTGCAATGGGCCATCCGCAACATGCATTTCCCCGAGAGTCCCGCCGCCGCCAAACGCGCCCGCGAACGCCTGGTCTGGGGCGAATGCTTTTTCCTGCAGCTTACCGTCCTCGCCGCCCGCCGCCACGCGCTCCACGACATCCCCGGACGCCGCTTTGCCATCGGCCCCGAACTCGACCAGCGCATCCGCCGCCTCTTCCCCTTCCGCCTCACCCCGGCCCAGGATCAGGCGGTCCAGGAAATCGTCCACGACATGAAAAGCGAACTTCCGATGCAGCGGCTTCTGCAAGGGGACGTCGGCAGCGGCAAAACGGCGGTCGCCATGTACGCCCTGCTGGCGGCCGTGGCCAATAAAACCCAGGCCTGCATCATGGCCCCGACCAGCCTCCTCGCCCGCCAGCACCACGACACCTTCACCCGCTTTCTCGCAAACAGCGATAACGCCCGGGTCTCGGTCGGGCTATTGGTCGGGGGGATGCCGGCGTCCGAGCGGGGGCTGGTTCTCGAGCGTCTCGCCAATGGGACCCTGGACATCGTCTCCGCCACCCATTCGGCCATTTCCGACAGCGTGGTATTCCGCGATCTCGGCCTGGTGGTGATCGACGAACAGCACAAATTCGGAGTCCGCCAGCGGGTCGATTTGGCCAAGAAGGGCGTGCGGCCGGACACCCTGGTCATGACCGCCACGCCGATTCCCCGCAGTCTCGCCCTCTCGGCTTACGGCGACCTGGATTTAAGCGTCATAGACACCCTGCCCCCGGGCCGCAAACCGGTGCGAACCGTCCTCGCCTCGAAGTCGTCGCCGGGCGAGGGCTGGAAGATTTTCCGCCGGGAACTGGCGGCGGGGCGGCAGGGGTTTGTGGTGTGCCCGCTCGTGGAGGAGTCGGAGGAAAGCGACCTCCGTTCGGCCGGGGAGACGCTCCGCGACATTGCCGACGGGGTCCTGAAGGATTACCGGCTGGAACTTCTCCACGGCAGGATGAAGCGGTCCGATCAGGCGGAAATCATGGCCCGGTTCCGGGCCGGGGCGATTGACGCCCTGGTGTCCACGATTGTCATCGAGGTCGGGGTCGATGTCCCCAACGCCACGGTGATGCTGGTAGAGGACGCGGAACGCTTCGGCATGGCGCAGCTGCACCAATTGCGGGGACGCGTGGGCCGGGGGGTGAGCCAGGGCTGGTTCGTCATGCTTTCGGACGCGCGGGAGGGCGAGGCGGGTTTACGGCTGGAGGCGCTGCTCCGGGCGGCGGACGGCTTCGCCATCGCCGAGGCGGATTTGCGGATTCGCGGCCCCGGGGAATTTTTGGGGACGCGGCAGAGCGGCGGCTCGGGTTTGCGGCTGGTCGATTTGGCGGCGGATTTGGACATCATGGTGGAGGCGCGCAGATTCGCGGCGGCGGTTCTGGAACGCGATCCCGAATTGAGTTCGCGGGAGCATTTGCCGGTGCGGCGGGAGCTGGTCCGTTTGTACGGCAAGCGCTGGGACCGGGCGGCGGGATCCTGAGGCTGGGCCGGAAACGGGCGGTATCTCTTTTCCTTTGCAATGTTTTGCGTATGGGTTATAAATGTGAACTCCACTTTAACCGAATTCTTTCGGCGTCGCTGGGCATTTTTCCCCTTTTTGCCAGGGAGAGAGAGAAAAAAAATGGACCTAAACCGCATTATCCGCACCATCCCCGATTTTCCCAAAGCGGGCATTTATTTCAAGGACATCACTCCCGTCCTCGAAGATCCCAAAGCCTTCAAATACGCGGTGGATTGGTTCGCCGACTGCTTCGGCAAAAGCGGCGCCAGCAAGGTCTGCGCCGCCGAGGCGCGCGGATTCATGTTCGCGGCGGCTTTGGGCTACAAGCTGGGCTGGGGCATAGTCCCCATCCGCAAACCCGGGAAGCTACCCTGGAAAACCTACGAGCAGGCCTACGAACTGGAATACGGCACCGCCATCCTGCACATGCACCAGGACGCGATTAAGCCGGGGGAAAAGGTGCTGGTCGTGGACGATCTGCTGGGGACCGGCGGGACGGCCGAGGCGATGGTGAAATTGGTTGAACGCGAGGGGGGAACGGTGACGGGTTTGGGGTTCCTGATTGAACTGGATTTCCTGCACGGCCGTAAAAATTTGGCGAAGTACCGGGTCGAGTCGCTGATGCATGTTGAAAGCGAAGGATGAACGGTTGCATATGCCTGACGATGCCAAGGATGAGGTGCGGGAGGCGAAGAAGCGCTGGCGGCGATTGGCGGGGGAACAGTTTGCCCTGAATCCGTGCGAGAAGCGCCGGCGCCTGGACGCGGAACTTTTGGAGCAGCTGTGGGACGTGGCGCTGGAAAACGCCACCGGTCCCATTCTCGGCTACTCCGCCCTGCCGGACGAGGCGGATATTACCGACTTCATGCGCCGCTGGCTGGAGGAGGGCGGGGTTTTGGCCTTGCCGGTGTGGCTGGGCGAGGCGGAAGTGGGTTTGCGTTATGTCGACGACCTCGACCGGCAATTGGTCAAGGGCAAGGGGGGGATTCTGGTGCCGGATGATACCTGCCCGGTGGCGAAGGGCGGGGAAATCCAGCTGGCGATTGCGCCGGGGCGGTGTTTTTCGGAAGACGGCGACCGTTTGGGCCGGGGGGCGGGGGTTTACGACGCCTTGTTCAGAAAATACCGGGATATGCACCGGGTGGGTGCGGGGTACGATTTTCAGGTATATCCGGCCATTCCGAAAACAGACGCCGACATGCCGATGCACAAGGTGGTGACGCCGGCGCGGATTATCGAAACGGAACCGATTTGACGCTTAAAAGTGAACCATTCCCCATGCCCGAGACCCTTGTCCTCGCCCTCGAATCGTCCTGCGACGAAACGGCCGGCGCCATTCTCAGAAACGGCCGCGAAGTCCTGTCCCAATTTGTCGCCAGTCAAATCGATCTGCACCGCGCTTACGGCGGGGTCGTCCCCGAAGTCGCCTGCCGCGCCCACATGGAATGCCTGCTCCCCGGCGTGGACAAACTGCTCGCCGACGCCAAGGTGAATCCGGCGGATCTTTCCGCCGTGGCGGTGACGAACCGTCCCGGCCTGATCGGCGCCTTGCTGGTGGGGGTGTCGGCCGCCAAGGCATTGGCGTTGGCCTGGGGAAAACCGCTTATAGGGGTTGACCATATCGAAGGGCACATCGCCGCCGCCGAGTTCGCCAATCCTGAATTGCGTTTCCCCTACGTCGCCCTGGTGGTGTCGGGCGGTCACAGCAATCTTTATCTGGTCGAGGACCCCGCCCACGGCCGCGCGAGCATGACCGGCCTCGGAACGACCCTGGACGACGCCGCCGGCGAAGCCTTCGACAAGGCGGCGAAGCTGCTGGGTTTGGGCTTCCCCGGGGGGCCCCGGATAGAAAAGGCGGCCAAGGGGGGGAATGCCGGCGCGTACAATTGGCGGCAGTCGTGCCTGCCGCCGGACGGCGAGAATTTTTCCTTCAGCGGCTTGAAGACGGCGGTGATGTACGCGGCGCGGGGCAGGGCGGGCCGGAAGGGGGAACTCCTTCTGGACGAACAGGGGGTGAAGGATGCGGCGGCGTCTTTTCAGGAGGCGGTGACGCACGCCCTGGTCAGCCGGGCCCTGTCGGCGGCGAAGCGGGTGGGGGTGAAGTGGCTGGCGCTGGGGGGCGGGGTGGCGGCGAACGGATATTTAAGGGATAAAATGGCGGCGGCGGTGGCGGCGGCGGGCATGCGATTGGCGGTTCCTCCGCTGGCGTTATGCACCGACAACGCGGTGATGATTGCGGCGCGGGCGACCCGGCTGTACGAGGCGGGAGTCCGGGACGGCTTGGATCTGGAAACGGTAGCGAGGTGAATTGACATGCCGATGCGGGTTGCCTCCCTGGGTAGCGGATCGTCGGGGAATTCCTATTATGTGGAGAGTCCGGAGGGGGCGGTCCTGATCGACGCCGGATTGTCGGGTAAGAAAGTGCTGGACAACATTGCCGCCGCCGGCGGCGACGCCGGTTTGGTGCGGGGGATAATCGTCACCCACGACCACGTCGACCACATCCGCGGGGCGGGTATTCTTCAGAGGAAGCACGGCTGGAAGCTGTGGATGACCCGGGGAACCCGCGACGCGGCGGGGGTGGGTTTGGGGAATGTCCGGGTCGAGGTCGTCGACGCTTCCGGCGGGCTTTTGGTGGCGGGCTTGAAGTTTTCATTTCACCCCACTCCCCACGACGGCGCCGAGCCGGTGGTGGTTACGGTGGAACGTAACGGCCGGCGCTGCGGGATTTATACCGATCTCGGGCATGTCTTCCCGGGTTTGGCCGAACATTTGGCCGGCCTCGACTTCGTTTTTTTGGAAAGCAATTACGACCCCGGCATGCTGGCGGCGAACCGGGCGTATCCCCCGTACCTGAAGGCGCGGATACGCGGTTCCGGCGGGCATTTGTCGAACGGCGAGGCGGCGGATTTACTGTTCGGACTCGGGGGGGAGAGGCTGAGGCGGATTGTTCTGTCGCATTTGTCCAAGGAAAACAATACCCCGGACACGGCGAAGAACGGCCTCTTGCAGAGGTTCGGCCCGCGCATTAAGGAATGCGGCATCAAGGTGGGGGTGGCGCCGAGGGATTTGGCGATGCGTTTGTGTACGGTCGGGGGGTAAAGTCTCATGGATGCAGCAAACGAATCGCGTGAGGACGTTCTGCACGTCCCCAATTTGTTCGACTTCTTCTGCCAGCGCACCGGCGACGACATGGTGTCCCGTGGCGGTAGTTCCTTCGAAGACACGCCGGCAACCTCCTTCGCCACCTTGATTGTCACCCTGCTGGTATCGGCCGCCCTGTATATTTTCGGCAAACCCGGGCTGGCCAAGGCCTCTTTCGTATTCTTCGCGGTGCTGCTCGCCTGGACCGTGTGGGGGGTGATTATCCGCTCCTCCGAACAAATCACCCAAAAGGCCGACAGCATCAAATCCGGCGTCTTTCCCCCCCAATCGATGGCGTTCGTCATCGCCCGGCTGAAATGGTGGAACCATCTGATCACGCCGCTCCGTTGGGGCAGGCACAGCCGGCTTATCGACCGGCAGGGTAAATTGGAACGCCGCCTCACCGAATTGCAGCGGAGGGTCGACGAGGCGATCGCCGCCAGTCCGGCGGGGGCGAGTTATGTTCCCCCGAGCGAGGAGGAGGTGGTGGGGCTGGCTAATTCCATAGTCACTTATGCGGACAGAAACGCTTTCGAGGTGGAGCATTTGGAGAAGAAGCCGGAATCGCTGGAGAAGCTGCGGGCCGATTTGCTGCTGCATTTGGCGTTGTACCGGAAGTTGCGGGAAATGGCGGAGCGTTTGGAGAAGATTGAGAAGTTGAACGTGGTGTTTCACAATGTCAGCGCGACGGATTTGTCGCAGGTGGTGGGGGAGGCGATTCAAATGCTCGAGGAACGGAGAATTTTGGTCCTGGCGGTGGACAAGGTCGATCCCGAGGATTTTCTCGATTTGGTGTCGGTCCGGACGGGGACGTGAGGCGGGAAAGTTCGCTTGCGTTTTTTGAGGTTTTGCCATATGGTGGAGTTTCGTGAGTCTCGAGCAAACCGCCCCCTGCCATTCCCGGAAACACCGCAACCGCTTGCCAAAGAGGGTGATTGAACGTGTTCATAGAAGTTTTCTTGAGGAGTAACGATGTCTGACGATATTAAAAAAGATCTTCCAGCCGTTCCCCCGACCCCGATCACTCCCCCTTTGCCGAAAGGCGACCCCGCCCTTTCCGACGCACCCCCTTTTGTCCGACCGCCCCTGCTGCAACCGGTGACGGCGGCGGACAACGCCAAACGCGTTCTCCAGCAGCCGCCTCCCGGCTCCCCGGTCGCCGTGGGAGTGGGGGCCCACGGTTTGGCGGCGGCCGCCGCCGAGACGCCGAACCTGAACCTGAAGGCGGTGGAGGCGGAAGAGGAGTTTTCCAAGCGACCGGCCGAATTCCCCGACGTTCTCCGCACCGGCGGGAGAGTGTCGGCGAATACCGGCGTGCAGCGGGGGGCGGCGATAAGTTACGACGATGGCTTGAAACCGGGCGACAGCATTCCAGGCGAGGAGGGGGTTCGAGTGAAGCCGGATCTTGAACTTCTCAAGGAAGTGCCTTATCTGGATCCGTTCTACAATCAAACCTACCTTTACCTGGTTCCGCGCGATCCCGAGACCATTTACGTGCTGTGGGAGGTGGACGACGGCTGCCGCAAGAACCTGAAGGAAAAATTCGGCGCCGACTTTTTCGGCAAGAACCGGCTGATTCTCCGTGTCTACCAGGTCACCGGCATCGAGTTCGACGGCTTCAATTTCCAGAACGTTTTTGAAGTCGACGATTACCTCGCCGACAAGAACGAGTACTGGATTAAGGTGAAGCCGGACAACGATTATATCGCCGAACTCGGCTACCGCGCCAATGGCACCGAATATTTCGAGATGATCGCCCGCTCGAATTCCGCCTACGCCCCCAAGAATTCCCGCACCACCCAGCAGAAGTACGCGGAGTGGCCGTCCATTCAGGTCGATCCCAATAACGTCATCCTCGAAGTGCCGACCTCGGACTGGCGTTTCAACCAATATAATTATTGGAAAAACCGCACCCATTACGCCCAGGAGGAAAAGGGCTATTGGTCCCTGGTCCTGCACCAGCACCTCCCCTTCATCCATCACCCCGAGTACGATGTGCCGCTGGAGGAACAGTGGTTCATGGAGGCGGTGGTGTCGGTCTATACCCAGCTGCTCAACTTGTTCTGGCGGCTGGAGAAGGACAAGATCGATTTCCGCATTACCCTGTCCCTGACGCCTTCGCTGCTTTCCATGATGCAGACGCCGTCCCTGAAGATGCGGGCGGCCCGGCACATCGACGAATTGATCCGCCTCGCCACCCGCGAGCGGGACAATTCGAAAGGTAAGCCCTGGTATAACACGATTGAACAGACCCTGCACCGCTTCTGGATTGCCAAGGAGGTGTTCGACGCTTACGAAGGCGATTTGACCCGCGGTTACCGCGATTTCCAGGACATGGGCAAAATCGAGGTCATCACCTGTGCCGCGACCCACATGATTCTCCCCCTCTTCAAGCATATTCCCGAGTCGGTCCGTGGGCAGGTGCAGACCGGGGTCAACCAGTATACCCGCGTCTTCGGCCGTCCCCCCCGCGGCATGTGGCTGCCCGAGAACGCCTACACCCCGGGTATTGACAAATTCCTCGCCGACTCCGGCATCAAGTGGGCGCTCCTGAACGCGAACGGCATAACTGAAGGCGACACCCGCTCCTTCTTTGGAACGGACGCCCCGGTCATTTCCCCGAACGGTGTGGCGTTCTTCGGCATTGACGAGGAGACCCGGGCTTCGGTGTGGTCGCGCGAGGGCGGTTATCCCGGCCACCCCAATTACAAGGAATGGTACCGGGACCTCGGCTACGAGGCGGAGTGGAATTATTTACCGGAATATTTCCACACCGCGAATGTTCGCCGCAACACCGGCATCAAGTATTACCGGATAACCAAGAAAGGCGGCAATCTCGGCGACAAGGATTATTACAACCCGATGTGGGCCGAGGGCACGGTGCATGAGCAGGCCGGGCAGTTCGCCTATTACCGGGGGGTGAAGGCGAACCACGTTTTGCAAACCACCAACCGGAAGTCGATGATTGTTTCGGCCTACGACGCGGAATTGTTTGGCCATTGGTGGGAAGAGGGGCCGATGTGGATTGAGTCGGTCCTGAAGAAGATGCTTTACGATCAGCAGGAAGTGCGGCCGGTGACTCCGTCCGAATATCTCGGAGAAGTCCCGACTCACCAGAAGATGATGCCGGGCGCCAGTTCGTGGGGGAAGAAGGACTATTTCCAGACTTGGGTGGATGGCAGGAGTTATCAGCCGAACTGCTGGGTTTACCGGCACATGTTCCGGCTGGCGAACAAGATGAGCGATTTGGCCACCAAGCACAAGTACACCGAGCACCCCCTGTTGATCCGGGCTTTGAACCAGGCGGTTCGGGAGCTGTTTTTGGCGATATCCTCCGACTGGGGGTTCCTCATCGAAACGCAGCAGGCGGTGCGTTATTCGGAGCTGAGGATTACCGTCCATTCGGCGCGGGCGCGGGAGTTGATGCGGCAGATTGAGAACGACTGCATTGATTTGACTTACCTGTGCACGTTGGAATTGGCCGACTGCATTTTTGCCTTCCAGGACATGGACTTCAAGATTATGGCCAGGTATTGATGCGGATTGTCTGCCGGTTGCGGCAACGGGCCGGTATGTTTTCTCCGACATGGATTTATGAGGGAGAACGTAAGTATCGGGAGCATATCATGAGCGATTTGATTGTGATTGCCTTTGACACCGAGGAAAAGGCGAATGAAGTCCGCACCAAACTTATGCAGATGAAGAAGGATTATTTGATTGACGTCGAGGATGCGGTGGTGGCGATAAAGAAGCCGGACGGCAAGGTGAAGTTGCAGCAGATGTATAATTTGACCGCCACCGGCGCCTTGAGCGGGGGTTTTTGGGGAATGTTGATTGGTCTCATTTTCCTGAATCCGGTTTTGGGGTTTGCGGTGGGAGCTGGGGCGGGGGCGGCGACGGGTGCATTGACCGATATCGGGGTCAACGACAAATTCATGAAGGATTTGGCGGAAAGTTTCACTCCCGGCTCGTCCCTCCTTTTTGTTTTGTACGGCAAGGCGACGCCGGACAAGGTGCTGGAGGAATTGCGCGGCATGGGGGGGAAGGTGATTAAGACTTCCTTGACGCATCAGAACGAGAAGATTTTGCAGGATGCTTTGAACGGCAAGAGTGTTGTCGCTCCGGTCAAGGACAGTGACAATCCGCTCAAGAGCGAGGCGGGTTTTGCCAAAAGCTAGCTATTTAACAGGTATACGCGAAGGGCGCCCCGGGGTTTGCGGGCGCCTTTTTTTGTAGCTGTCTGTTTGGCGACAGTTTGGTATTGATCCAGAAAGGTAAGGGTTGGCATGTCACGTTCGTCTTTTGATTTTTCAGCTTTTCGGCGGGGTATTGGATTGCCGTTTATTGGTGCGAGGTTTTTGTTGACGCATCACGGGTTGAAGCGTTATGCGGTTTTGCCTTTGTTGGCGAATATAATTTTATATGGTTTGGCGTTTATGGTTTACCTGTATTTTTTATGGCGGTGGCAGATTTATGAAGTCAACTGGGTGTTTTTGGGTCCGGTGGGGCGGTGGTTGTCGGCGGCGGTGAATAGTATGGGGTGGTTGATGAAGTTTATTATGTCTGTATTGGCGTTGGCGGCGGCGTTTTTCACTTTTACCGGGGTGGGGATGGCGTTAGCGTCTCCGTTGAATGATATGTTGTCGGAGCGGGTGGAGGCGGCGTGTACGGGTGGGGTGGAGAAGCAGGGTTTGCCGTTGCGTTTTACGGCGAGGGCGGGTTTGTTGAGTTTTGGCGATTCGTTGAAGAATTTATTGCGGCAGTTATGTTGTACTTTATTGGTATTGCCGTTATTGTTGGTGCCTGTGGTGGGGTTTATTCCTTTGTTTTTGGTGGGGGCGTATTTTGCGGGGTTTGGTTTTTTGGATGCTTCGATGGCGCGGAATTTTTTGCGTTTTCGTCATAAGCGGTTGTTTGTGGACAAGCGTTTTTGGGAGATGTTGGGATTTGGGGTGGCGATGCAGGCGATGTTTTTGATTCCGTTTGTGGGGATGTTGTTGATGCCGGTGGGGTGGTGTCGGGGACGTTGTTGTATTGTAGTGAGGATTGGTTGAAGTTGCTGGCGGAGGGGAGGGTGTCGGCGCCGGTGGGTTTTGTGCCGCCGGTCAGGGTGTAGGGTAGCATTTTCGCTTGGCGTGATCTGGTCCAGCGGAATCGCTGGTTGGGGGGTTTAAGGGGGCGCAACTGGTTCTGCCTAACCAGGCAGAACCGAGCCCCCTTGTGAAATGTGGTTATAAAAGAGTCAAATAGCGGTTGTGGTGCGCGGTTAGCGGTTATCAAAATGCGGTTAATGGGCCGCGTAATAAAAGAGGCAGAACAACATTCGGTAATAACGCATCAGAAACTAGTTAACGCGGCCCTTCCTTCTAGAGCAAACAGCGCCAAAGGCGCGCCTTTGCGTCCGGGCCGCCCCGAAGGTTGCAAATTCAGAGCGGTCAGCCATATACCTTGCGCCCCGGGCTGGGGGGTCTGGGGGGCGAAGCCCTCCCAGAATGGTCCGCGTCTCGACTCTTGTTACGTCAATCCGCATCCGGGCGCCTCTCACTTCTTACGTCAATCTGCACTCGGGCGCCTCTCAATTCTTACGTCAATCCGCATCCGGGCGCCTCTCACTTATTACATCAATCCACATCCGGGCGCATCTCAAATCTTACGTCAATCCGCATCCTGTCACGCCAAAACCCACCCCACACGTCATTCCGGCGCCGGGAACGTCGAACCGGGGGGAAGCGTAACTCGCCGGAATCCAGGCCGAGAAACCGCTGTTACGAGGCGATTATACCGAGGACACTTTGAAATTCGGGAGATGCGCTTCTCCGGAATCTTGTCACGGCGACCCCTCCCCCACACGTCATTCCGGCGCCGCCAGCGTTGAACCGGGGGGAAGCCGTAACTCGCCGGAATCCAGGCCGATAGACGACCGCTACAGTGGCGTTTGCTCCTTGTCTTACGGAGGTGTAATTTTTGACACCGATAGGGTGTTTAGTGGAACCACCCAGCGACGGTTTATCGTCCTGGATTCCGGCGAGTTGCGCTTCCCCCCGGTTCGACGTTCCCGGCGCCGGAATGACGTGTGGGGAGGGGTCAGGCGTTACAAGTTCCGGAGCCGCGTCCCGCCACGGTACTTTATCAAAAAAGCCAGCATACCGGCCACGGCAAAAAGGGCAAAAACGGCAAAAACGGCAAAAATGGCAAAAAAAAAGAAAATTTTCATCCCCCCCGCGTGAACGCCGCTACAAATATTTCTGTGACGCCGGTCTTTCCGCGGAGCCGGCGAAGCGGTAAGGGCTGGTCCAAAGATATTTTTGGCCCATGCCCAAGCAGTATGTCGCACCCAAACGGAAGCCCGGTTCGACGGGGTCCGGAGGGTTTTTTGCAGGCGCGCAAGTGCAATTTTACCGGTCACGGGGAACGGCGGGTGGTGAGGCCTCCCCTTGTCGCGCCGGGGTTGTCCTGACCAGACGGCTCCACTATTTTACTCTCCGGACTTCGGCAAGGATCCGCCGGGCTTCCGTTCCTTTTTTACTTTAAGGAACGGGGATAGGCATGGAATGGCGCATGGCTGGCTGGGGTTTGGTCTTGCCATTCTGGGGGCAAGCCCCCAGACCCCC